>DATJQT010000218.1:0-1654 GCA_035505475.1 Vulcanimicrobiaceae bacterium
CGGAGAGCGCTCCGTTGCTTTTTCAGGAGCCGGTAGGTTGCGTGGGATCTGGCGGCGTTCTGCTCGACTGTGCGGCGGATCTCGCAGAGAAGAGGGTCGCGTCTGCGGGCCGAACGGACGGCATAGAAGAGGCCGGCGGCGATGCCGGCCAGGGCAACGGGATAAAGAAGGGCAGCCGAGCGTTGGTTCATGCGACGTGCTCCTGCGAGGTTGAGGCGTGCTCCTGGAGCACGCGGTGGATGGTAGTACGGGACACGCTGTAGTTGCGGGCCAGCTGGCCCAGACTCTGCCCCTGGCGGCGATCGCGGACGATGGCCTCGCGATCCAGGTTTAGCGGCTGGCGGCCGATGTGGCGGCCTTCAAGGCGGGCGCGCCGCATGCCGGCGCGCACCCGCTCGACGATCAGGTTGCGCTCCAGTTCCGCGATGGCCCCGATGATGACCACGATGGCGCGGCCCAGCGGGCCGCCCGTATCGATGCTCTCGCGGAAGCTGACGAACTCGATCTTCAGCCGGTTCAGCTCATCGAGCACTGCGAGGAAGTGCCGGGTGGAGCGGGCGATGCGATCGCATGCCCAGACCAGGACCACCTCGAAGCGGCCGCGGCGGGCATCCTGCATCAGGTTATCCAGACCAGGCCGGCGCGCCTTGGCGCCGCTGATCCGGTCCGTGTACTCCTGCGTAATCGCATAGCCGCGCTGGGCGGCCATCTGGCGCAGGTCGTGCAGCTGTGTTTCCGGGTGTTGGTCGACGGTCGAGACCCGGAGAAACAGGGCGGCGTGTTTCACCTGCGCCGCCCCTTGGGCTTCAAGGGCGAGTTCTTCACGACATAGTCCCGGATAAATTCCAGCAGCACGTCGGTCATGTTCTGCCCCCGGGCCGCGGTGGTTGACTTGAAGGCGTTGTGTAGTTCGATGGGCACGTTCAGATTCATGCGTTTCAGCTCCGGTTCTTTCGCTTTGTTGATCTCCCTCACCTCCCTTCAGAGATGAGGCTATCTGGTTATGAGTACCGTTGGCCAGGGTCCGGGGAGACCCTGGCCGGCACAGGTCATTTCTTCCCGGCCCCGGCATAGAGCTTCACCAGCCAGGCCATCCACGTGCGGCCGATATGGAGCGCCGCGGCGATCAGGCAGACCTGCTCCCAAGTGTCGGGAACCTGGCCGGCTTCGATGGCCTCCCACTCCGGCACCGTCAGGGCGGCCAGCGGAGCGATCTCCTCGAGGGGCCGGCCGTCCCTCAGGCGGGCTGTCCGGATATGCTCGCCGAGGAGCTGAGCGCAGACCTCGGGGCGGGCGGCAGTACGGCGGACGGGGCGATGTGACGGCAAATGCATACTACTTATATACTCATTACTCCCGAACGGGCATCTTGTCAAGCAGGGCGCCCCGGAAATGGTCTTACTCTTATGAGTATGGAATCGGAGCAGCTTCCAGCCAAAGAGCCAGGGCAAATACCTCCGATCCCGCCAGATCGCCCGCTTCTTCTTCACCCGCAGGTTCTCCCTTCCTGACCAGGATTCCCAGGCCTACTCCCCCGATCTCGACTACCAGGACGTCAAGCTCAAGATCGTCCAGCAGGAAGGCTACGACGCCCACGACTTCAACCTGTTCGACGACCGCTCCTCGCAGCTCTGGCGCAAGCCCTGCGTGGACG
>DATJQT010000219.1:0-1275 GCA_035505475.1 Vulcanimicrobiaceae bacterium
GGGCGAGCCGAAAATCCTCAAACAATGCACCCTGCCGCTCACCGGCAAGGGCGTGGTCAGCAAGATCATCACCGACCTCGCCGTGTTCGACGTGGTGAAGGACAGCTCCCCCGGGCTGGTGCTCGTCGAGCACGCGCCGGACGTGACCATCGAGGAGATCCGCGCCCTCACCGAGGCTGATTTCCTTATCGCCAGCTGACCGGAAGGGAACGCGTCCCCCCTCCCTTGACTTACTGTAACCCCGCCCCGGCTTGACGTTTTGGGGCGAAGGCACCATTAGAGTGGCAGGCCGTCCGTGCCGGGTGCCGCCCATCGTCCAGGGTTGGCGCATTTTTTCCCACACCTATCCGTGTTGCGGCAGTTCTGCCGCGGCGATTCCATCGATCGGGCCCCCATGCATCTCGCCGAATTGAAGGCAAAAACCCCCACCGACCTCCTGGCCCTGGCTGAGGAGCTGGAGGTCGAAAATGCGTCCTCGCTCCGCAAGCAGGACATGATGTTCTCCATCCTGAAGGCCTTTGCCGAAAACGACCAATCCATCTTCGGCGATGGCACGCTGGAAATCCTGCCCGACGGGTTCGGCTTCCTGCGCAACCCGGAAGCCAACTTCCTCCCCGGCCCCGAAGATATCTACGTCTCCCCCGCCCAGGTGCGCCGCTACGGCCTGCGCACCGGCGATACGGTTGATGGCGAGATCCGCGCGCCCAAGGAAGGCGAGCGCTATTTCAGCCTCGTGAAGGTGGACAAGATCAATTTCGAGTCCCCCGAGGCGGTGAAGCACCGCATCAACTTCGACAACCTCACGCCGCTCTACCCCACTTCGCGCCTGAAGATGGAGGTGGAGATCGCTGAGCCCACCGTGAAGGGCCAGCAAAAGGACTACACCTCCCGCGTCATCGACCTGGTGGCGCCCATCGGCAAGGGCCAGC
The DNA here is from genome assembly GCA_035505475.1 of Vulcanimicrobiaceae bacterium. GTDB lineage: Bacteria > Methylomirabilota > Methylomirabilia > Methylomirabilales > 2-02-FULL-66-22 > 2-02-FULL-66-22. The sequence continues at coordinate 930 of DATJQT010000219.1, forward strand.
GCGCCCTGGTGGTCGCCCCGCCGCGCACCGGCAAGACGGTGATGCTGCAGAACATCGCCGCCTCCATCACCGCCAACCATCCGGAAGTGTTCCTGATGGTGCTGCTGATCGACGAACGCCCCGAGGAAGTGACCGATATGTCCCGCTCCGTGCGCGGCGAGGTCGTGGCCTCCACCTTCGATGAGCCGGCCACCCGCCACGTGCAGGTGACCGAGATGGTTCTGGAAAAGGCCAAGCGCCTGGTCGAACACAAGCGTGACGTGGTCATCCTGCTCGACTCCATCACCCGCCTCGCGCGCGCCTACAACACTGTCGTGCCGTCGTCGGGCAAGGTGCTCACCGGCGG
>DATJQT010000220.1:0-1922 GCA_035505475.1 Vulcanimicrobiaceae bacterium
AACACAGGGTCGGCCCGGTCTCGTTGCCCTCCGTGGTATGGTTGTACACGACGTCCAGGAGGATCTCGATTCCGGCCCGGTGCAGCGCTTTGACCATATCCCGGAACTCATCGAGCGCCCCTAGCGGATCGCGGCGGGAACTGTAGCCGTCATGGGGGGCAAAAAAAGAAAGGGGGGCATACCCCCAGTAATTGCCCAATCCCGCGGGACCATCTTGCTCGTGGAAGGCGAAGACGGGGAGCACTTCGACCGCACTGACGCCAAGGTCCTGCAAGTAGGGGGCTTTCTCCGCCAGTCCGGCATAGGTGCCCCGCCGGGCGGCCGTAATGCCGGAACTGGGATGCCTGGTGAAGCCGCCCACATGCATCTCGTACAGCACCGTCTTGGCGAAGGGTCTCCGTGGGGAGCTGTCGCCTTCCCAATCGTACGTGTCCGGGTCCGCGACGACGCTCTTGATCGCCACCGCGGCGTTGTCTCCGCTATGGCTCGCGGCTTGACGGCTGTATCCTGGCGGCCGGGCCACGCACTTCCCGTAGGGATCCAGGAGCACCTTATCCGGATCGAATCGAAGCCCGCGCTCCGGAGCGTAGGGGCCACGGACTCGGTACGCATAGAGCTGTCCCGTTTTCACCCCCGGCACAAACGTGTGCCAGTAGTGGTAGGTGCGATTCGCCTGCGGATCGAGAGCGACCACGCGAGACGGTTTTGACTCGTCCACGCGCTCGAAGAGGAGCAAGTCCACCGCAGTGCTGTGTTTGGAGAAGATGCTGAAGTTTACGCCATCAGGGCATACGGCGGCGCCGAGCGGAAAGCTCTTGCCCCGATTAGCGATCGTAATCCAAGCCATGGAGTGCCCTCGCTAGGTTCCCAACGGTGGAGATCCGGCTTCTCGCGGGTCGTCGGCCGATCGCGCCTCCTGGGCCGCCACTTTGCCCAGGCGCCGCAGGTGCCGCTCTGCCTGGCTGAATTCGGCGGTAAGGAACGTCTGGACGAGGTCCCAGGCGACAGCCGGCCCGACTGTCCGGCCGCCCATGCAAAGGATGTTCATGTGATCGTCCTCGACCCCTTGCCTGGCCGAGAAGTGGTCGTGGATTAACGCCGCGCGAACCCCCCGAACCTTATTGGCGCACACCGACGCGCCGACGCCGCTGCCGCAGATCGCCACGCCACGCTCGACCTTCTGTGTAGCTACGGCGAGTGCCAGCGGGACAACGTAGTCGGGATAGTCATCGCCCTCGCTCAGGCGATGAGCGCCGAAATCGACGACCTCGTGTCCTGCAGCGCGAAGCTGGCCGAGCAATTCTTCCTTCAGACCAAATCCACCGTGATCAGTGGCAATGCCTACACGCATATATCCTCCTCACATCCCCAATTTGCTCATCCCTTATCGGTTGGGAGCCGCTGCTCCGTCAGCGAGAAGACGTCATGGCCCGTCGTACGGCACTCGGGGAATTTCTCCAGGAGCCAATCGAAAACGGCTGCGTGATAGAGCGTTAACGCGCCGCCCTGGCAGTGCCCGGCGCCACCCGATGGCCGATCGAAAATCCGTGTGGTCACGCTGCGTGCGTTGACGAGTGCTTTCTCGAAGTCAGCGGTTTGGTGGATCGGAACAAAATGATCCTCCGTACCTGCCAGAATCAATACGTCTTGCCGGATGCGATCGGCGACAGGCGCGAGCGTGTAAGCAGCGCATGCCTCAATGGTTTCGTCGACGTCCCTGGTGCCCATGGTCCACAACGCATTGCGGTAGGCCCACGAGACGGAAATATTGTTTGTCGCGTGAGGATTTTTCGCTGCGGCCATGAGTGGACCCGCTATCGCACCGAAATCGTACATGGTGTCGTACGCCACGACGCCGTCGATGCGTTCTTCGAAGGCGGCGGCGCGCGGCGCGAAATAGCCGCCCATGCTCATGCCGATGA
>DATJQT010000221.1:0-2738 GCA_035505475.1 Vulcanimicrobiaceae bacterium
GTCGCCCTTCGTGAGGTCCCGCACCTCTTTACCCACCTCCTCCACGACGCCGGCAAACTCGTGGCCGGTGACGACGGGCAGCTTCATCAGGCCCGGGTAGAGGACGTAGTTGTCCTTATCGGTTTCCAGCATGTGGATGTCGGAGCCGCACACGCCACAGGCCCGGATCTTCAACAGGACGTCCTTGGGGCCGGGCTTTGGCGTGGGAATGTCTTGCACGGACAGCTTCGGCGCCTGGTAGATGCTGTTGCCGACGACGGCCTTCCCGGTTGTCTTCTCGAACTCACTGACCACGTAGCCGGGCTTCGGGGCCCAGCCGGCCTCTAACATAAGGGCTTTCATGAGTATCCTCCCTTTTATGTTTACGGCATCCGGACCCAGGTTCCGGTCGCCGCCGCCTCGATCAGGCGATCGCAAACACGGACGTTCTCATACCCTACCCGGAAGTCCGCCGCGAGCGGAGTTACATTCTCCTTTCCAGCAATGCAGCGCACGAGGTGATGCAGTTGATGGACGAACGTGTGTTCCCAGCCAATAATGTGGCCGGGCGGCCACCAGGTGCCCCCATAGGGGTGATCGGCTTCGGTGACCAGAACCGTGGCGAAACCTCGGTCGCGGCGGCCGGTCGGTTCTGGTCGATACACCTCGAGTTCGTTCAGTCGCTCAAGATTGAAACAGAGCGTCCCCTTCGTCCCGTTCACCTCGAACGTGAAATAGTTCTTCCGCCCCGGACAGAAGGTCGACACCTCCAGGGTGCCGATCGCCCCGTTTGCGAACTGCACGGCAGCGGCGTACACGTCCTCGACGTCCACGACCTTCATGCGGCGCCCCCCGCGTGTTGCGGGCCGGCGCGGCACGACGATGCGCGAGATGCCGGCGACCTGCCGGAGCGGTCCGATGAGAAAAAGAGCCATGTCCAGCACGTGCGACGCGATGTCGCCGACGGCGCCCGTACCCGCGCGCCGCTTCTCCTGCCGCCAGGTATGCGGCAGCATCGGATTACTGAGCGTGTCATCCGTGTACCGCGATCGAAAGTGGATGATCTCCCCGAGGTCACCAGCCTGGAGCATTTCGCGAGCCAGGCGGACGGCGGGGACGAACCGGTAGTTGAAACTCACCTGGTTCCGGATTCCGCTCCGCCGCACCCCCTCCCACATTCGCCGCGCTTCGGCCGCATCCCGTGCCAGGGGTTTCTCGCACAAGACATGGGCACCGTGGGCAGCGGCCGTCAGGCACGGCTCTGCGTGCATGTCGTTCGGTGCGCAATTAATAAACAGGTTGATCGCGGGGTCCTCAGCGAGGCGGTGCCAATCGGTCGTGCCATAGGCGAACCCATACTGGCGGGCCGCGGCATCGACCCCCGCGGGCGACTGTCCGCCTACGCCGGCCAGGACGAAGCGGACAGGCTGATCGGGGAAGATATACGGGAGCTTCTTGAGTGCGTTCAGGTGCGCCCGGGCAACCCCGGCATAACCAAGGATGCCGACCGTCAGGACCAGCGGAGCGGGGGGCGCGACTTGGCGGACGGATCGCGATCGTTGCTCCGTGCCGCGCGCGCTCATGCGACCGACCTCCTCATAGCGTGGAACATGGCGTGCAAGAGCGCGACATCCCCCTTGGCCTCTTCGGGCGTGGTGAGCGGGGGCTTGGCGTGGGTCACGCAGTCGGCGAAGTGCAGCAACTCTTCTTTGAACGCCTCCTTCATGGAGGCGGTCACGTGCGTCTCAAAGGGCGCGCCGCTGTCCACGCCTTCCACGATCACGGGCGTGGGCATGTTGCGGAAAAATGGCGACGGGAAGACGAGCCGAACCCGGTTGGCCTTGCCGTAATATGCAAAGGTTTCCTCATAGTGGGCCAGATCGGGCAGGTACTGCAGGCTGATGATGGCGCGGACGCCCGAGGCATACCGCAGCACGCTGAGCATGCCCTCCCCCTCGTGCCAGACATCCGTGAACAGCACGGAATCCGGGTCGCCGGAGAGGCCACGCAGCACATTGACGTTGTGCACGAGCGTGGACAGGAGGTTATCGGAGAAGACCCGCCGCTCGAGCGGGGTGAAGTCCCCCACGGCCTCCCGGATGAGCGCGTCCTGCTCCGCCCGGAGCCGGGCCCGGACGTCGGCGGGCACATCGGCAAACCGACGAATGTCGTGATGGGAGATCTGCATGGCCTCGGATGGATGGAGGACGGTGATGTGAATGGTCTGCAGGTCCGGCATCCGCTGAATCAGCGGCTGCGCATACCGGAAGCCCGGGTCGTAGCGCTTCATGTAGGTGATCATGCACACGGTGCCGGCGCGGCGGTGCGCCTCCAAGATCTCGTCCGCCTCGCGGAGGGTGAAGCACATGGGCTTCTCAGCGCACACGTGCTTGCCGGCATTGAGCGCGTCGATGATGACCGGCCCGTGCGAATCCGCCGAGAGCACGAACACGGCATCGACCGGTTCGCGGAGCAGCGCGCGGTGGTCCGTGAACCGCTTCTGCACTCCGTAATAGTCGGCGACATACTTCAACGTGCCCGGCGAAACGTCGCAGAGGGCCACCAAGTCATAGAGTTCGTGCAACTCCTTCAGGTGTGGCAGGTGCATCATCTGGCCGATCAGCCCGCAGCCGATCACGCCGACGCGGATCCGAGCCATACGTCGTTCCTCCTGTCGCGGACGGATTCCGGGATAACGAGAGCGGGCCGGGGGTGGGCCACCCGGCCATCTCGAGGCTCAGCTGGACACCTGTCGCGCC
>DATJQT010000222.1:0-18225 GCA_035505475.1 Vulcanimicrobiaceae bacterium
AACGTTTCCTGCAATTGGCCACTCAGGAGGCTCATGCGATGGCAAAGCTGAATCTTCCCGCAGATCGGTATTTTGGTCCGGACGCTCGCCAGAAGGAGATCGCGACGCGCCTGTATCAGATCGTCGCCAAGCTGCCATTGATCTGTCCGCACGGGCACGTGGATCCGCGCATGTTTGCGGATCCCAATTACTCCCTGGGCACTCCGACCGATCTCCTGATCGTCCCCGACCACTACGTCTTTCGGATGCTGTACTCGCAAGGCGTGTCGATGGAGTCGCTCGGCATTCCCCGGCGCGATGGCGGTGCGGTCGAACGAGATCACCGCAAAGTGTGGCAGACCTTTGCGGATCACTTCTATCTCTTCCGCGGTACCCCCACGGGGATGTGGCTGGGCGACGAGCTGCATTCCGTCTTTGGCGTGAACGAAAAGCTCGACGGTGAGTCCGCGCAGCGGATCTACGGCCAGATTGAAGAAAAGCTTGCGTCCCCCGAATTTCGTCCCCGCAAGATGTTCGAGCGGTTCAACATCGAGGTCATGTCCACGACCGATGCCGCGACCGATCCTCTCACGCATCACCAGGCACTGCGCACATCGGGCTGGACCGGCCGTATCGTGCCCTGTTTCCGTCCCGATGCGGTGGTCAATATCGACGCGCCCAACTGGCGGAAGAACATCGACGCGCTCGGCAACATCAGCGGGATCGAGGTGACCAGCGCCAAGGCGCTGATTCAGGCGCTCGAAAATCGTCGCGCCTTCTTCAAGAGTTTGGGCGCCACCTCGACCGATCATGCGGCGGTGACAGCGTACACGGGCGAGCTGTCCGCGACCGAAGCCGAATCCATTTTCCAGCGCGCGCTCGCCGGCCAGGCCAGCGCCGAGGACGCGGTGCGCTTCACCGGCCATCTGTTGATGGAAATGGCGCGGATGAGCATCGAGGACGGCCTCGTGATGCAGTTCCACGTCGGTTCGTTCCGGAACCACAACCCGATCATCTACGAGCGCTTCGGGACCGATATGGGCGCCGACATTCCCGTTGCGACCGAATGGACGCGGTCGCTGCGCCCGCTGCTCGCAAAATACGGCAACGACCCACGCCTCACGCTGATTCTCTTCATGCTGGACGAGTCCACGCTCTCCCGCGAACTGGCCCCGCTGGCCGGCCACTACCCGGCGGTGAAGCTCGGTCCGCCCTGGTGGTTCTTCGACAGCCTGAACGGCATGGAGCGTTTCCGTGAACTGGTGACCGAGACGGCCGGCCTCTACAACACGGTCGGCTTTAACGATGACACACGCGCATTCCCATCCATCCCTGCCCGCCATGATTTGTCCCGCCGGGTGGAGGCGAATTGGATTGCCGGGCTGGTCGTGCGCGGGATCGTGGACTTCGCGGACGCCGAAGAGATGATTCAGGACACCGCCTATCGACTGGCGAAGAAGGCGTATAAGTTCTAGCGCCAAGCACCGAAATACCGCGTTCGTGGTCGTAACCGCAAGAGCACGTAGCCCTGAAACACGACCACGAACACGAACATGGGCTTGTGACACGATCACGGTTCTGCCACACAAGGGAGTCTCGCATGTCCAGCATGAACCACAGGGAACGGTTGCAAGCGACAGTAGCGGGGCAGCCCGTTGATCGGCCCGCGGTCGCGTTCTGGCGGCACTGGCCGGTTGACGATCAGGATGCGGATGGGCTGGCGCTGGCGCAGCTCGATTTTCAGCGCCGGTACGATTGGGATTTCATCAAAGTCACCCCCTCCCATACTTACTGCATCGATGATTACGGTGCGGAGCATGCGTACCGCGGCATTCCGATCGGGGATCGCGATCATCTGAAGCGGGTGATCGCGCGACTCGAGGATTGGGACCGCATCCAGCCGCTCGATGTCCGCAAGGGCGTCTATGCCCGGCAACTGCGCTGTCTGGAGATCGTGCTCAAAAATCGCGAGCCGAACACGCCGGTCATCCAGACGGTATTCAATCCATTATCCATGGCCAAGTTCCTGGCGGACGAAACCTATCTCATTCACCTCCGCCGAGACCCCGAGCGGGTCGGGCGCGCCCTGTCCGCACTCACAGAAACCTGCGCGGCATTCGCGAAGGCGGCGATTGCAGCTGGGGCGGATGGCATTTTCCTCTCGACCTCGGCGGCGAGCTACGAGGCGATGAGCGAGGAGGAGTACCGCCGTTTCGGACGCCCCACCGATCTGAAGGTCCTCGAGGCTGCGCGGGGCGGTTGGCTCACGCTGCTGCACCTCCATGGCCAGCACCCCATGTTTTCGAAGGTTACCGACTATCCTATCCAGGGTCTCAATTGGCACGACCGCGCGGCGGGGCCCAGCCTCGCACAAGCTGCCAAGGAATTTCCGGGGGCGCTGGTGGGCGGCGTAGAGCAATTCAAGCTGCTGCATTTCGGGACGCCCGCCGAGGTGCAGGCGCAGGTCCGAGACGCCATTCAGCAGATGGACGGCCGGCGATTGATCGTCGCCGCCGGTTGCACGTATCCGCTGACCGTCCCGGATGGAAACCTGCTCGCCGCTCGGCAGGCCGTAGAGCGGGGATAAACCGGACGAACTCGTAGAGCGGGCTACGCCCGCGATTCATTGAGCCAACCGTCCAGCGCATGTATCATGCCTCACTACCGCCGTGTCCGAGTTCCGGGCGGAACGTACTTCTTCACGGTAGTCACCAATGGCGGGCAAAGCCCGCTCTACGGGATCCTGACTACCGGTCGTTCAGGCTGCTCCGTCTCGACGCGCGAATCGGCATCGCCTTTACCGTTCCGGAACCGGATTGGGTCTACGCGGGGCGGCGAGCCAGAGCAGGCCGGGCGTTACGGCGGCCAATGCCAGCCCCGCCCAGAGCGCGGCCCCGTAGCTACCGGTCGCATCGAAAATCTTTCCCGCCGCCCAAGGCCCCGCAGCGAGGCCCAGGCAAATGACCCCGTAGAGGGTTCCGTAGATCGTCGAGAATCCTGGACCGGCGAACAGGTCCCCGGCAATCGCCGGAAAGACGGGCGACAGCACGCCGTACCCGAACGCAATCAGGACCGCATACAGGTACGGGACCCATGATTCCGGATACTGTCCGGCCAGCACCAACACAGCGACGCTGAGGCACACCAGCCCGAAGGCCAGCCCCGCCGTGATCTCGCGGCCGGCCCGATCCGAGAGAACGCCCCAGCCCACCTTCGCGCCGATCGTGGCGAGCCCAACGATTCCCCCGACCGTCGCAGCCGCCATCACCGGCATGCCGTGATCCACCAGGTATGCGACCTGATGGATGACAAGCATCTGCGTGACGGCGTTCCCGGTGAAGTAGCCGGCGGCCACCCCCCAGAATCGCCAGCTCCGCAGCGCCAACGGCAAGGTCCAATGGCGGGGTGTGTCGGTCCGCTGCCTTTCTTCACCTGCTGTCCGGCCGAAGCCGGGCGGGTTGCGAATCCACCAGCAGCCTGCCGGGATCAGCCACGCGGCCGCTAGGAAAGCCTGCATGCGAAGCGCCCACGGCCATCCCGACTGCTGGATGACGACCTGGGTCAACGGCACCAAAGCCAGCATGCCGACGCCGATCCCTGCCGACGCGACCCCCATGGCCGTCGCGAACCGGCGCGGGCACCAGCCCTGAATGAAAATGACACAGGGGACCCAGCCCGCCAGACTGATCCCGATCGCGGTGATCCCGCTGTAGGCGATGTATAGCTGCCACCACGCGGTCGCCTCCGCGGTGAGCAGCAATCCGATGGGGATCAGCATGCCGCCTGTTAGGAACAGGAGCCGCGGCTCGTATCGTCTCGCGAGCCAGCCAACGATGGGGCCGAGCATCCCATGGAGCAGGACAAAGCTGGAGAAGGCTCCCGAGACGAGTGCGCGACTCCAGCCGAAATGGCGGACCAGCGCGACGAGGAAGACGGAAAACGAGTACCAGACCCCGTAAATGACGACCAGCGTGGCGAAGGTGAGGACGACAACCGGCCAGTTGATGGCATCTGTGCGAGTATCCGCACCGCCCGCAGTTCGTTCAGGACCCACTGAACGAGTTCCGCCGCGCCCGTCGGGGTGCGGCCAGCCAGAGCAGGATGGGGGACACCAGCGTCATGAGAACACCAAGCCAGAGGGCACCCGCATAGCTGCCGGTCAGATCAAAAATCTTGCCGGCGCTCCAGGTGCCCGAGGCGAGCCCCAGTCCGCCGAACACATAGGCCGCGCCAAAGATCCTGGAGAAGGTCGGTCCGCCAAAAATGTCGCTGATTGCGGCGGGGGGAATCGGCGACATGGCCGCGTACCCCAGTCCGATCAAGATGGCATACCAAATTGAGAATGAGGACGTCGGGTACCAGCCGGCCAGGACGAGTACGCCGATACTGGCCAATACGCAGAGAAATGCCAGCGTATAGGCCAACTCCCGGCCGCTCCAGTCGGAGAACGCTCCCCACCCGACTTTGGCGCCGACGCTCACCATCCCGGCAACGCCGCCTACGATCGCGGCGGTCATCGGCGTGATGCCGTGGTCGACGAGGTACGCGACTTGGTGGATCAACAGCATCTGTGTGACGTAGTTCCCCGTGAAGTACACGGCCGCCAGTCCCCAAAAGTGCCAGTTGCGCGCCGCCAGTGCCAGCGTCCAGACCGGCTGTCGGTCCACCGGATTCGATGCCGTGCGCTGCACGACCAGGGGCGCCTCGGTTACGGGTGGATCGCGGAGCAACAGGAGGGCGGTCGGCACGGCCCAACCAATCACCAGTATAGCGAGTAACCGATACGCCGTGCGCCATCCGTACGAATCGATCAGGAATTGCAGCAGTGGGATCATCGCGAAAATGCTGACGCCGATGCCGCCCGAGATCACCCCGACTGCGGTGCCGACGGTCTGCGGGAACCAGCCGCGCGCCAACGCAACCGACGGCAGATACGCGCCCAGGCTGATTCCCACCGCCACAATCACGCCGAAGCTGAGGTACAGGTGCCACCAGACGGTCGTGTACGACATACAGAAAAGCCCGAGCGCGATCACCGCCGAGCCAATGATGACCAACCGGCGAGGACCGAAGCGGTCCAGCATCCAGCCGATGATTGGGGCGAGCAGGCCGTGCGTCAGCACGAACGTGGAGAAAGCGCCGGAGACTACCGATCGGCTCCAGCCGAAATCATGCAGCAGGGCCAATAGCAAGACCGAATACCCATACCAAACGCCGTACATCAGGACCAAATTCATGAAGGTCGTGGCGCCGATCACGTAGCGCCGGCGGTTGGAAGTCTGGGGTGAGTCAGGCATGCGAATCCTCTCGGATCGAAAACGCTGCATGATGGCCCAAATCGCCGAGCGTGTCGAGCCGGTGCGCGCATTTGCTTGCTGGACCGAACGCTCCTGCGCTGAAGATGAGCTGATTTCGCCTCGCTTTTTTGGGAAGCGCCGGATTAGAATACCGCATGCGTATTCCCTCCACAGCACGGCGCATCGCCACCTGGGCTGGACTCGTCCTGGCGGGATGCGTCGTCCTGTTCGTCGCGGCCGCCCTTCTCCTCCCGGCGCTGGTCAATTTGGAGCGCTACCGTTCGATGGTGGCGCAGCGCATCAGTCGGGCGGTCGGCCGCGAGGTGACGATCGGCGCGCTTCACCTGAACCTCTGGCGCGGCTTCGGCGCAGAGGTCAACGGGATCCAGATCGCCCAAGCGCCGGGATTCGGCCCCGACCCGTTCGTCACGGCGGAGGGCGTGCGCGTCCGCGTGCAGGTGCTTCCGCTGCTTACGGGGCAGGTGAAAATCGCCAGCGCCGTGCTGCAGCGTCCCCGCATTCGATTGGTCCATGCGGCCGACGGCCGCTGGAGCTTCGAAGGACTCCTGAAGCCCAGTGCACCGCCGCCATCGCCTCGGGCGCCTGCCGAGGCGCCGCGGCCCGGCAAGGCTTCGTTCTTGACCGGCCTGGCCTTGAATCAGGTTGTCGTCAGGAATGGCGAGATCACGGTCCTCGAGGCCGGGTCCGCGGCGGCTCCTCTCACACTCCACAACGTGGACTGCACGATCCGTCAGGTTGCACCGACCGATCCGATCGGCACCGATATTCGCGCCGATCTGCAGGGGGCGGCCACCGGTACCCTGGAAGGCGCGGCCCGGTTGGCTCTCGGAGAGACGCTCGACGTCAACGCCACACTCCGCCTCAAGAATCTGGACGTGAAGGATTGGGGTGCAATTTTCCCTGCCTGGAAGGGAACGTTGGTCACCGGCCCCATGTCGGTGGAGGTTCAGGCATCAGGGCCGCTCGGGCGCCCCGAGGTTCGGGGGGCGCTGGATTTCACTCCGGCCACCATTCGGGTGGGCGGTGCCTTCCAGAAAGTGGCCGGCGAAAAGGCACAGGTCACATTTCGCGGCCGACGGCTCGATCCCGGACTGCGGTTGGATGCTTGGGCGATAGACCTGCGCGATCAGCATCTCGAAGGTACGCTCACCGTTCCAGATCTTGGTAATCCCCGCCTGACATTCACGGCGACGGCCGCGAAGCTCAACGTGGATCGTCTGTTGACCGCGCCGCAGAAGAAGGCGGGCAGCACGTCCGGCATCGCCTGGGCCGCCCCCGTGCCCGCCGCCTCCACCGTACCGGGTGCGTTGTCGGCACGCGGGCAAGTGGCGATCGAGGCCCTCAGCGTGCATGGAATCACGCTGAACGGCGCCACGGGCGAAATCCGCTATCAAGCGGGCGTGCTCCAGGTTCCGGATTTCCAGGCCCGGTTTCAGGCCGGGGCGCTGAGAGCCCAGGTCGAGGTGGACCTGCGCGGCAAGGTTCCGCGTATGCGCCTGACGTCGAACCTCGAGCACTTTCCGACCGAACCGCTGCTGCAAGCGTTGGGGTTCGGTCCGTGGAAGCTGAAGAGTGATTTGGTCTCCAGCAGCCAGGTCGAATTCGATGGCTGGACTGTCGGGGCGTTGCTCGGTTCGCTCAACGGCACCGGGCAGATCCAGCTCCGCGACGGTCGCGTGACCAACTACTTGCCGCTCGAGCGCCTAGCTGAAGCGGTGGGCCCACTGCTCGCCGCCCAGGGTGTCCGGATGCGTCTGAACGAGTTTGACCAGGCGAGCGGTCACTATAGCGTGGCGAATGGCATTCTGCGGACTAACGATTTCACCGTGGTGAAACCCGAGGGGACGATCACGGCCGCCGGCGCGTTGGGACTGCTGGATTCCAGTTTGAATTTCGACGTGACGATGAAACTGGCCCGGGCCACGATCGAAGCCAAGGTCATGGGGACGGCATCACACCCAATCATCATTCCCAAGGCGGGCCGCTTCGAGCAGCGGATCGAGCAGCAATTGAACAAAGCTTTCCCTGAAGGCAAGCGCCAGAATCTCCAGGAGATGCTCAAGAACTTCTTCGGGCGATAAATGCTTTCGGCGGAACGCTGTTGTATTGGCGTGGAGTTCACCTTTGAGGGTCGCTGTTCGCGCCGGGCCCGTCGAAGTGCAAACGAGAATTCGAGTCGTATCGTTCCTGCGCCCGTTCTCACGACATCATGCGCATTGCCATCATTACGCCATCGTATTTGCCAGCGCTCCGCGGTAATGCCATCACCGTCGGCCGGATCGCGTCCGGCCTTGCGGAGCGAGGGGCGCCGGTGGAGGTCTACGTCCTCGACCGCGAGCAGCCGGACGAGATCTGCGCGAGACTCTCGGCGTGGCGGCCCGACGTGGTCCACGGGTTCCATGCTAAGGCGGCGGGGGGACTCGCGCTTACGGCCGCACGGGACTTGGGGGTTCCCGCCGTCATTACGCTCACCGGTACGGATATCAACGAGGACCTGTTCGATCCGGGGGAGCGTAGCGCGGTTCTGTCAACGCTGCGATCGGCGGATGCGCTCGTTGTATTTCACGCGACAGTGCAGGCCAAACTGCTGAGCGATGTGCCGGATCTCGCCGGCCGGATCCACGTCATTGGACAGTCGGTGCGGCGGTCTTCGCATAGATTCGATCTGCGATCGCATCTCGGGATGGATTCCAGCCATTGCGTCTTTCTGCAGCCTGCGGGCATCCGCCGGGTGAAGAACATTCCGGCGGTGATCCCGCCTTTGGAGGCGCTCCAGCGGCGGTATGCAGAGGTTCGTTATGTCGTCGCGGGGCCAGTGATCGAGCCGGACGAGGCGTCGCGTATTGCGGCGATGCTGCGGGGATGCGCATGGGCACAGTTCCTCGGTCCCATTCCGCACGACCGGCTCTGCGCGGGACTTCCCAGCATGGATGTGGTCCTCAGCACTTCCTTGTCCGAAGGCGGGATGCCAAATGCGGTGCTCGAAGCCATGGCCCAGGGCGTTGCCGTGCTGGCCTCGGACATTGAGGGCCACCGCTCGATTGTGACCGATGGGGTGAACGCGCTGCTCTTCGGATCCGAAAGCGAGTTCATCGAAAAAGCGGAACGTTTGATCTGCGACCATGAGTTTCGCCGGGTACTTGGACGCAACGCAGAGCAAAGTGTCGAAGCAGCCTGCCGGCCGGCAGAAGAGATTGACAGGTATTGGTCGCTGTACGAGCAGATCATGGGTGCTGAAAGGTCGTAAACCGGAACGTGCGTTCAGACACACCGTTCGCGCTGAGCCTGCCCTGAGCCCGTCAAAGGGCTTGTCGAAGCGCGCATGCGAGAATTCTGGGGATTGTTGTGAGAGACATGCTCATGAGCGGGTGGCTGCTCGGGCTGGCCATCGCATTGCCCGTCGGCCCGTTGATCACGGAACTGATCCGGCGCGGACTGGCCGGCGGATTCTGGAAAGCCTGGCAAGTCGGGCTGGGTGCTGCTGCGTCGCATGTCATTCTTGTAGCGCTCACATTGCTCGGCGTGATTACGCTGCTCGATAGCCCATTCTGGCATGTACTGCTCGGTATCACGGGTGTCCTGGTCTTGGGTTGGCTGGGGGTGCAGGCGATCCGGACCGGCGCCGCATCGCCCGCCACGGCGGCAGCAGAACCGCACGGTCATCCCTTTGCTGCCGGGTTTGCGATCGGCATCGGAAATCCCATCACGCTGCTGTGGTTCCTCACCGCCGGCGGCGCACTGATCATGGGGTCGGACGCCGGCCGCAGCGCTGGGTTGGCGGTGGCATTCGGGGCAAGCTTCGTGTGTGGTGTTCTGTGCTGGGATACCGTCATGGCCGCGCTCTCGGGCTTTGGGCGCCGCTGGATGCGCCGCGGAGCGGTGCGGGCACTCAATCTCATTGCGGGTGTGGTCTTCTGGGGATTTGCCGTCCGCCTCTTTCTTCGATTGCTGACCTACGCACGCTAGCGTTTTGGCAGCGAATTGGCGGGTTGCGAACAACTTATCTCAGCCGGGCGGCTTAAAAAGGCACAGGTGCAAGGCCGGAAGCGATGTGGGGCGCGAGGCGTACTTCGTGCGTACGTCGCAGCGCCACGCGAGCGCGCCAACGCCGCAGATAAACCTTTTTTAGCCGCCGGCCAGGAGCGAACATGACCGAAGCCGTCCGTCTGTTGCAGCAACTCGTGAGCATTCCCAGCATCAATCCGCGCGGAAAAGCGCTGCCAGCCGAAGCCAAGATGGCGGAGGCGGTCGCTGACTGGCTGAGCAAGCGTGGCATCGGAACAGAGATCCAGGAAGTGCTGCCCGGCCGCCCCAACGTTCTGGCACGTGTCCCTGGCCGCGATCGGTCCCGCACGCTGCTCCTCGAAAGCCACCTGGATACCGTCGAGGTGGATGGGATGATCGTGGACCCGTTCGGCGGCGTCGTCAAAGACGGGCGACTGTATGGGAGAGGGGCCTGTGACGACAAGGGCCCGCTCGTCGCGATGATGCTGGCGCTGGCGGCCTGTGCGAACGAGCACCCACCCATTGATGTGGTGCTGGCCGCGGCGATGGATGAGGAGCACCAGTTCAAGGGAATTTCCCATCTGGTTGCGCAGGACAACAAGTTTGTGGCGGCGATCGTCGGTGAACCGACCGAAATGGACCTCATCATCGCCCACAAGGGCGTGCTGCGATTCACCGTGGCGACGCTGGGCCGCGCCTGCCATAGCTCCACCCCCTGGGAAGGGGAGAATGCCATCCAGCGCATGGCCGCGGTGCTCGATTACATCCGGACCGAGATGGAGCCGGCGGCGCTGGCGAAAACGCATCCTCGCGTTGGCCCCGCGACTTGGGCCGCGACGCTGATCAGCGGAGGCGCCGCGGTGAACACGATTCCTGAAACGTGTACCATCCACCTGGATCGGCGGCTCCTGCCAGGCGAAGAGCCTGCCGGGGTCTGGGCGGAAGCGCGCGCAGCTTTCCTGCGGCTCATTCCGGACCGGATCACGGTGGGCGATCCCTACCTCCTCGATTATGCCCTCGAGACGGATCCGGCGTCCCCGATTGTGGAGATGCTGGGAACAGCGGTCCGGCGGGCGGGTTTTCCGAGTACGATCCGCGGAGTCAATTATGGCACGGATGCCAGCAAGACGGCTCGGGCCGGAATACCGTCTGTCGTGTTCGGCCCAGGATCGATCCGACAGGCGCATTCTGCCGACGAATTCATCGAGATCAGCCAAGTCGAAGCCGCCGCGGGTATCTTGGTGAACCTGATCCGGGAAATTCGGTAAATCCGACGGCAGCTTCAGCCAAATCGACGAAGATGCGCACAGGCACGGACGGGCGGAGATCGCTGGCGACGCAGGGGAGCAATTTCAAGCCTGAAATGTTCTCAGGAGGACGCTTGACAATGCTGGATGGTCTGCGCGATGCTCCCACGTAACACTTCCTGCGACCCCGGGGAGTCCTCGTGACCGCCAGGCATTTCCCCTTCTTCGAATTCGTGGGCAGCTCGTATGACGTGGGGTACGGGCACGGGCATGCCCTCCGTGAAGGTGTTCATCTCCAGCTCAAGGAAACGTTAGACGGCGCGCAGCGCTCGGGACTCGATCGCGAGCGGGCCCTGGCGTGGTCGCTGGCGCAGCTCGCCAAGATTGAACAGGTTGGCGGTCCTGGATGGACCGAAGAACTGCACGGCCTGGCGGCCGGGGCAGGGATTCCGATCGCGGCCGCCGCGGCCCTGCAGGTGCGGCCAGGCTCGGGATTCATGCCCGAGGCGTGCACCTCGATCGGGATTTCAGGCGACGCCAGCGACACCGGCAAACCACTCGGCGCGCAAAACCGCGATCTGGTTCCTGCCTACCGACCCCGCATGTGTGTCCTGCTGCTGCGTCCGTCCGGCCGTCCGGCAGTTCTGATGCACTCGGTTCCCGGCGAGCTGGGCGGTGTCGGCATCAACGAGTATGGCGTGGCGCTCTTCGCCAATTCGCTGTACCCGAAGAGCGGCAGAAACTGGCAAGCCCCGCCGGTGACCCGGCGTGCGCTGCTCGAGTGTCGCGACGCGGACGCAGCGGCAGCCAGGGCGCAGGGCATGGACGGGCCGGCGGTCGGTAGCCTGCTGCTCGTTGATGCGGCCGGGCGGATCCGGAATCTGGAAATGCTCCCAGAGGCCATCCGCGTACTCGCGCAGGACCGGGGTGTCTTCGCCCACACCAACCATTGCCTCGACGCCACCCTCGCGGCATTCGAAGTGGATCCACTGCCGTCTCCTGGCTCGCGCAATCGGCGCAAACGCGCTGCGGCCTTGCTGGCCGCCGCCGGACCGATCACCTTTGACGGCCTCAAGCGAGTGCTCGCCGATCACGCGAGTCAGCCTGAGCCGGTGTGCCGTCATGGGGAGCCGCCGACGCGCTACGAGACCGCATCCTGCCTGGTTGCCGAACCAGCCACCCGCACGCTGCACTTGAGCTATGGTCCGCCCTGCACCGGGGCGTTTGCCAGGTATGCGTTGGCGTGATCGTGGAGGTTCTCCGCACAGCACGGGGCGTTCTGTTCCCCAACCGAGGCACGGCCTCAAGGAGGAGGTCATGACAGCTCGCAGCATGCGGTTCAGCCGGCGGCAGGCCCTGAAGGCGGCCGCGGTCACGGCCGGCGCAGCAGCGCTGCCGTCCTTCACCGGGTGCGGCATGTTCGGCAAGAGCGAGGAATCCAAGGTCGTAATGGGCTACGGGCTGTCCCTCGTCCAGCTCGACCCTCACCGGAACGAGAACATGGTGCACGAGAGCGTGCTCCGCAACATGTACGAGTGCCTGATCACGTTTAGCCGCGACCTCAAGAAGTTCGACCCGCAACTGGCGACCGAATGGAAGCGCCTCGACGACAAGACAACGCAGTTCAAGCTGCGCCCGAACGTGAAATTCCATAATGGGGAACCATTCGACGCCGAGGCGGTGAAATTCAGCATCCACCGCATGCTCGATCCCAAGACGGGTGCGCCCCTGCTGAGCACCTACACCATCATCGATCACGTGGATGTGATTGATTCAATGACGGTGAACATCGTCACCAAGACGCCGGACCCTGCGATCCTCCCGCGCCTGACCGGGTTCCACACGATCATCGTGCCGCCGAAGTATTTCTCGACTGCCAGCAAGGAAGACCTGGCGACGAAGCCGATCGGCACCGGCCCGTACAAGTTCGTCTCCTGGGCCAAGGACCAAGACCTCGTCATGGAGGCAAACAAGGACTACTGGGGCGGGGCTCCAAAGATCCAGAAGGTCGTCGTCAAAGGAATTCCCGAAACGCAGACGCGCGTCTCGGCCCTCTTGGCCGGCGACGTGGACATCATCCCGGCCGTGCCGCCGGACGACATGGACCGGATCAGCAAGAGCGGCAAGACGCGGATCGCCAGCATCCCGGGCAACCGGATCGTGTTTTTCGCCCTGGATTGCCGGTCGAAACCGTTCGACAACAAGCTGGTCCGCCAGGCCGTGAATTACGGCGCGAACCTGGACCAGATCATCAAGACGGTGCTGGGCGGCAACGGCACCCGGGTCGGGACAGTTCTGAATCCCTGGTACGCTGGGTACGAAGCGGTCGTGCAGCCCATGCCGTACGATCCCGAGAAGGCCAAGGCGCTGCTCAAGCAGGCCGGATACCCGAACGGGGTTGAGTTCACGTTCTACGGCACGCAAGGACGCGTCTCGAAAGACAAGGAAGTCATCGAGGCCCTTGTCGGCGAACTGGCCAAGGTCGGGCTGAAGGGCAATCTGAAATGGCTGGACTGGGGGACCGCCTTCAGCCAGGCGAGTGCCGGCAAGCTCGACGGCATCTGGTTCCGGAGCTGGGGCAACTTCATGCACGACGCCGACCTGTCGCTATTCACCAATTTCCACAGCACGTCCATGTATGCGAAGGTGTGGCAGGGGTACACCAACCCCAAGCTGGACCAGCTCCTGGAAGCCTCGCGGGTCGAAATGGATCCCGCCAAGCGGGCCGCGCTCTGTACCGAGATCCAAAAGATCTTGCAAGACGACTGCCCGTACCTGTGGGGCTACGCGATCCAGGATATCTACGGCATTAACAACCGGATCAAGTGGGAACCGCGGACCGATGAAAAGATCCTGTATTCGGAAATGACGCTCGCAGACCAGAAGGCCTGAGGTCTGTCCGGCTCCGGGGCGGGCACCGCCTGCCCCGGAGCGGGGAAACCGCGTATGCTGACGTACATCCTCAGCCGCCTGCTGCAATCGGTCCTCGTCATCCTGGGCGTTCTTCTCCTCGTCTTCTTCATCGTCAATCTCACCGGCGATCCCGTCCGCATCATGCTGCCGCCCGAGGCGAACCAGGAGGACGTCGAGCGGCTTCGGGTGCAGATGGGACTCGACCGGCCGCTGCCCGAACAGTTCGTGCGTTTCCTCGGCGGCGCCATGCACGGTGATTTCGGCGAGTCGCTGCGTTACCGCGGGCAGCCGGCACTCCGGCAGGTGACGCAGCGGTTCCCCGCGACACTTCAGCTAGCGGGGGCGACCCTGTTCTGGTCCTTACCGGCTGCCCTGCTGCTCGGGACCATTGCGGCCGTGCGCCGCAATTCCGCCCTCGACAACCTGGCCATCGTCAGTGCGCTGCTCGGGCAATCGCTCCCCAGCTTCTGGCTGGGGCTGATGCTGATCCTGACCTTTGCCGTGCAGCTCGGGCTGCTGCCCTCGTCCGGATACGGCGAGCCGCGCCATGTGATCCTGCCGGCGTTCACATTGGGCGCCTTTTTCATGGCGCGGAACACGCGCTTGATCCGGTCCGGCATGATCGAAGTGCTGGAGCAGGATTACATCCGTACGGCGCGCGCCAAAGGCGTGCGAGAGCGCCTCGTCGTAGTGCGTCATGCGATCAAGAATATGGCGATCCCCGTCGTGACGATCATTGGCCTGGACATCGGACAACTGCTCGGCGGAGCAGTCGTCACTGAAACCGTGTTTGCCTGGCCAGGCATTGGCCGGCTGGCCATTGACTCTATTCTGAACCGCGATTTTCCGGTGCTCGAGGCCGACGTGTTCTTTATCGCTTTGGCGTTCGTGGGGATCAATCTGCTCATCGACGTCGGGTACACGTGGCTCGATCCCCGCGTCCGGGTTCGGTAGAGGCGAGCATGGGATTGCAGTCGGACTCGGCTGACCCTGCGCGACGACGACGGACTCTGCTCTCGTCGCTCCGACAGCGCCGAGCCGCGGCCGCCGGCCTGTTCGTGCTTGCCTGCGTGCTCAGTTTCGCCGTTGCGGCCGATTGGGTTGCGCCACATGATCCCAACCAGCAGGTCCTGGAGCGCCGGTTGCGCCCGCCCGCCTGGCAGACCGGCGGCTCACGGCAGCACCTGTTGGGGACCGACCATCTGGGACGCGACATCCTGAGCCGGGCGATCTACGGTTCGCGGATTTCGCTGACGGTCGGCATCCTCGCCGTCATCATCTCCGGCCTGTTGGGCGTCAGCGCGGGCCTCGTTGCTGGGTATTATCGCGGCACCTGGGACGCCTGCATCATGCGGGCGGTGGACATCCAGCTCGCCTTTCCGTTCATCCTGCTGGCGCTGGCGGTCATTGGTGTGCTGGGGCCCGGAGTCCGCAATGTCATTTTAGTGTTGGGCGTAGCGGGCTGGATGGTGTATGCGCGAGTGGTGCGGGGTCAGGTGCTCTCGGTCCGGGAGCGCGAGTTCGTGGAAGCCGCGCGTGCGATCGGGGCATCCGACCTGCGGATCTTGCGGTACCACGTGCTGCCGAACACGCTGGCCCCGGTCATCATCGTCGCGACCTTTGCCGTGGCGACCTGCATCATCACCGAAGCCTCGCTCACGTTTTTCGGGCTCGGCGTGGAAGCCACGATTCCGACCTGGGGCTCGATGTTGTCCGACGGCCGAGCATACATGGGGACGGCGTGGTGGCTGACTACCTTCCCCGGACTCGCCATGATGCTGACCGTGCTGTCTCTCAACCTGATTGGAGACTGGCTCCGGGAATTCCTCGATCCCCGGATGCGGAATGTGTAGCCGCCGGTGGCGATGATGCCCCGTTAGGCGTGGAATGAATCGGGGTACCGGGCGCAGTACTCCGATGTCGGCTAGATGATGGTGCCGTTCGGAATGACGGTGTCTTTCGGGATGATCAGGATGCCGTCGCGGATGTAGTAGAAGGGATGGTCAACCTCGGAGGGTTTACCGGCGGGGGTGAGGACGCAGTGGTCGCCGATGCGGGCGTTCTTGTCCACGACGGCGTGGTCCACTCGGGTGTATTGGCCGATGCCGATCCGGGGGCGACCGGCCGCTTCATTTTGGCGCAGCATGTCTGGGGACTCAAAGTAGTCGGCGCCCATCAGGATCGTGCGCGAGATATGGCTGCCGACGTCCACCCGATACCTCAGACCGACGATGCTGGATTCGATCTGGCAATGGTTCAGGATCGATCCGTCTGAAATGATAGCGTGGTCGATGCTGGCGCCGTTCACTTTCGAGGCGGGCAGAAACCGCGGCCGTGTAAAGATGGGGGCGGCCATGTCGAAGAAATTGAACCGCGGCAACTCGGAGACGAGGTCGAGATGGGCCTCGAAGAACGACCGGATGGTGCCGATGTCTTCCCAGTAGCCGTCGAACACCGAGGCCATCACGCGGCGACTCTCGATCACCGCCGGAATGATATGCCGGCCAAAATCCGTGAGTGTGTTTTCCAAGGCACTGAACAGCACGTCGCGCGTAAAGAGGTAGATGCCCGTGGACGCGAGGTACCGATCATCGGGCTGCCCAGTTGCAGCTGCGTCCATGCGCAAGCTATCCAGGACCGCCGAGTCCTTCGGCTTCTCGACGAAGCGCGTGACGCGCTGCTCTTGATCGGTCTGCACAATCCCCAGTGACTGGGCCGCGTCCCGCGTGACCGGGACCGCGGAAAGCGTCAGGTCTGCGACGCTGTCCACGTGCTGCTGGAGAATCGTTCGGTAGTCCATCCGGTACAACTGATCCCCGCTCAGAATTAACGCGTAATCAAAGGGGACGGCCCGGATGTGTACGAGGTTTTTCCGCACGGCGTCGGCCGTCCCCTCGTACCAGGATTGGTCTGCGAGTCGCTGTTCGGCCGCCAGGATCTCGACAAATCCCTTGCTGAACACGTCGAACTTGAACGAGCCATACACGTGGCGATGCAGGGACGCCGAGAGGAATTGGGTGAGCAGGAAGATCCGATTCATGCCGGAGTTGATGCTGTTGGAGATCGGAATGTCAACCAGGCGGTACTTCCCCGCGAGCGGGACCGCAGGCTTGGAGCGCTCGCGCGTGAGGGGAAACAGGCGCGAGCCCTGGCCGCCCCCCATGACGATCGTCAAGACGCGGGACGGGTCCGCTGTTTTCGGTTGACGCATGCGCGGGGCCTCCTACCGGTTGGCCAGAAAGCGCCCCAGCCGGTCCATGGCCTCTTCCAGAATCGGGCGCTCTGCCGCGTAGCAGATCCGCACAGAGCCTTCACCGCCCGCCCCGAAGGCCACACCGGGTGCGAGCCCGACTTTCATCTCGTGCAACAGCTTCCAGCAAAATGCGAAAGAATCCTCGAGACCGGCAATCCGCGGGAACAGATAAAATGCGCCCTCGGGCGCGGGAACGCTGACGCCTGGCATGCGGCGCAGCGCGGCGAGACAGAAATCGCGGTTGTCGCGGAGCCGCACCAGCATGGTGCGAAGCTCGTCCTCCCCGTCGGCCAGGGCCGTCTGGGCGGCGCGCTGGATGAAGCTCGTCGCATGGGAAACGATGAACTCGTTGAGCGTGGCAGCACGCTCGGCCACGTCCCGGCGCAAGACGAGCCAGCCCAGGCGCCAGCCCGTCATGCAGTAAGTTTTCGAGAATGACTGCGCCACCAGCACGCCATCGGAGCGACTAGCGAGCTTGAGCATTGAGGGCGCGGGAACGCCCAGCTCCGCTCCGGCGTAGTAGAGGCGCTCGTACACTTCGTCGGCCAAGAGCCACAGGTCGTGCCGGCGGGCAAAGTCGAGCAGGGCCGCCTGTTCGGATTCGCTGGCAACCCAGCCGAGCGGATTGGAGGGCGAAGTGTACACCAGGAGGCGCGTGCGCGAGGTCACCGCCGCCTCCAACGCTACGAAGTCTACCCGGTAGCGCTCGCCGTCGAGGCGGAGGGGAATGTCGATCGGCGTGCCGTGAAACATGCGCACGATCGCCGAGGCATTGGGCCAAGCCGGGGCGAGCACCAGGGCTTCGTCTCCCGCATCGATGACGCAGCGGATGCCCAGGTTGAGCGCCTGCACGCCGGAGGCGGTGACCACGATTTCGTTTCTGGGGTCGAGCATGACGCCGTGCAGCCGCTGGTACATGTGGGCCAGGTCTTCCCGCAGGCCTGGAATGCCGGCATTTTCGGTGTAGAACGTGTACCCTTCCGCCAGCGCCTTAGCGACCGCCCGCTTCATGTATTCGGGCGTGGGGAGGCTCGATTCCCCGAAATAGAGCTTGAGCACACCGTCCATACCGAGTGCGGCGTTGGCCAACTCGCGAATCCGTGAGCCGGGAACCTTGAGGGCAGAAGCGGCAATGGTAGGCATAGGATTATGTGACCTCCCTTAAATCCGTCGTCGGGCCGGCCACCTTTATAGGGCTCTCACAGACGCACGTCAAGATTGCTGGAATCGGCAGGTCCTGGTTCTTCATCCGCGGGCGTGAGGCGGGTCGGTCGGCACAGGCCGGGATCTGAGGAGGCGCATGCCATTGAGGGTGACGAGCACCGTCGCCCCCATGTCGCCCAGCACGGCCAACCAGAGCGTCAGCCATCCGGGGAAGACAGCGGCGATGGCGAGGAGCTTCAAGCCGATCGCGAACCCGATGTTCTGGCGGATGACGCGCACGGTGGCGCGCCCGAGGTGGATCAGGTAGGGCAACTTGGCGAGATCGTCCGACATCAGGGCGACATCG
>DATJQT010000223.1:0-7597 GCA_035505475.1 Vulcanimicrobiaceae bacterium
GCTGCCGCCGCCGCGGGTGAGCGTGGCGGGGGAATCGGGACTGTGGGTCGACCCCGCCGAGATCCCGTCCGCCGATGACGTGGAGCGGCTCGGGAAGGCGCTGGCCGCCGGGCGGCACGGGGATCAGGATGAGCTGATGGCCAACGTCGCGGCCTACAGCGGGCTGCGGTGGGGCGAGATCGCGGCCCTCACCGTGCCTCAGGTGGATACGGCCGCCCGCGTCATCACCGTGGACCGCAAGGTGGTCGAGGTCGCCGGGCACCTCTACGTCGAGGCGCCGAAGAACCGCAAGCGGCGGCGGACCATCTACCCCCGCACGACGCCGTCCGGCTACCCGCTGGCCGAGCGGCTCACCGCCCGCATCGAGCAGGCGCGTGCGGAGCAGGATTCCGGCAGTAACCCGCTGGGGCTGGTCTTCCCGTCCCCGCACGGCAAGCACTGGCGGTCCTCCAACTTCAACCGCAACGTCCTCAAGCGCGCCTACCTGCAGGCCGACTGGCGCGATGCCGATGGCAACGGCGCCTGGACCTGGCACAGCCTGCGGCACGTCTTCTGCACCACGGCCCTGTTCACCTGGAAGCTCGACGTCACCGACGTCTCCCGCATGGCCGGCCACGCCAACTACCGGATCACGCTCGACATGTACGTCGGCTCCACCGCCGGCGTCCTTGACCGCGCCCGCCAGGCCACCGAATAACCCGCCCGGCCGAGACGAGGGGCCGGGTCGATCCGCTCGCGGACATTGTGATCTGCCCGGCTCCTCCTCGCCGATTTTGGGGAAGAACAGCCAGATCTGTACAGTCGCCGTCCTTCGTGTGCTTGAGTCCCCGGCTATCCCCTATTTCGCGAGGATCGCGTAGACCGCTTTGCCGCCCTGTTCGTGGTTCCAGCCCCAGTGGGCGGACAGCGCCTCCACGATCTGGAGTCCTCTGCCTTGCTCGCTCGCCGTCGTCGTCTCGTGCCTGACAGGGGGAAGGGGCGAGGAGTCTGTCACGACGACGCTGACCGCTTCCCTATCCCAGACGCGCACCAGGGTCACGCCGATCTTGTCAGCGGGGTCCGTGCTGCGGGCGTGCTGGATGGCGTTCGTGACGAGTTCGGAGGCGATGATCTCCGCTTCGGGCGCGTAGTGTCCTAGCCCGCGGTACTCCAGGGCCGCCCGGATCAGGCAGCGTGTGATCCCGACCTGCCCGGGGTCGCTGGCCAGCACGAGCGCAATCATGATGTCTGCTTGTAGTGCCGTGCTGGGCATAGGCGTACGTCCCTTCCGTGCCTGAGTAGAGCTCAGCCTGCACGGCCGGGGGCGCGATAGGTAGGCGACGGCGGTCACATGGCAACGCGGGGCCGAGTTTGGCAATTCCTGGCCACGCGCATGCGAACGGGGTGCCCTTATCCGTCAGCACTCCGTGAGGGCGCAGATCCGGCGGCGGACGCCACCTACTTGATCGTCGCGGTGAACGCTCGCCATGCCTCAGCGGTGAACGTGAGCACCGGGCCAGTGCGGTCGGTGGTGTCGCGGACCAGCACGGCCGCGGCCGCGGCGACTTCTACGCATTCGCCGCCGTTGTCGCCTGAGTAGGTGCTCTTGCGCCAGATGCTTTCCATTCCTCGCACATCCGCTCTATCAGTGCCAGCGACTCCGATCCTCGGAGCGCTTCGTTCCTGAGCGTATCGAAGCGGACGAACAGTTCGGCAATTATCTCGGTGTCTTCGAATACCTGGCCAGCGATTGCGGTTTCCACGTACGCCGCGTGCTTGGTAACGGCGAACCCGCCGAGCAGGCCGGCGTGTGCGATGTCAGGAACCACCTGAATCGTGACGTTCGGCAGACGTGCCACGCCTGAGAGGCGGGCGAGTTGGGCGGCCATGACGTGCGGGGAATCAACGCAGCGGCGCAGCGCGGCCTCATCGACAAGGAACCACACTGTGGGTGGGTCATCCCGGGCCAGGATCGACTGGCGGGCCAACCGCGCGGCGAGGCGCTCGCTTACCAGGTCGTCGCTCACGCCCGGGTTGACGGCCAGGATCGTGCGGGCGTAGTCCTCGGTCTGCAGCAGGCCGGAGAAGACGCCCATCTGCCAGATGCGCAGGGTTTCAGCGTTCTCCTCGTGCTCGATCCAGCTGCGGAACCACGGTGGGGTGGCGATCCAGGTGCGGGACTCGGCGTAGAACTCGCTGAACCAGCCGTCGCGGTCGAGGAACGCCCGGTCACACATCTGGGCGAATAGTCCGGTGGGCGGGCGCTTGCCGTTCTCGATCCGGGATATCTGCCCGGGGTCGTACCCGATCCGTTGCCCGAACTCCGCCAGCGTCCACCCGGCCGCGCGCCGTGCTCGGCGCACCTGTCGCCCGAAGTACCGCGCGGGATTACTTCGCCCATCACTCTCGCGGGCACGGTAACGCACTGGGCCGCTCGTGTCATTGGTCATCCGTAAGCCCTCCACGCCATGCCCTTGCGGCAAGGGCCATGGGCGCCGACGGGCTTGGAAGTGGATGCGGAAGGCATCGCACCCGTCGGCGCACACAGCGGAGTATACGGGCTAGACGGGCTGAACGTCTAGCCTAGGTTAGACATACCAGACATATCGTCTGTTCTACCTGCCCATATACGGTCTGTCTCGTGCACCACGTTGATCACATGGACCCAACCCCGCTCTATACCCAGCTTGCGAACATCCTTCGGGACATGATCAAGTCGGGCGAGCTGCAGCAGCGCGCCCCGTTGCCCAGTGAGAGCTATCTCCAGCAGGAACAGGGAGTATCGCGCGGGACGGTGCGCATGGCAGTAGCCATCCTGCGAGATGAAGGGCTCGTAGTCACTATCGGCGGCCGGGGTACATTCGTCAGCCCCAAAGACAAGTGAGCCCGCTCGCCCGGCACGGTGTTCCCGGCGGCGCTCACGACACGACGACGGCCAGCGGACCGTCACGACGACCGAGTCCGACGCCTCCCAGGAGCGGTCTGTCCCGGGCCCCATAGGGTTAGCCGCCCTGTCGCCCCAGGGTAATTCTGCACGTCCAAGCCAAGTACAGGACCATGGACACCTGAGCTAGCTACGACTCGGGATGACTTGACCTCCCCACTACCGGGCAACCACCCTCACGATACGTGACACGCTGGGTTGGGGCGGAAGGAAATCGTCTCCGGTGATTCTTGTGACATCGGACCAGGAAAATGCAGCACCTAGCTTATCGAGGTCGGTTGATTCGCCTACAGCCAGAATTGCTGTCCGGAACGACAAGCTCGGCATGAGTACGAGCAGAGATTCCGTGACCGCATTGGGAAGGTTTCCGATCAGCACGTCGAAAGAGATGCTGTGGATGATCTCTAGAGCGTCGCCTTGCAGCACTTGCGCATGCGGTACATTCTGGCGGAGAAATCCAATGAGTCGTTTATCAAGCTCGACAACCGTGAGACTTCTTGATTTGGGAAGTGCTCTCGCCACGGTGCCGATCCCCGCTCCAACTTCCAGGACCTCGTCAGTGGGACGAATGCCTGCTGCCGCAATCAGTTTCGCCAGCTTCTCGCCAGATACCAGGAAGTGCTGCCCGAGTTGCGGGTCGGCTCGGGCAGCGATCTCGCGATCGCTCGGCATTATACGGGAGCCTGATCGAGCGCCGAACTCAGCATCGTTACTTGCTCCTGGAGGGCCGAAGGAACCCTGGGATGTGTCGTTAGCTGGCTAATCACCTTTCTTAGTAGAACTACTGTGCGGGTTGATGCGACTTCCGACGAAAGCGGCAGTAGCTGACGGATTGATTGCTCCGCGTCGTCCCAGGTGGCGTTATCTACTTGCGCTTGCAGAAGATAGGCGCGATGGAGGTATTGGCTCCTTATCTCCGTGGGCGGCGTCGCGTTTACCGATCGCTCGAACTGAGCTATCGCGCGCTGCGGCATTCCTAGGTCGCGCTGGACCATGGCCTCATGCCAGGCTAGCTCACGCTCATCGATCCACCATGCCCATGCGGGATCTTCGTCACTCACCCCCTCATGGTAGAGGGATCGGATCTCGGGGACCAGGCGGAGAGCGCTGTCGTCTCCGCCTTGCGCCAACGCGCGTGCCTTCCGCGTGAGGAACAGGGCCTTGAGGCGCGGGGACAGCCGGTAGTCTCCCTCAAGAACCGAACGGGCAATCTGGAGTGCTTCCTTTGGCCGCCCCTGGGACGCGGCATGCATGCTCGAATTCTGAAGTGTCAGAAGCTCAATGGTCTTATCGCCAGCGAGACGCGCGAAGTACAACGATTCCTGATTCATCCGGCGAGCAAGGTCATGCGCCTCGGCATCATATGCCAGCCAGCCGACGACTTCGGCTAGCTCCGCCGCGGCTGACTGAAGGTCCCGCTCCAGCCTCGTATCGTAGGTTCCAGTACCGAGCTGCTCGTGAATAGTCCGGAAGAATCTGGAGGAGAGCCTGACGAGATCTGCGCCGCCGAACCTGTTATCGAGTGCCACGATCTCCCGGATATGTCTCCGGATTGATTGAAGGTACTCAGAGTCTCCGAACTCCGGGTTAACGCCGGGAGATGCTCCGAGCAAGGCGCCGCCCGGTAGCTCAAAAGATTCTACGTACTCTGATCGCTTGTCATGTCCGGCTTGGCCTACCAGCATCGTGAATTGAGCCTTCGCCCGGTCTGGGGCACGCTCGAGGGCCGCGTCTAGCGTTTCTTGTACCGCTGGTATCGGGGTGATCGCGGGATCCTTGCGCCAGTTGGCAACGGTTCGGGCTGCCACACCTAGGTGCTCCGCGAATGACTCGTTAGTCATTCGCAAGGCTTGCCGGAGCGCATCGGCATGACCGCCTGTCCATGACGTAACTACCTGCATCCGCACCTGCCGGTGAAGCGCCAGATCAGCGACCTGCATCGTGGCTGCACTGTACCTGCACTGTCCTTGTCTGGCCCGGAATCGGTTGCATTGGAAATGCACCGGAACTGCATTAGCACTTCATGGGAAAGGAGCCAGGTTCCGGATGTAATGGCAGGCATGAAAAGAAAAATGCCAGAGAAGAGGGAAGCCGGCCACTGGATTTCCCGCACGGCGGCTTCCGGCGCATGCGAGCGCACCGCGAGCTCGCGCTGGCGCCAGCCAAGCTCACGGACGCGGTCGCTGACAGCCCGAGCGACCTCAGCCCAGTTTCCTGGATCGCCTTCCGACATGCGCGTCCCTCCGCGCTCCACTTCCACGGCCGAGGCTAGCCGGTCGTTGCGCGATTCCGCATGCAAACGAGGACCAACCGCGACCAGACGAAAGCATTCCGTAACAGATGTGGCGCCTGTCCGCCGCTGAAGGGAGTGATGCCCGATGTCCATCCTGCTCATGACCCTGCTCGCCGCCGTGTTCCTCAGCGGTGCAACGGTGCTCGCGCTGCTGATCCTCCTGCTGGTCGGCATTCACACAGAGGAACGGCATATGAGCCTGACCAGCGGGCCCCGGACCTGCGCCGGCTCGCTGGCCCGCCACCTGACCGGCGTCGGCGTGCGCCGGGCCCACCAGGCCCCCCGCTGCCGTTGCGAGGAGACAAGGAGATGACCGTGCAAACCCGACGCAAGATCAGCCTGCCCGGGCGGCACTGCCAGTGCGGTGCGCTCCGCGCCGGTAGCAGCCAGCGGTGCGAGAAATGCCAGGCCCGGTCCAGCTGGTACCGGCACAACTGCCGCCGCCCCCGCCGTTCCGCATCCCGCCCGGCCCGAGCCACCATCCGCAACAACGCGGATACCCGGGCTAGCGGGCAGCGCTCTGCTGAGGAGAGCTGAGATGGCCGCCGTCTCGATATCCCTTGTTGTCCTGCTCGGTGCCGCGGTGTGGCTCCTGCACCGGTACGGCGGGATGAAGATCTGGCAGGGCCTGATCTGCGCCCTGTTCGGGTTCTACCTCGCCACCACCAGCCTGGCGCCGCAGATCCGCGCCACCGTCACCGCCATTATCCGCGCCCTGACAGGCCAGGGCTGACCCGTGCGTGAACCGCGCACACCCGAGGAGGTGATCACCACGACCGATAGCACCCCGCCCCCGATCGTTGATCTTCAGCAGGCAGCCGCCAGACACCAGGCCGCCCGCCGCATCATCGCCGGGTTCTCGGCCGCCGCGCCCACGCTGGCCGAGATCTGGCAGCAGCTCCAAGCCGCGCTCGCCGATACCCCCGCTCTTTCCGCCGAGATCACCCGGCTCCGCGCCGAACTCGCCGGCACCCGGCTGGACCGGGCGAACCTGCTCGCCGCGGCCCGGGCCGTCATCACTGCCCATCTCGAGGGCGAGCCTGACCCGTTGTCGTACCTGCGGGACGAACTCCAGGCCCGCGGCCAGCTCCCCGCCGACCCCGGGAGCCGCCCATGAACAGCCCGCACCGGATGCGGCGCCAGGCCCGACGGATACGCCGCGGCGGCATGCAGCCCATGCTGCTCATCACCGGCAACGACCAGTTCCCCCAGACTGCCGGAGCCCTGATCCTCCGGTGGGCGTGGCGGTACCGGTCCGAACTCACCCCGCTCTACGCGACCGGCGCCGTCCTCGGCGTCGCGTGCTGGCTGCATGCAGCCCACCGGCACTGGTGGGCGCTCGTCCTGGCCATCGCGGCCATGACGGCAGCAGCACTGGCCGCGTTCGGCAGCCGAGCCGGGCTCGCTACGCCGATCGAGCGCCTGTACGCGGCCGTGACCACGCTCGCCGCTGGCGCATGGCTGGCCGCCGCAGCCATCGCCGGCCCGTTCACCACGCCGATACCGCAGCTCCTGGCCATCGGGGCAGTGGTCCTGGCGGTGCCCTGGTGGGCCCATGCCCGCCGCCGCGCCAGGGTCCGCGTCGAGCGCAAGCTCGAAGCCTGGCCGCAGATCGCCCAGGCGATCGGGCTAGCTGGCTCGCAGGTCATGTCCGCCGTGGTCGACGTGTGGGGATGGCGGGCCCGGTTCCGCCTCGCCCGGGGCCAGACCATCACCGATGTCATCGCCAAGATTCCCGCCCTGGAATCGGGCCTGGGCACCTTCCGCGGAGCCATCCGCGTCTGCCCGACCCCCGACGACCTGGCGAACCGGTGCGAGCTGCGGGTGCTGGACATGGACCCGCACGCCGACGCCATCCCCTGGCCGGGCCCGTCGGTCACCTCGATCACCCAGCCCATCGACTTCGGCCCGTTCGAGGACGCGACCCCGTGCCGCGTGCTGTTCCTGCGCCGGCACGGCCTGGCGGGCGGAGCCACCGGCGGCGGCAAGAGCGGCTGGCTCAATGTGCTCATCGGCAACCTGGTGGCCTGCGGCGACGTGGTCATCTGGGCCATCGACATGAAGAAGGGAATGGAACTGGGCCCGTGGGCCCCGTGCATTGACCGGCTCGCCACCACCCCCGAGGAATCCCGCGCTCTGTTCGCTGACGCCGTCGCCATCCTCGAAGCCCGCGCCGCTCTGCTCGCCGCTCGAGGACAGCGGGTCTGGGAACCATCGCCTGACATGCCCGCGCTGATCATCCTCATCGACGAGTACGCCGAACTGGTCGATGACGCGCCCGGCGCGGTCAAGGACGCGGACTCGATTGCCCGCCGCGGGCGCGCCGTCGCGGTCAACCTGATCGCCGCGACCCAGCGGCCGACCCAGAAGGCCATGGGCCA
>DATJQT010000224.1:0-2527 GCA_035505475.1 Vulcanimicrobiaceae bacterium
GCCCGCCGCTGAGGCGCGATTCGTTAGGCGGCGGCTCGGGCATGCAGCATGGCGCCAGCCGAGTGTGACCGCGCCACTGCTGTGTCGGGTCTAGTCTGTCGGTAGACCCGCTCTGGCAAACGCTCTTGGAGGTCCAATGAAGGCGTGGATCCTCGCACTCGCGACGGTCTCCATGGCTTGCCATTCGACAGCCGCCCCACAAGGAAGCCTGGACACCGTACGATTCTCATCTCAACCTGTCACCGTACGGGTGACGAACACTCTTTCGGTCGCGCTGGACATTCGGGGCTACCCGTCCCTTGACCCACCGATGCCGCAGCCTCTGGGCGGTATGCTCCGGCTGGGTGAGGTCGCCGCGGCCTCGTCTGCCTGTCTGGCGATTCCGGACACGCTCTTGATTACTGGCACCGTCGTGGGGAGCGGCGAGGTCGACACGACTGTCTGGACGTCCGCCCAGCCTCTCTCGCTAACTGGCCTCGATCTGCATGCCGGCCTCCAAACTGGCGGCCAGACAGCCGAATTCACTCCGACGGCGTCGGCCGGATGGCAAGTGACGCTGCCGGTGGCGGGCACGGGGCCGACCGCAACAACTCCTTGCACCCCATAATGCCCTGCGAGGTGCGTCATGAAGGCTCTATCTGTTTTGGCGCTCGTTAGTGTGGCGGGCTGGGCCTGCCAGCGTGAAAGCACGGCCGCTGCTCCACTCATGGAAGCCTTCGTCGGGTTCCCGACGGTAGTGGACACCGCGGTCCTGCGCTCTGCCGGCGTCACGCTTGTGGAAGCCCGCCCGTCGCCACCCGCGGCGCGGATCAAGGCCGACGACGCGGCCTTGCGGGTCATAGAGGCCAGCCCGGGCGTTTCGTACGTTGTTGTGTTGAACTACATCGAGCCCGGCGACTCGGCCGGGGTCTTCCTCGGCCTCCGTGACCGACCGACGGTGGCTGACTCGCTAAGCGATGCCGACCGGCAGCTGATTGCGTCTGTTGGCGGCCGCGTGGTGTTTGTCTATACGAGTCTGCCGGTGCTGGCGGCCATGGTACCAGCGTGGGCTGTCCCGACCCTGGAGACCAGCCCATACGTGACAAGCCTTGAGATCGAAGGCCCACCTGCGTCGCCGATCTGAAGCGGACGGGAGTGACGCGCCGCCGCCTAACCAGCGCCTGCAGCGGCGGGCGGCTCGCGCATGGTAGTCGCGGGGTGAGTTGACCTGAGGTAGTGCAGGTGTTGTGCGCCCGGTGGGCTCCGCGCCCGCCGCTGAGGCGCGATTCGTTAGGCCGATGAACCTGTCCAGCATCCTGGGGGGACACCACGCGGACCCCAATCGCCATTAGCGCCCTGCTCTTTATCGCAACCGTCCCCGCGCATGCGCAGGACTGTGCTGCGCGCAACGGCGCGGTCATCTCTGACTCTGGCGTAGGGGCACTGAGGCTCGGCATGACGGTGGCGCAGGTGAAGGCGCGCTGCCGCGTTGTTCAGGACAGCGTGCCCGACAACCCCTTCGAAGAACGCTACCGGCGCGGCATGCTCGTGATGCTGGGCCGCGACACGGTGCTGGCCCGGGTCCTAGCGGATTCAGTGAGTCGGATTGAGGTGACCACACCACATCTCCGCACGCGCGACTCCCTAGGTGTCGGCACCCGGCTCATCGCGCTACTGAGAAGGCGCGGGGCGTTCGGCGGGACCAGCGAGACATCGACATCCGTGGACGTGGCCGCTCACTGTGGCATCTCATTCGAACTCTCAACTGTGCGTGGCGCGGATGGGGAGGAATTTACGGCGAAGGAGATGCTCAGCTGGTCACCGGACATCACCGTCACCGCCGTGGTGATCCTGGGCTGCAGGCACTGACCGCCGTCAGTGGTTCATCGGCCTAACTAGCGCCTGCAGCGGCGGGCCCATCGGGGCTGAGGCGCTGGGCCGTCGAGGATGAGGTAGGGCAGGAGTTGTGCGCCCGGCGGGTGGGTCTGCCCGCCGCTGAGGCGCGATTCGTTAGGCAGCCGCAACGCCGTGCAGGCATCTGAGTGAGGCAGGCATGACCAGATCGGCGCTGATCGTCGCTCGGCGAATAGTAATAGCCATTATCGTCTCAACCGCGGTCTCCGCGCATGCTGCGTGGAGCCAAGTCTGTCGGCCGTTGCCTATCGACTCCGCCACGTATCAGCACTGGGTGGACTCCCTGAGCGCACCCATGTCCGGCGAGGAGATTGGCGTCCGCGCGGTTGGCGTCCCCTCAGCCATGGGTTGCTGGACAGCAATTGCTCTGAGCTGGGAAGCGCCCCTTGGCGGTGCCCTTGCCCTGCTTCGGCCTGACGGGACCCTCGCGAGCCTCGACGAGTATGCCGGCATTGCCCGCCTACAGCCCGCTGGCGCCAACCGTTTCGCGTTCAGCTATCTGGTTGGGCACGGATCCGCCTGGGGCGGCGGCACGCAATCGGTCCACTTCGTTGTCATGTGCAGCTTCGGCGGCTGGCACTGGGCTACCTGCCTGGACATGCCGGAGGCAGAGGATGAGAACACCGCACCGGAG
>DATJQT010000225.1:0-2153 GCA_035505475.1 Vulcanimicrobiaceae bacterium
GCCGCCCCGATCGCGTGTTTTTGGCCTACGGAAAAGATCCCATTCCCATCGGCCCAACCAGCGCCGAGATGTTCGTGCTCGCGCACCTGCGCGACGAGGCCCATCGCTTTGCCGTGGGTTTTCACCGCAGCCTGCGCAAGCGCCGCATCTTACGCTCGGCCCTGGCCAGTATTCCCGGCGTCGGTCCCATTCGCCAGCGTGCTCTGCTGCGCCACTTCGGCAGCCTGAAAAAAGTCGGCGAGGCGGCCCTGGAACAACTGTTGGCCGTCCCCGGCATGACGGAGCCCGCGGCCAGCGCCGTGTGCGCGTACTTCAAGAAAGAGCGCGCAGAGCACTAAGAGCCGGCACGGCGCTCGCATAGTTCGCCGCCTATGCAACCCAATATCCGAAACGGAAGCCATGGCGCCACGATCGTTCCCCTCGTCCGGCCGAACCCCGGACAGCCTGCCGAGATCCAGGCCAAGCCGCAGCGTTTGCTGGAGCAAGTCCGACAGGGCCTTCGTGCCCGCCACTACAGCATGCGTACCGAGAAGGCCTATGTGGGATGGATCCGCCGGTTCATCCTGTTTCACGGCAAACGTCATCCCGCAGACATGGGCGAAGTCGAGATTGGCGCCTACCTGTCCAGTCTCGCCGAGACAAAGGTCAGTTCGTCGACCCAGAACCAGGCACTGGCGGCGCTACTGTTCCTGTATCAGCAAGTGTTGGGGCATGAACTGGAGTGGCTGGGGAATCTGGTCCACGCCAAGCGCCCGGCGCACGTGCCGGTCGTGCTTCGACGAGATGAAGCGCGCGACCTGCTGGCGCGCCTCGACGGCCCGGTTTGGCTGGTCTGTGCGCTCCTCTATGGCGCGGGCATGCGTCTGCTCGAGGCGTTGCAATTGCGGGTGAAAGACATCGACCTGGAGCGACGCGAGGTCATCGTCCGCAGGGGCAAAGGTCAGAAAGATCGCAGAACCGTCCTACCCGACCGTGTCGTCGAAGGACTGCGCCTGCATCTGGCGGCCGTCAGGACACAGCATGAAGGAGACATCGCTCTTGGGGCCGGCTTCGTCGCCTTGCCCGATGCCATCGATCGCAAGTATCCGAAAGCTCCGCGTGAGTGGATCTGGCAGTGGGTCTTCCCTGCGACCCGCACCTACACCGATCCGGCTTCGCAGGAGGTTCGCCGTCACCATTTACATGAATCCGTCATCCAGCGCGCTGTCCGCAAAGCCGCCGCCGCCGCGCGAATCTCGAAACCTGTCACTCCCCACACACTGCGCCATTCATTCGCCACCCACCTGCTGGAAGCCGGCTACGACATCCGCACCATCCAAGAACTGCTCGGCCATAAAGACGTCAGCACCACCATGATCTACACCCACGTCTTGAACCGCGGCGCCGGGGGCGTCCGAAGCCCCCTCGACCGCTGAGCAGCCGAAACAACGCCACGCGCATCCGTCGTCCAGCCCGCCACCTGTCCATTTTTATCCAACAGCCGTCGCAGCCCCACCCCCGCGGCCCAACCCGGCCAACCCCGCGAAATCACGTGCACCGATCGATTGATCCCGGCCGCCGGGCCATGGGATTATCGAAAAAATATTGAATATTTTTCGGGGGCTAATACTAGTTGGACAATCGGGGCCGCATCTCGGGGCGCTGGAGGTTTGGCGGCGAAGGCCATCTGGTCTCGGTCACAAATTGGTTGTCTCCCGACGGCGATCTTCGCGCTTTGTGGCGGCGGCTTGATTGGTTCTGAGCCAATTGAGGTTGGCATCGATCTCGTGAACTACGCAGAAGGAGCATCGACTCCGCCGCGGTCATCGGGGTGGGGCAGACTGTACGCAGGCCACCGTCAGAGCAGGTTGGGTTCCGGCATTAGTTCTCGAGTGGCTGATCTCTCGGCCGGCGATTTCGGTGTGGCAGCGGCCGGCCCATGGGCCGGACATGTGCCTACTATCCGGGCCTCTCGACGAACTCGTCTCGAAATCTCACGGCGTCCTGGCAGAGCTGCCCCTCCATCTTGGTCGCAGCGGCCAGTGAAATTTGGTGGGGCGGCCCTGTTGTCCAACCCGCCGATGAAGCGGCCGAAGGCCGTCAGTTCTCGGTCGATGTTCATCTAGCCGGGGCCGCGCAGCTCGACAGGTGAACGGCGGCCGCCGCGCGGCCCC
>DATJQT010000226.1:0-2030 GCA_035505475.1 Vulcanimicrobiaceae bacterium
GGTGCGCTCAGGGCGCGTGAAAGCCGTCATGGAGTGAACCGACCCCTCAACTCAAAGAGGACTCAAATATGAAATCAAATCACGAACACAACGCTCGCTTCCGCTTCCCGATCCTGGAAGGGGTGCTGCCGATCACGGCCGCGCGGGTTCCGGCTGAAATCATTGCCGGCATCACGTTGGCCGCCATCGCCATTCCAGAAGTGATGGGTTACACCAAAATCTCTGGCACGCCGGTGATCACCGGCCTCTACACCATGCTCATCCCCACGGCGCTGTTCGCCGTGTTCGGCTCCTCTCGGCACCTGGTGGTGGGTGCCGATTCCGCCACGGCGGCGATCCTTGCCAGCGCTCTCGGGGGGATCGCCGCCACTGGCTCCGATCAATACCTGGCATTGGCCGGCGTGCTGGCGCTGATGGCCGCGCTGTTCCTGATCCTCGCGCGCGTCATGCGCTTGGGATTCCTGGCCGACTTCCTCTCCCGCACCGTGTTGATCGGGTTCCTCACCGGGGTCGGCGTCCAGGTCGCCCTGGGGCAGATCGCCGGCATGCTCGGCCTCAAGGGGGGCGGGCACGGCACGCTGGGGAAGCTGTGGAACGACGTGCAGCAACTCGGAAGCGTCAGTCACGACGAGGTGCTGATCACGGTCAGCGTGCTGGTGATCATCGTCGGCTGCAAGAAGGTTTCGAAACACATTCCCGGGGCCTTGATCGCGGCGATCGGCGCCATCGTCGCCAGCTGGGCGTTCGGACTCGACAAGCACGTGCATGTGGTCGGAGCCGTTCCGGGCGGTCTCCCTTATCTGGGTCTGCCCAAGGTGGACTGGAACTTTCAAGTCGTGACGACATTGATTCCGACGGCCTTTGCGATGTTCGTGGTCATCCTGGCGCAAAGCGCGGCGACGTCCAGCGCCTACGCCACGCGCTACGGCGAGCGTTTCAGCGAGAACACCGACCTGGTCGGGCTGGCCCTGGCCAACATCGGCGCCGGCCTGTCCGGGACCTTCGTCGTCAACGGCAGCCCGACCAAGACGCAGATCGTCGACAGCGCGGGCGGGCGCAGCCAACTGTCGCTCCTGGCCATGGCGGGGATCGTCTCGCTCGTCCTGCTCTTCCTGACCGCACCGCTGGCGTTCATGCCCGAAGCGGCCTTGTCGGCGATCGTGTTCCTGATCGGCGTCGGCCTGATCGATCTCGCCGGGATGCGGAGAATCTACAAGCAACGGCGATCGGAGTTCTGGGTGGCGCTGGTCACCGCGCTGGCGGTCGTGGTGTTCGGCGTCCAGCAGGGGATCCTGCTCGCCATCGCGCTGTCGCTCATCGAACACACCCGCTACGGGTATCGTCCGAGAAACGCGGTGCTCGTGCCGGGCGAATCGGGCGGCCGGCACCCACAGCCGGTGGCCACGGCCGCGCAGGCCGCGCCCGGCCTGGCTATCTACCGGTTCACGCACAGCTTGTATTACGCGAATTGTCAGCAATTCGCGGACGAAATCTCGTTTCTCGCGAATACCGCGGAGCCGCCCCTGCGCTGGCTCTGCCTTGACGCGTCCGCGATAGACGATGTCGACTACTCGGCGGCGGAAACTCTCCGGTCGGTGTACGCGATGCTGTCGGCGAGGGGCATTCGCCTGATCATTGCCGAGGAAATGGAGGAGTTCAAGGGCACGGCACGCTATCAGTTCCGGGAGGTGCTCGGCGAGGATGCCTTTTACGACCATCTGGAGGACGTCGTGAAGCAGTACCGGCAGCAGTTCAACTTGCCAGTTCCTTCCAGGCGTTCCGACCCGACTCCAGAGGCGGTGGATCGGGGCGCGTAATTCCGGCGCCGCGGGGCCCGAACGTCAGCGGCGTCACATAGAGGGATCCGAACCACGACACTAGGGGGAAGACGATGGGGAAAAAAAACGCAAAGAGAAACGACGAACCGAAAAGCAAGACGAAGATGGTCAGTAAGAACGACGCCACGCTGGCCAAGACCAAGCGGGGTGCTTTGCCCGGCGGACGGAAGTATTCAGACAAGGACTACGAGC
>DATJQT010000227.1:0-2147 GCA_035505475.1 Vulcanimicrobiaceae bacterium
CTGACGGGGGCATCCAGCGAGCCGCGCCGGCAGTTGACCTCGCACGGCGCGCCGCACACACGGCCGCAGATGGACGCGAACGGATTCGTGGCGCGGGCCTTCCGGTAGGCTTCCTCGTATCGCCCCTCGGCGATATCCGTCACGTAACCGCACGCGTCGGTGTGCACCGGGCAGGCATGCCGGCACTTCACCATCTCCATCCAGTATTCGGTGGCGTCCGGCGTGCGTACCTGGTAGAGGCCATTAGGCATTAGTGAGACTCCTGGAGGCTAGCCTGGGCCTTTCCGGCGTGGGGCGGCCGATCTTGGCTGCATTTGCCTATCAGGCAAATTACCGAGCGAAGCTCGGGACGCCCGCTGATAGCGAGCGGCAGGCAAAATTGCCCAATGCCACTTAGTTTTTCTCCCTTCGTCGAGTAGGGAACCTGTACCCGCGCCCCCAGACCGCTCGCGGGTAGGAGCGACGTTTGGTGCGCCGGGGAAGCCGACACTGGGCTACCAGATCGATCATCCGGTCGAGTTTCTGTTGTTGTTGCTTGGCGGTTCGCGCAGCCAGAATTTCGGGATAGCTGGCGAGCACGATATTGCTGGCATAGGTGAAACTCAACTGCCGCGGATCGATGCGGGCGCGTTGCGCGGCCTGAAACATGATCGCGCGCACTAGGTTGTACGCCATCACCGCCACCAGCAGTTCCTTCTCCATCATGTCCTCGGAATGAGCGCAGATGCGTTGTAGACGCACGGTCTGCTTCAGGCTGCGCAGATCGGTTTCGATTCGCCAGCGGCGGCCATACAACTCCACCACCTCCTCGGCCGGCAACGCGGTGGTCGTGAACAGATAGAGCCACTGTTTGTGCTTGCCGCGCCCCACGCGCCGCGCGATCAAGCGCCCTTCGACACGCGCATCCGCCGGCCAGGGCCGCGGTTGTGGCGGTTGGCCCTTCTTCCGACCGTCCCACCGACTGGCTTGCCAACACACCGCGTAATCGCCCTCGCGCGCAATCGGGCCGCCCAGCAGACGCTGGGCGCGCACCGCGGTCATGCGTACGATGGCCTCGTGTCCCGTCCGCTGCGCGTGGTAGGCGGTGGCAAAGATGCCGAAATTCCGATCCCCGATGATCACCGATCCGGCCGGCACGCGCGCTACGGCATGCTCGGCCAGCGCCTGCTCGCTGACGGCTTTCCGGCCGTTGAATGGCCCCCAGGAGGGCCGCTCTGCCAGTCCCGTCTCTAGATCGTGCAACACCACCACCCGGATCACCGGCCAATGCGATTTGCCATGTTGGTTGCTGGCCGGAGGATACGCCCCCACCAGTTCTGGCTCGTGTTCCAACTGCAACGAAGATCCGTCCAGTAGATACACCCGCCGGGATAGTTCCGGCACGGATTCCAACAACCGCTGCCGGAGCCGCTCCATCAGTTCGTCCATGGCGCCAATGACCAATCGTTTGGGCAGATGCTGCCGGGCTTGGCAATAGCCCCCCGTCGACTGCCCGATGCGCCTCTCCCGGACTCGCTTGCACGGACTCAACAGCGGGTCGAAGCGGCCCTCCACCAACTGGAGCACGCTGGTGGCCAACGTGCCCCGCGGTTGGAGCCGCTGCATCATCATCATCCAAATCACCACACGCGCCGTAAAGATCCCCGTGTGCAACTTCCGGCCGATCCCCCGCTGCAACAAGCGGAACAACTCGGCAGGGGCCAACTGCTGGTACAAACTGAACATTGCCGACGAATCGAAGCGGGCCATATTCGAAACATAACCCTAACCGAATGTTTCGGTTGGCCCGGACGGACGCAAAACTAAGCGGCATTGGGCAGTCTTGCCTGCGGACCGGCAGTCGTGCCGGTCCTCCGGCCGGAAGGCCGGCCAAGGGCTCGCCCACATGAACGCGGCTTCGAGAGCGGAGGCTCGATGTAATCCGGCTTAGCGCCGCGCGATGCAGGCCTGTCGGAGCCCGCCCACGCTACTGCGTTCGCTGCGAAACTCTGACGTAGTCCACCAGCATCCGCTGTGGGAACTCGGTCGTGCTGTCTGGATTCCCCGGCCACTGTCCGCCCACCGCTACATTCAGGATCAGGAAGAACGGGTGATCGAAAGCCCAGGTCGTACCCGCTGGAATTCCCGCCGGCGTGAGTTTGTGATAC
>DATJQT010000228.1:0-3193 GCA_035505475.1 Vulcanimicrobiaceae bacterium
TAGAACGCGGGGCCGGCCCACTGCTTGGTCTGAGCCTCGTGCACGACGAGGGCACCGCTCCCACCCGAGGCACCGACGAGGAAAGCCGCCCGGAGCACCTGCGGGTAAATCAGAACGCCCGTCGCCCGCCGGAGGAGTCGCTTCAGCGGTGGGCCCATCTCCTTGTCGGCTGTGAACGCCTGGAGGGTAAGGCGGGCCTTCTCGACCAATTGTCGCGCATCCTGGGCATCGTCCGCCAAGGCGTGGCTGGGCGCCCAAGCTACGGCGGCCAAGAGGAGCATGAGGGAAAGCGTTCTAGGCCGTCGGCATTTCCAGGTCGCGTTCATGCGGCTTCCCTTCCGTGATGAGAGAGGATTCTGCGAAGCGGGCGATGGCAGAGAGGACTCTACCCGCCTAATCTCTAGTGAGCAATGAAAGTTCCGAAGAAGAGGTGGGACAGGGGAGCAAGTCGGCGGTGCGCGGCAGGTGATCTTCGTCGCCGGCTATTTGGCTGGAGGTTGCTCTTCCAGAAGGTCCTTGCGCTGGCGGACGCCGAGGTAGGCGGCTTGCACGGAAGGGTTGCCGAGGAGATCTTTGCCGCTGCCCTGCAGGACGATGCGCCCGACCTCCAGCACATACGCGCGCGCGGAGATCTCGAGCGCTTTCAGAGCGTTCTGCTCGACCAAAAGGATCGTCGTCCCCTGGCTGACGATGGCCTGGATGGCGGCGAACACCTGCTGTACAAGGACCGGCGCCAAGCCAAGCGAGGGCTCGTCCAGCAGGAGCAATTGCGGGCGGGACATCAGCCCGCGCGCGATAGCCAGCATCTGCTGCTGCCCGCCGGAAAGCGTCCCGGCATACTGGCTCAGCCGCTCCTTGAGGACCGGAAAGAGCGAGAAGACGTACTCCTGGTCTTGCGCGAGGCCGGCACGGTCGTGGCGCAGGTAGCTGCCGAGCGCCAGGTTTTCGCGGACCGTCAAGTTCGGGAAGAGCCGCCGCCGTTCCGGCACCAGCGCAATGCCCGATGCGACTGCCCGGTGCGGCACCGGCCGGATGAGTTGGCCGTTGAAGGTCATCGTGCCTGATTTGGGCTTGAGCAGGCCGACGAGCAGCCACATGAGCGTGGACTTGCCCGCCCCGTTCGCGCCGATGATCGAGGCGATCTCGCCTTTAGCGACGTGGAAACTCACGTCGCGCAGCGCGTGAATCGCTTCACCGTAGAAGTAATTCAGGCGCTCAACGGAGAGCAGCATTTTCCACCTTTTGCCCGAGGTACGCCTCCAGCACGAGCGGGTTCGCCTGGATTTCTTCCGGGGTGCCTTCCGCGATCTTCTTGCCGAAATTGAGCACGGCGATTCGCTCGCAGACATTCATGACGACGTCCATGTGATGCTCGATGAGAATGATAGTCAGGCCAATGCGGCGGTGAATGGCCTTGACCAGCTCGACCAGGTCGAGCGATTCCTGCGGGTTCATGCCCGCGGCCGGCTCGTCCAACAAGAGCAGCCGGGGGCTCAAGGCAAGCGCCCGCGCGATCTCGAGCTTGCGCTGGAGGCCGTAGGGCAATGTGCCCGCGACCCGGTCCGCATAGTCCGCCAGATCCACATCCCGCAGCAGCGCTATTGCTCGTGCGCGAAGGCGTTCCTCTGCCGGCCAGACGGTCCACGGCCACTGCACGAATGCCGCCGCCAGGCTGTAGGGGCTCGCCGCGTGCAGTGCGGTCTGGACGTTGTCCAGCACGGTCATGCTCGAAAACAGCCGGATATTCTGAAAGGTCCGCGCCACGCCAGCCTGGACGATCTGCGTCGGCGCGAATCCGCCCAATTCCTGTCCGGCGAATTGCACCGAGCCCGCGTCGAGGGGGTACACGCCGCTGATCAGGTTGAAAAGCGTGGTCTTTCCGGATCCATTCGGGCCGATCAGGCCCATGATCTGTCCGGGCCGGACAGTCAGGTCCACTTCATCCACGGCGACCACGCCGCCGAAGCGCTTGCTCAGGCCGCGGATGTTCACCAGCGGGTTTTCGCTCACCGCAACCGTGGTTGGTCCCGGTGCTGTGCATATCGGCTCGGTCGCCGAGGGCCGATCGCCTAGAAGTTTCGCCTGCGCGCGAATCCATCCAGCGCCGAGTCGTGGGACAACCGGTCGCAACATCCACGCCGTTCCTCGGCCGAG
Organism: Vulcanimicrobiaceae bacterium; assembly: GCA_035505475.1. GTDB lineage: Bacteria > Methylomirabilota > Methylomirabilia > Methylomirabilales > 2-02-FULL-66-22 > 2-02-FULL-66-22. The sequence goes on from DATJQT010000228.1 coordinate 2,155, forward strand.
GGCATTGAGAATGGCGCTGAACGCCAGCGTGGCGAAGGCGGCCGCGAGAAATGCCGGAATCGTTCCCCAGTCGGCGACCCAGGCGTTGTAGATCATCGAGCCGATCGTCAACCCGACGGTGAGTCCAACGATGAGGAAGAGCTTGGGCAGGTTGCCAAGGTTGAGCTCTTCATGGCCGAACAGGCCTTTGGGCCGCAGGTTCATGATGACGACGAGGAGCACGCCGTAGAGGACCAGGCGCCAGAGCGCGAGCCCGCGGAACAGCTCCGGCACGACCACGAAGAGGGCCGTTGCCACGAACGGGCCGGTCAAGCTGCCCATGCCGCCGCATACTACGCCCGCGGTGAGCAGGCTGGAGAGGTCCATGTTGAAGATCGCCGGCTGGATGAAGGTGATGTAGTGGGCCAGCAACCCGCCCGAGAGTCCAGAAAATGCCGCACTGATGGCGAGGGAGAGCATTTGGTTGGGGAGGAGCCGAATCCCGACCATCTCGGCGGCAACCGGGTCCTGCCCGATCGCGATGAGCTTGCGCCCATACGTGCTACGCAGGAAATTGCGGCAGAGCCAGATAGTCACGATCATCCAGATCGCGGTATTGAACGGGCCGGCCAGCTTTTGGATACCGGGCAGGCCACGCGCGCCCTGGGTGATGTCGAGGTTTTCGAGGACGACCTTGAGCGCCTCGCCGAATCCGAGCGTGGCGATCGCAAAATAATCCGAGCGCAGCCGGGCGCGGAGCGTGGGATACCCGACCACCAAGCTGATCAGCACCGACACGATCATGCCGGCCACGAGCGCCGGCTCGAGCGGCCAGTGATAGAAGTAGGTGAGAATGGCAGACGTGTAGGCGCCGATGGCCATGAACGCCGCGTGGCCCAAACTGAACAGGCCAGTGTAACCGGTCAGGATGGCGAGGCCCATCGCGGCAATGATGTAGATTGCCGAGTTCGTGAAGATTGCCTGCGCGTACGCCATGCGACCCCTAGAGCTTTTCCTCGAACACGCGCCCAAACAGCCCGGTCGGGCGGACGATCAGGAG
>DATJQT010000229.1:0-17915 GCA_035505475.1 Vulcanimicrobiaceae bacterium
CCCCGGAGCTTGGCCGCTTCGGAAATAGGAAAGTACATTTCCGCGTTGGTGAACCAGGCCTTGTTCCCACCGGTATATCCGCCATTTGCGTCCTTGGGACCGAGCGTGAAATTCTTAAAACCGCGAACCGTAGATTGACCGCCGAGATAGAAGCGCTCCTGGGCCGGGAGCTCCGGCGTCGAACTGAACGAATCCCCATACATCATGCTTCCGCGCAAGTGCCCGGTAAATTTCACCTCCGCAAGCCACGGCAAGGAAGACATCCACGGCAGCGGCCAATACTGGGAATACTCGCCAATGAGCTTGTAAAAGTTGTTCGGGTAGCTCCCCACCGCGAACGGACCGCCTGCGTACGTCCCCGTTAATGATACCCGTGTCCCCCGCGTTGCCTCCGTAAATGAATCGCGCGTATCCCGCACCAGCGCAGCGATGAACTCGCTGGTGACGGAGAGGCCGCCGTTGACGAGCGATTGCTCGATAACGGCTGTCGGCGCACTCGCAGTCACGTCGAACAGCTTGACCTGTTCGAGCACGTAGCTGAGGTCCCCGAACACTCGCTCGAAGAGCAGGTGGCTCACCCCGACCAAGGTCCCGACCGTATCCGAGTTGTAGGTCACGGCGGTCGTGCTTTCATCGTAGTTCGTGGCGGTGTAATACGCCTTGAAGGTGGTCCGGTAGTTCGAATCCCAGAAGTGGGGATCGACGTAGTTGAAGACCGCCCGGTTCGCGTTCTGGGCAAGCGATCCCGAAATGGACATCGACCTCCCCGTCCCGAACAGATTCCCCTGCGAGATGCTGGCGACGCCCATGACCCCATCTGTCGAGCTGAACCCGGCGCCGATCGTGAATGCGCCGGTCGCTTTTTCTTTCACGTCCACGAGGACGTCCACTTGGTCCGGAGTCGATGTGCGTTTCGTGTCCAGCTTCACTTCTTCAAAGAACCCGAGGGCCTCTAAATTCTTTTTGGCGATCTGCAGATACCGGTTGTTGAACACGCCCCCTTCCACGAGTGGAATCTCGCGCCGGAGGACCTTGTCGCGCGTCCGCGTGTTCCCGGCGATGTCGATGCGATTGATGAACGCCTGTCGGCCTTCGGTGATCTCGAATGACACCTGTGCCGTCGATTTGTCACGCTGAATATCCACGACCGGGTCCACCACGGCAAAGAGATAACCGAACTCGGCGTACGCATCGGTGACGGCGGTCACGTCCTTCTGCATGACCTCCCGGCTGAAGACCCCACCGACTTTGCTCTGGATCAGAGTCCGAATATTCGATTCCGGGAACAGGGCGTTCCCCTTGACGTTCAACTCGGCAATCCGGTACTGGGTCCCTTCTTCCAGGCGGATCACGATCGTGATGCGGTGCCGTTGATCATCCATCTCGATCTTGGGCTCCTCGACGGCGATATCGAGGTAGCCATTGTCCAAGTAGTAGGCCCGGATCCGGTCGAGGTCGCGGTTCAGCTCCTCGCGCTTCAGGGTCCCGCCGAACCAAAACAGGAAGACGGGCTCGGTCTGCATCTTGCTCTTGACGTCTTTGGGCTTGAGTGCGTGCGCCCCCTCGATCTTGATATCCGTGACGTCGTACTTGTTGCCCTCGAAAACGGTAAATGTGACGGCCACCTCTGTCGGGGAGATCCGCTCTTCCGTCGCGTCCACCCGCGCCCGGAAGTAGCTTTCCTCTTCGTAAAAGAGCCGGATCTTTTCGGAGTTTTTGAGCAGGGCCCCGGGCGGAATGATCGCGCCTTCGACGAGGTCAATCTTGCCGAGAATCTTGTCGGTCGCAATCTCCCGGTTACCAACGACACGCAGGGTTTGAATGCTCGGCTTTTCGTGCAGGACGAAGATCAACTTGAGACCGCCCTCAAAGATGTCCGCCTGCACCACGATATCTTCAAAGTAGCCGAGGCTGTAGAGTGCCTTGATATCCTCGCGGACCGTTTCGGGCGAATACGGGTCGCCTACCCGGCTCTTCAGCTTGAAGCGGACGGTCGCCTCTTCGACTTTCCTCGCGCCCCGGATATCGATCTGCGTGACAGTCGGCTGGTCCTGGGCGGACGCCGACAGAATCCCCATCGCGAGCGGGACCCAGAGGACTACGAGAGCCAGGAGGAGACGCCAACGGCGAGCGAGCGGGGTCATGAATGGCAAACGCGCCATATCCTCTCTGTCCAATCCATGGACCAGAAAATCCGTGGCACGTTACCATCAAGCGCCCTGGAAACCAAGAAAAAATTGCCCCCGGGTGGGGGCAATTCTGCGCCCGGATTGAACGGCTGGGCGGGCTAGAGCGATGCTTCCACCGGTTCGACAGGCTCGAAAATCAGGAGCGGCCCTTCGGCCTTCTTGACACGCACGGTGCCGCCGCTGGCGAAGTGGCCCCGCAGGACCTCTTCGGCGAGTGCATCCTCCACGAACCGCTGAATGGCACGCCGGAGCGGCCGAGCCCCGTAATTGGGGTCGAACCCCTGCTGGATCAGGAACTCCTTGGCCTCGTCGTCGACCTTGAGGCTCATGGCCTTTTCTTTCAACTGTTCCTCCACTCGGTGGAGCATCAGGTCGACGATCTGGCGCATGTGGCCGATGTCCAGCGGGTGAAACACCGTCACTTCATCGATCCGGTTCAGCATCTCCGGGTTGAATGCGCGCTTCAGCTCGTTCAGCACCGTTTCCCGCATCTTGTCGTACGAGTGCGTCTCGTCGCCGGACTTTGCAAATCCCAGATTCGTGTGGAGCGTGAACTGCCGGGTGCCGATGTTCGAGGTCATGATCAGGATCGTGTTCCGGAAATCCACTACCCGCCCGTAGCTGTCGGTCAGCCGGCCGTCCTCGAGGATCTGGAGCAGCAGGTTGAAGACCTCGGGGTGCGCTTTTTCGATTTCGTCCAGCAGCACCAGCGAGAAGGGGCGGCGGCGCACCTTCTCGGTCAGCTGCCCGGAATCGTCGTAGCCGATGTAGCCCGGGGGTGCTCCGATCAGGCGCGAGGTCGAGAAGCGTTCCATGTATTCCGACATATCCACGCGGATCAGCGCGTCCTCGGTCCCGAACAGGAATTCCGACAGGGCCTTGGCCAGTTCGGTCTTGCCGACGCCGGTCGGCCCGAGAAAGATGAACGAGCCCACCGGTCGGTTCGGGTTCTTGACCCCCGCCCGTGAGCGGCGGATGGCGCGCGACACGGCTTTGATCGCTTCTTCCTGGCCGACCACGCGCTTCTGCAACTCGGCTTCCATGCGGAGCAGTCGGGCCGATTCTGCCTCTTCGAGTTGCTGGAGGGGAATCCCGGTCCACTTGGAGACGACGTACGCGACATCCTCGGCCGAGACGGTGGTCTTAGCCTTGGTGCGCTGCTCTTTCCACTCGTTCTTGCGCTCTTCCAGATCGGCGCGCTGTTTCCGCTCGGCATCGCGGAGCCGCGCCGCCATCTCGAACGCCTGCGTGCGGATCGCGTCTTCCTTCTGGACGCGGAGCCGCTCGACCTCGTTTTCCATCTCGCGCAGCTCGGCCGGCAGCATCATCCCGTTCAGCCGGGCGCGCGCCCCCGCCTCGTCAATTACGTCGATGGCTTTGTCGGGCAAGAAGCGGTCGGCGATATAGCGCTGCGACAGCCGGGCGGCAGCAACCACCGCCTCGTCCGTGATGATCGCCTGGTGGTGCGTTTCGTAGCGGTCCTTGATCTCGCGCAGGATGCGGATCGTCTCGTCCACGCTGGGCGGTCCGACGTGGATCGCCTGGAAGCGCCGCTCGAGGGCGCGGTCCTTCTCGACGTACTTGCGGTACTCGTCCATCGTGGTCGCGCCGATGCACTGCAGCTCGCCCCGCGCCAGCGCGGGCTTCAGCATGTTGCTGGCGTCAATCGCGCCTTCCGCCGCGCCGGCGCCGACCAGCGTGTGCAATTCGTCGATGAAGAGAATCACGCTGCTCGACGTCTGGATCTCCTTCACGACGGCCTTGAGCCGCTCCTCGAACTGCCCGCGGTACTTCGTGCCGGCCACCATTCCGGCCAGATCGAGCTGCACGACCCGCTTCTTCAACAGCATCTCAGGGACGCTGCTGGACACGATCCGCAGGGCCAGGCCCTCGACAATGGCGGTCTTGCCCACGCCCGCTTCGCCGATCAGGACGGGGTTGTTCTTCTTGCGGCGGCTGAGCACCTGGATGACACGCTCGATCTCCGCATCGCGGCCGATCACCGGGTCCAGCTTATCCTGCCGGGCGAGTGCGGTCAGGTCCACGCCGAACTCGTCCAGGGCAGGCGTCCGGGTGGTCGAGGTCTGCTTCGCGGACTGCTCGCCAAGCAACTCTTGGGCCTGGGCCTTGGCGGCGGCCACGCTCACGCCGAAATCGCGGAGCACGAGGGACGCGATCCCCTCGCCCTCGCGGATCAGCCCCAGCAGCAGGTGTTCCGTGCCGATGTAGTTGTGGCTCAGCGATCGCGCTTCAGAGATGGCATATTCCAGCACCTTCTTCGCCTGGGGCGTGAACGGAATCTCGCCCGCCGGGGAGAATTCGGTGCCGACCGCCACGACCTTTTCAATCTCCGCCTTCAGGGCAGAGACGCTGACGTTGAGTTTCTTGAGGATAGCGACGGCCAAGCCGTCCCCTTCCCGGATCAGACCCAGGAGAAGATGCTCGGTCCCGACGAAATTGTGGCCAAGGCGAATGGCTTCTTCGCGGGCCAGGATAATGACTTTGCGCGCACGCTCGGTGAATCGCTCAAACATGTGTTACTCCTCGATCATGACTCCTACCCCAGCCACGCAGGGGCCCACGGCAAATGACAGTATACTGGACGAATCAGGGAACGGAAAGACCCAAATCGCCCCATTCGCCCCTCTTTGAACTCGTATTTGCAAACCGAGAAGGCTCGGTCATTCGATGAAGCGGCCGTCGAGCATCCGGAGTTCGCGGTCCGCCCGCCGGGCCAGTGCCTCGTTGTGGGTGATGAGGAGGCAGGTCAGTCGGCGTTCGCGATTTAATTCGCGCAGCAGTTCGAAAACCTCTTCCCCCGTCTTGCTGTCGAGGTTACCGGTGGGCTCGTCTGCCAAAAGGACAGCCGGCGCCCCGACCAGGGCGCGGGCGATTGCCACCCGTTGTTGCTCGCCCCCGGACAACTCGCCCGGCCGATGCGTGAGACGTCCGGCCAGACCGACGCGTGTCAGCAGCGCGGTGGCCTGGTCGCGGGCCACGGCAGCCGATTCTCGCCGGATAAGGATGGGCAGCATGACGTTTTCGACCGCGCTGAATTCCGGCAGCAGGTGATGAAACTGAAAGACAAATCCGACCTGCCGGTTGCGAAAGCGTGCGAGCTCTACATCACTGAGGCGTGCGAGATCGGTCTCGCCATATCGGATACTCCCGCCGGTCGGCCGCTCCAGGCCACCCAAGAGGTGCAAGAGCGTGCTCTTCCCGACGCCGGAGGGGCCGACAATGGCGATGAGTTCTCCGACAGCAACGGTAAGGCTCACGCCCTTGAGCACGTCGAGCCGGTCGCCATCACGCGCAAACGACTTGCTGAGGTTTTCGGCAACAATCGCGTCAGGCATGAGGTTGGTTCACGCTTCGCGGTTCAAAGTTCGCGGTTCAAGGTTTTCCCGGTGCGCTGCGACCGGCGCTCATTCGTACCGGATCGCCACAACCGGGTCCACGGCGGCCGCCTGGCGGGACGGGATGATCGTCGCCAGAAGGCTGATCAGGACGGACGTGACCGAGATCGTCACGACATCCGCCCAGAGCACATGCGACGGCAGTTTGTCCAGCAGGTACACGTCCTGCGGGAATGCCTTGAAGCTGAACAGCCACTCGATCGCGCGCACGATCGGGTCCAAATTATTCGCAATGAGCAGCCCAAGCAGCAGGCCCAGCACGGTCCCGCCGATCCCGATCAGCAACCCCTGAACGATAAAGACGCCCATGATGCTGCCGCGCGTGGCGCCCATGGATTTCAGGACCGCGATCTCTTTCCGCTTCTGCATGACCAGCATGACAAGCGTGCTAATGATTCCAAACGACGCCACCAGCACGATCATGGTAAGGATGACGAACATGACGATCCGTTCGACGCGCAGGGCCGAGAAGAAGTTCCGGTTTAACTCCATCCAGGTCCGGGTGAAGTACGGGAACGGGAGCTTGGCCCGGATCGCCTGTGCCACCTCCGCCGCCCGGTAAATGTCCTGGACCCGCACCTCGATGCCGGAGACGGCGTTGCCCATGCGGAAGAGCGCCTGGGCCGACGGTATGGCGATCATCGCGAGCTTGGAGTCGAACTCGGCGAAGCCCACCTGGAACACGCCAATCACCGTGAACTGCCGCATCCGGGGCATGACGCCGAGCGGGGACAGATCGCCCCCCAGTGGCAAGAGGACATTGACCGGGCTGCCCACCCCGACGCCCAGCGACGCGGCGAGCTGCGTTCCCAGCAGAATCCCGTCCGGCGGAAACACAGGTTGGGCACTCTTCATCGCTTCGACTAAGTCCGGTGCGGCGCTCCTGATCGTGCCGCGAAAGCCGGTCGCCTGGAGCGCCGACGCGAGATCGATGCCCCGCAGTACAGTCCCTGCTGACCGTCCGTTGGCCGTCAGCAACACTTCGCTATACGTAAAGGGCGATGCGGCCGTGACCCCCGGAACCTGCCGCACCGCCTGGAGCGCTGCGGCGGGATCTTCGATGCCGCGCTCCCCATACCGAAGCACCCAGATGTGCGCGTTGGTTCCGAGGATTTTGTTGCGGAGGTCGGATTCGAAACCGCTCATCACGGCCATGACGACGATCAGTGCCATGACGCCGACGGCGACGCCGGCCGTCGAAATGACCGTGATCACCGAAATGGAACCCTGGCGCCTCCGCGCCCGGAGGTAGCGCAGACTGATGAACAACTCGTAGGGAACCGAGCGCGCCATTTCGCGCTACTCGGGCTGCGGCTCGGCGTCGGGCGACGCGTCGGCAGCTTTTGGTTCCGGGCGGAGCAGCGGGAAGAGGATGACGTCGCGAATCGAGGGGGCGTCGCAGAGCAGCATCACGAGCCGGTCGATCCCGATGCCTTCGCCCGCGGTCGGCGGCAGCCCGTATTCGAGCGCCCGCAGAAAATCCTCGTCCACGTACTGCGCTTCTTCGTCCCCGGCTTCCCGCGCGCGGGCCTGCGCCTCGAACCGGCGTCGCTGTTCGCGGGGATCGTTCAGCTCCGTGTAGGCGTTCGCCACCTCAAGGCCGGCCACATACAGCTCGAAGCGCTGCACGTACCGGGGATCCTCCGGCCGGGCCTTCGCCAGCGGCGAGAGCTCGGCGGGAAAATCGGTGATGAAGGTGGGCTGGATACACTGGCCTTCACCGAGCTGCTCGAAGAGCTCCATCAAGAGTTTGGCCCAGCCCCACGCCGGGTCCACGGGAATGCTGCGCTCCCGGGCTGCGGCCCGCAGCGCATCGGCCGAGGCCACCTGCTCGGGCCGGAGCCCGCCCAGCGTGACCAATGCCTGCTCCACGGTCAGGCGCTCCCAGGGCGGCGTGAACACGATGTCGGTGCCCTGATACGTGACGCGCTCGCTGCCGCAGGCGGCCCGGACCACTTGCGGGATCAACTCTTCGGTCAGGGCCATCAGCTCCTGATAATCTGCGTACGCCTGGTAAAACTCCAGCATCGTGAATTCGGGATTGTGATGCGTGGAGAGCCCCTCGTTCCGGAAATTCCGGTTGATCTCGTACACGCGCTCCAGGCCGCCCACCACGCAGCGCTTCAGGTACAATTCCGGCGCAATGCGCAGGTAGAGGTCCAGGTCGAGCGCGTTGTGGTGTGTGATGAACGGCCGTGCCGTCGCGCCACCCGGAATCGACTGCATCATCGGCGTCTCGACCTCGAGGAAGCCTCTCTGGTCGAAAAAGCGGCGCATTTCGGCGATCACCCGCGCCCGCCGGCGAAAGATCTCGCCGACCGCGGGATTGGCAATCAGGTCAACGTACCGCTGCCGGTAGCGCACCTCCACGTCGGAGAGGCCGTGCCACTTGTCGGGCAAGGGGCGAAGCGACTTGGCGAGCAGCGTGAGATGGTCCGCCTGGATCGTCAGCTCGCCCGTCTTGGTCCGAAAGAGACGCCCGCCGACCCCGATGAAATCGCCAATGTCGATCCGCTTGAAGAGCGCATAGGCCGCCTCGCCAACGCGGTCGAGCCGAACGTAGATCTGCAGTTTGCCCGTCCGGTCCTGGATATGGGCAAAGGCAGCCTTGCCGTGGCCGCGGACCGACAGGACCCGTCCCGCCGCCGTGAGCGGCGCGGCCGCAGCCAGGCCGGCCTCGTCTGCCGTCCCGTAGGTTGCGGCCAGCTCGCCGAGGGCGTCGCTGACCTTGAAGCGGCTCGGGAAGGGATCGATGCCTTGACTGGCCAGGTCTTCCAGTTTCTGCAAGCGTTCACGCATGTAGGGCGAGAGGTCGTCCACACCGTCTCCGTTGGGAAAAGATGGCGAATTTATCGATTATATGGATGGTTTCGCGGAGGGTCAAGCCGGCGGCGGCGAGCCCTCGGGCTTCGTCTTCAGCTTGTCCTCGTTGTCCGCGATGAACTGCTTGATCTCGTCCGCCATGCCGATGAGCCTGAGCCATTGCTCCTTGTACAGCGTGACCGGAAAGCGTCCCAGACCATAGACCGAGACACCACCCTTTTCGCTGACGCGTAGCCGCGTTGCCCGCGCGGTTCGGCCTTTGAGCGCCTCGTTCTCGGCCCGCAGCCGCTCCAGCTCCGCCCGCAGATCCGCCTCGCCTCCCACTCCCTGCTCAGCCATTCGCTGCCTCCTCTCTCCCGGCCTCGGCCGGGGTCTTCGCGTCAGGTGGCTTGAACAAAAAGGCCTCGATGAAGCGATCCAGGTCGCCGTCCAATACCGCGTTGACGTTCCCTGTCTCCTCGCCCGTCCGGTGATCCTTGACGAGCTGATACGGGGCGAGGACGTACGACCGAATCTGGCTCCCCCAGGCGATTGCCTGCTTCACGCCATCGAGGTGGGCCAACTCCTGGTCCTTCTGGGCTCGGTAGTACTCGTACAGCCGCGCCCGGAGGACCTTCATCGCCATGGCCTTGTTCTTGTGCTGCGAGCGCTCGTTCTGGCACTGCGCGACGATGTTGGTCGGCAGATGGGTGATCCGCACCGCCGAGTCGGTCACGTTGATGTGCTGCCCGCCGTGTCCGCCCGACCGGTAGGTATCAATGCGCAGGTCTTTCTCGTCGATGTTCACATCGATGTCGTCGGCGATCTCGGGATAGACGAACACCGACGCAAACGAGGTGTGGCGTCGCTTGTTGGCATCGAATGGCGAGATGCGCACCAGCCGGTGCACGCCGGTTTCGGCGCGGAGATAGCCGTAGGCGTACGCCCCTTCGACCGTGGCCGTCACGTTCTTGATGCCGGCTTCTTCCCCCGCCAGGATGTCGATCACGTCCATCTTGAAGCGCTTGCCCTCGGCCCAGCGGAGGTACATGCGGAACAGCATCTGCGCCCAATCCTGCGATTCCGTCCCGCCCGCACCGGCGTTGATGCTGACGATGGCGGACCCCTGATCGTATTCCCCGGACAGCGCCGTCGTCAGCTCGAGGCCGCGGACCTGCTTGGCGAGCGCCGCCATGCCGCCTTCCACTTCCTTGAGCGTGTCGGCATCGTTCTCTTCGGCGGCGAGACCGAGCAGCACACGCTGATCCTCGACCGCGCGAAGCAGCGCGGCGTGCTGGTCGAGAACCTGGCGCAGATCGCTCTGCTCTTTCAGGATTTTCTGCGCGCCCTCGGGATCGTTCCAGAAATCGGGGGCCGCCGCCTGGCGCTCCAGTACCGCCAGGCGCACGGTTTTTCCGGGCACGTCAAAGAAACACCCGGAGCTGGTCGAGCTTGCGACCCAGCTCGTCGATGCCGCGCTCCAAATCGGGAATCATACCCTCGCCTCCTTCCGCCGCGACCACCACTGTCGGCTCAGCGCCAGTCCATACCCGACCGAGCCGGCCAGACAAAGCCATGCGAACCAATCGCCGTACCGGGTGTAGAGCGTCTCCCCAACCCGCCGGTGTACCGTGCCGACCAGCACCGCCTGCGTGAACAGCGGGGTCTGGGCGTGCACCGTTCCCGCCGGGTCCACCACCGCCGAGATTCCCGTGTTGGCCGCGCGGACCAGGTACATGCCGTTCTCGACCGCGCGCATCACCGCCATCGCGAAGTGCTGGTAGGGGGCGCTGCTCCGGCCGAACCAGGCGTCGTTGGTAATATTGACCAACACCTGGGCACCGTTCACGGCGAACTCACGCACCTCGGCGGGGAAGATCGCCTCGTAACAGATCATCACCCCGAACCGAAACCCGTCGGTCGATAACACCGTCGCCTGGACGCCCCGCCCGAAATCGCCAATGCCTACCGCCAGCCGATGCACGAAGAACAGGAGGGATTGCAGGGGCACGTATTCCCCGAAGGGCACGAGGTGCCGTTTATCGTAGCGCCCGGCGAGCCGGCCTTCGGTATCGAGCAGGAAGGCGCTGTTATAAAACAGGCCGTCCGCCCGGATGTCCGGCGTCCCGATCAGCATGGGGACACCGGTCTCTTTGACGAGCTGCACGATCCGGGCGCCCATCTCGGGCTCGCGCCGCAGGAGAAACGGCGTGGCCGCCTCCGGCCACACGATGAGCATGGGATGCTGGGTGGCCGCTTCGCGGGCCAGTCGCTCGTAGATTTCCAGTGTCGAGAGCTGGTAGCGCCGATCCCATTTGATGGACTGGTCGATATTGCCCTGCAAGAGTCCGATCGCAATTGCAGGCCCAGCAGTCTCGTCACGCCAGACCCCGTTCGCATAGGCGGCCGATGCCGCGAGCGCCAGAACCGCGATACCCACCGCGAGCGTCTGATCGCGCCATCGTCGGGCTGCGGATGCTGCCTGCCAAGCCGCAAGGAAGCCCGCCAGGGTCGCATTGACGAGCATGATCAACGCGGAGATCCCGTACACTCCGACCACCGAAGCCAGCAACCGGAGCGTAGGCTGGCGATACTGTGTGTAGCCCAGCAGCGCCCAGGGAAATCCGGAGAACAGGTACGTGCGAACCAGCTCGATCCCAGTCCAGAACATCGCGGCGAGGGCAGGGACGAGCCCCGCCGAGATGCGCAGCGTCATCTGGACGGATGCGAGCAACGCGCCGAAGGCGGCCACGTATCCCGCCAGGACGGCGGCCATGAGGACTAACGCCAGGATGCTCATTACGAGCGGCATGTGGCCGTACGTGGTCATGGTGTTAATCACCCACCAGACCGTGGCCAGGTAAAACGCAAACCCGGCAAAGAACCCTAAGCCTGCGGCCCGCCTGGGGCGCACCCCCTGCACCACAAAACAGAGCGGGACCCAACCCACGAAGGCCAACCATCCCATGTCCCAGGACGGAAAGGCCAACGCTGAAATCAAACCGCTGAGCACGGCCAGTCCTCTCTGGACGGCCGGCCGGTCCAACCGGCTCACACCCAACCCAATCGCACGAGGCCATACAAAATCGGCCCCGCGAACATCAAGCTATCAAGGCGATCCAGAATACCGCCGTGGCCAGGAATCAGCACGCCACTGTCCTTGCGTCCCGCCCCGCGCTTCAATGCCGATTCCGACAAGTCGCCGGCGATGCCGGCCACGATCAAGACGGGACTGACCCAGAGTGCCGTCGCCACGGAGATCTGCGGCCAGAGCCAGCCCGTACCAGCCAGGGCGACAAGCATCCCCCCGAAAAGGCCGCCCAGCACGCCTTCGATGCTCTTCTTCGGGCTGATGCGCGGCGCGAGGGGGCGACGGCCCCAGCGGGATCCGACGTAGAACGCACCGGTATCGCTGGCCCAGATCGTCAGGGCCACGAAGAGCACGAGTCCACGACCGTCCGGAAGCACTCGCAGCAAGCTCCAGCAGCTCGGCAGAGCGCCAACGTACGCGACGCCGAAGACCATCCAGGCCACCCGCTGCGTTACAGCCGACAGGTTCTCCGCCCCCGTGAACGCCCGCAGCATGCCGATGATGACGCATAGAGGCAAAACGGCCATCAGAGGAAAGACCCCGAGCACCCCAGCAAGCCAGCAGAGAGCACCGGCTGCCGTCAATACCGTGAAACCGATGTCGGAGCCGGCCAGGCAGAGCCGGCCAAACTCCCAGGCGCTCAGCAGAATGATTCCAGCGGTGACCACATGGAACAGCCAGGGAGGACCAAGCTGCACGAGCAGGAAAAACGGCGGGAGCAGAAGGACCGCGCTCAGGACCCGTAAGCGATGCATGATGTCGCCCGCCGGCTCGAGCCAGACGGACTAAAACTCCATGATCTCTTTTTCCTTCTTGGCCAGCAGCTCATCGACCTGCTTGATCATGCGGTTGGTCAGATCCTGGACCTGCTCGGTGCCTTTCCGCACCTCGTCCTCGGAGATCGACTTGGCCTTCTCCTGCTTCTTGAGCGTCTCGTTGGCTTCGCGCCGGTGGTTGCGAATCACCACGCGCCCCTCTTCGGCCATTTTGTGAACGACCTTGACCAGCTCCTTCCGGCGCTCCTCCGTCAATGAGGGCACCGCCAGACGGATCAGCTTGCCGTCATTGTTCGGCGTGATGCCGAGGTCCGATTTCAAGATCGCCTTCTCGATGGCCGAGATCGCCGACGCATCCCATGGCTGGATGGTAATCAGTCGCCGCTCAGGGACCGCCAGGTTCGCGAGCTGGTTCAGAGGCATCGGCGTCCCGTGATAGTCCACGACGATGTGCTCGACCAGCGAGACCGAGGCGCGCCCGGTCCGGACACCGTTAAAGTTTTTCAGGGTCGCATCAATGGTGCGCTTCATCTCCTGTTCGGTCTTGCGCACGATTTCCTGCATGTCCCTAGCCTCCCCTTACCAGTGTGCCGACGCGTGCCCCATGAACTAATTGGGCGAGACAGCCCCGCTCCAGTAAATTGAAGACCACGATCGGAAATCGATTATCCATGCAGAGCGAAATGGCCGTCGAATCCATGACCTTCAGCCGCCGGCTGAGGACGTCGAGGTATGTCAACTCGTCGAACTTCACCGCGGTCGGATCCGTCTTGGGGTCCGCCGTGTACACACCGTCCACCTTGGTGGCCTTGAACACGACCTCCGCCCCGATCTCCATCGCCCGGAGCGCGGCGGCCGTGTCGGTCGTGAAGTACGGGTTGCCGGTCCCGCCCACGAAAATGACCACCCGGCCCTTTTCGAGATGCCGCAGCGCCCGGCGGCGGATGAACGGTTCCGCCACTTCGCGCATCTCGATCGCGGTCTGCACGCGGGTATCCACGTCGATCTGTTCGAGCGCCGACTGGAGCGCGAGGCCGTTGATGACGGTGGCCAGCATGCCCATGTAATCGGCGGACGCCCGGTCCATTCCCCGCGCGCTCGCCTCGACGCCGCGAAAGATGTTCCCACCGCCGATCACGAGCGCGACCTGGACACCCAGACGATGGATCTCCCGGACTTCCTGGGCCACGTAGCTGACGATATCGGTGCTGATCCCGTACTGCTGGTCGCCCGCCAAGGCTTCGCCGCTGAGCTTGAGCAGCACCCGCTTGTACGCCAGAGTGGCCATGGCTTCCTCGGCGGCTGGGTGCCGCCGTCACCGTGGTTGGGATCGAAACGGCTATTCGGCGGCGCGCTTCTCCACGCCCTCACCCAGGCGGAAGCGGGCGAAGCCGGTCACGGAAATCGGCTCGCCAAGACTCTTCTGTGCGGCGGCGAGCACGTCTTTGACTTTTTGCTTCCCGTCGGGATCCCGGATGAACAGTTGATCCACCAGGCAGCGTTCGGCATAGAACTTCTCGAGGCGCCCCTGGATGATCTTGTCCTGGATCGCCGCCGGCTTCCCCTGCAGGTCGGGCTGGGCGCGCAGGATGTCGCGCTCCTTGTCCAGCACGTCGGCCGGCACCTGATCCCGGCTGACGTAGCCCGGCTCTGCGGAGCAGACCTGTAGCGCCAGATCTTTAGCCAGTTTCCCGAGTTCGTCGCTCTGGGCGACCTTGTCCGAGCCGCACTGGACGGCGACCAGCACTCCGATCTTTCCGCCGGCGTGCAGATAGCTCGCAACCAAACCCTTCGCACCTGACCGGACCGCCAGGTGGGCGGCGCGGCGCACGACGATGTTCTCGCCGATCGCGCCAATTAACTCTTTCACGACATCGGCGACCGGCTTGCCTTGCAGCTCACGGGTGAGCAGGACCGCGATTTCGGCCGCCGCCGGCTCGGAACCCACCATGGGGCCGAGCGACTGGGCGAGGGCGACGAACTTATCCGTGCGCGCCACGAAGTCGGTCTCGCAATTGATCTCGACGAGGGCGCCGGCGCGATGGTCTGCCGACGTCCAGGCGACGACCAACCCATCCGCCGCCACGCGGCCAGCCTTCTTCTCCGCCACCTTGAGACCGCGCTTGCGCAAAACATCGATCGCTTTGTCCAGATCGCCGCCGGATTCCGCCAGGGCGGCCTTGCATTCCATGATCCCCGCGCCGGTTTTCTCGCGAAGATCACGCACCATCGTTGCCGAGATCGTCATGCCGTCTCCTTCACGGGGCTCGCCTCTGCGACCGCCGCTACGGGTGCCGGAGCCGGGCTCGCTGCGGGGGCCGGGGCTCCCAGCATCGCCGCAGCCAGATCGTCTTCCTCTTCATCCGCACCTGCCTTGGCGACCGCACCACGTCCCTCGACGAAGGCATCGATCAGCCGCATGGTGATCAGGCGGACGGCGCGGATCGCGTCGTCATTGCCGGGAATCGGGTAATCCACTTCGTCCGGATCGCAATTCGTGTCCACCACGCCGATCACGGGGATACTCAGGCGCCGGGCCTCGCGGACGGCGATATGCTCTTTCTTCGGGTCGATCACGAACACGGTCCCCGGCAACTGCTCCATGCCTTTGATGCCGACCAACGCGGTGTTGAGCTTGTCCATCTCGCGATCGAGGCGCAGAACTTCCTTCTTGGAAAACGCCTCGAATTTCCCGGTGGCCTTCATGTCCTCGAGCTGCTTCAGCCGCGAGATGCTCTTCGTGATGGTCTGGAAGTTGGTCAGCGTGCCGCCCAGCCATCGGCGGTTGACGAAGTACATGCCGGCCCGCTGTGCCTCTTCCTGCACCGCGTCGGCGGCCTGCTTCTTGGTCCCGACCAGCAGCATGGTCCCGCCCTGTGCCGCCAGATCCTGCACGAAGCGGCTGGCCTCCTCGAATTTTTTGAGCGTCTTCTGCAGGTCGATGATGTAGATGCCGTTCCGCTCGCCGAACAGGTACTTCTTCATTTTGGGGTTCCATCGCTTCGTCTGATGTCCGAAATGGACCCCCGCCTCCAGCAGTTCCTTGATCGAGACCCCGCTCATGCCAATGCCTCCTGACGTGTGGTTAATCCGCCGCGCGCCTCATCTTCCCGTCCGATTCCGCCTGGGGCGGAACACCCTGGCGGGAATCCGCGCGCGTGTGTACTCGGCCTGGCACGGTGCGCAGACCGTCGGTCCTTATAACATGCGCTGCGCAAGTCGGGCAAGGTCATTCGCCCGTGCAACAGCAATGTCCGACAGTGACAGAGAATACGCAAACCCAAAACGTGGTTGTTCTCTTCTGAACAGCGCTACGTCCGGTACCCCGCGTTGATGCGAACATAGGCTTCGGACAGATCGGTTGTCCAGATCCGCCCGGCCGCGCGGCCGGCGCCCAGGTCGGCCCGCAGCGCGAACTCGCGCCGCGTGAGCCGCCGGTTCGCCGCCGCCTCGGCGCGTTGGCCGCAGGTTTCGCCGCGCCGCACCACGGCAATGTCGTCCACCCAGATCGCCACTCGGCGCGGATCAAAGTGCGCACCCGACCGTCCGAGTGCCGCCATGATGCGCCCCCAGTTGATGTCCTCGCCGAACAACGTCGTCTTCACGAGGGGCGAATTCGCGACCGTCTCCGCCGCCCGCCGGGCTTCGACGGAGGATCGAGCCCCCGTGATAACAATCTCGGCCAGCTTGGTTGCGCCCTCGCCATCTCGAGCGATCATCTTGGCCAGCGTTTCACACACGGACTGCAGCGCCGCCTGGAACCGGCGGAATGCCGCTGAGCCTGGACGAATCTCGACGCCGGATGCCCCGGTGGCAAATGTTAGGACCGTGTCGTTGGTGCTCGTGTCTCCGTCCAACGTGATGCAGTTGAACGTCTCGGCCGTCGCCGCACTGAGCGCCACCTGCAGCGTGCGCGCCGATATGGCGGCATCGGTGGCGATCACCGACAGCATCGTCGCCATATTGGGCGCAATCATACCGGAGCCTTTGGCCATGCCGCCCACGACCACGTCACGCCGGCCGACGCGAATAGCCACCGCGGCCTCCTTCGCCACGGTGTCGGTCGTCATGATCGCCCGCGCCGCCTGTCCGCCCCCCTTTGGCGAGAGCCGCGGCACAGCAGCCCGGATGCCCTGAAGCACGGCGCTCAGGTTCAGCGGGCGGCCGATGACGCCGGTCGAGGCGACGAACACCTCTCCAACCGGACACCCCAGGAGCCGAGCGACCTCGGCGACGGATTGCTCGGCATCGCGCAGGCCTTTGATACCGGTGCACGCGTTCGCATTCCCACTGTTCAGCACCATCGCGGAGAACCGCCCGCCTTTCAGATGCCGCTTCGAGACCCCCACGGGCGCGGCCTGCACCAGGTTCTTCGTAAACACGGCAGCGACCGTTGCCGGTCGTTCGGCTGCCACCAGCGCCAGGTCGGACGCGCCGCTCTTCTTCAGGCCGCACGCCACTCCCGCCGCACGAACCCCCTGCACCGCCGAGAGTCCCCCGCGCCGGGGACACACGCCGCCGTTTGCCGTTTGCTGCGCCATGTCAGGCCTCCTCACGGGTAAAGGCCGGGCATCTGCAGGCCAGTCCCCTCCTCGAGCCCGGCCATCAGATTGAAGCACTGCACCGCTTGTCCGGACGCACCCTTGACCAGATTGTCGATCGCAGAGACCACGATGACGCGGCCGGTGCGGGAATCCGAAACAAGGCCGATATCGCAGAGGTTCGAATGGAGCACGTGTTTGGTTTGCGGAAGCGCGCCCTCGTCTAGGACGCGGACACAAGCCCGCCCGCGATAGAAGGCGCCGGTTGTCGCCAGGAGTTCGGCCGTCGTTTGCGGACGCGTCAATCGCGCAGTGATCGTGGTGAGGATTCCCCGCGTGAGCGGCGCCAGGTGCGGCGTGAATGTGACCGTCACGTTTGTGCCGGCCAGCCCTGATAATTCCTGCTCGATTTCCGGCGTGTGGCGGTGTTTCCCCACGCTGTACGCCTTGAGGCTTTCATTCACTTCAGAGAAAAGGGTGCCAAGATCCGGCTTGCGGCCCGCGCCCGAGACGCCGGAGATCGAGTCGATCACGATGGTGCCGAGGTCGATCAGCCCCTGCGTAAGGAGCGGCGCCAGGCCCAGGATCGCACTCGTCGGATAGCAACCGGGAACGGCGAC
This sequence comes from Vulcanimicrobiaceae bacterium, assembly GCA_035505475.1. GTDB lineage: Bacteria > Methylomirabilota > Methylomirabilia > Methylomirabilales > 2-02-FULL-66-22 > 2-02-FULL-66-22. The sequence goes on from DATJQT010000229.1 coordinate 17,436, forward strand.
CAGGCGGGCATCGGCGATGGCCTTGCCGTGGATCTCGGGCAGGCCATACACCGCTTCGGCGAGGAGTTGCGGCGCCTCGTGCGTCATGCCGTACCATGCTGGATACGCGGCCGCAGCTTTCAGCCGGAAGTCCGCACTGAGATCCAGGACGCGCACGCCGCGCTCCAAGAGCGCCGGAGCGACGGTCATCGAGGCTTTGTGTGGAAGGGCCAGAAAGACGAAATCCGCCTCGGCTGCGAACCGTGCCGGATCCAGCGGCATGCACGTCAGGTCCACGAACCGTCGCAGGCTGGGAAAGATCTGGCTTATCGGCTGATTGGCATGCGTCTCTGCCGTGAGCGCCGTGATCCGGGCGCCGGGATGCTGCACCAGGATGCGAAGCAACTCCGCCCCGGTATAGCCACTCGCCCCCGCAATGGCGATCCGCACCTGCCCGCTCGTTTGCATCGGCTCTCCCGACCCCCGGAGCCCGACGGCTCC
>DATJQT010000230.1:0-18933 GCA_035505475.1 Vulcanimicrobiaceae bacterium
TCGCTCTCAATCCGCGACTTTCAGCACGATTTTCCCAATATGGCGGCTGCTCTCCATCAACTCGTGGGCGGCGACAACTTCGGAGAACGGGAAGACCTGATGAATGACTGGCCCGCAGCGGCCGGCAATCAGCAGGGGCCAGACCGTTTCGCGCAGCGCGGTGGCGATCAGGCCCTTTTCAGCGGTCGTGCGGGGTCGCATCGTGGATCCCATGATGGTCATGCGCTTTCGCATCATCAGCCCCAAGTCGAACTCGACCTTTGCCCCCTGCTGGACGGCCACCTGGACCAGGCGCCCGTCGAGGTGCAGGCAGTCCATGTTGCGCTGGGTGTAAGGCGCCCCAACGATGTCTAGCACCACATTGACGCCATTGCCGGCCGTGAGCTCTCCGAGACGCTTCACGAAATCCTCTTCGTGATAGTTGATGGCGGCTGCACCCAGCTTCACGCACGCATCGCACTTTTCGCGGCTGCCGGCTGTCGCATAGACGGTGCAGTCAAACGCTCGCGCGAGCTGGATCGCAGTCACGCCGATGCCGCTGGTGCCACCATGGACGAGCACCGATTCGCCGCGGGAAAGGCGGCCCATCATGAACAGGTTTGCCCAGACCGTGAAATAGGTCTCGGGCAGGGCGCCCGCTTGAATGGCGTCGTAGGAAGCCGGCCAGGGGAGACACTGCGGCGCGGGAACGACGCAGTATTCCGCATAAGCACCGCCGTTGGTCAGTGCGCATACCGACTCCCCCACTTTGATGCCCTTCGCGTCCCGACCCGCCGCCACGACCTCTCCCGCCGCTTCGAGGCCGAGAATTGGGCTCGCATTGGGTGGCGGCGGGTACAGGCCTTTGCGCTGCATGACATCGGGGCGGTTCACCCCAGCCGCCTGCACGCGGATCAAGACCTCATCAGCCTTCGGTCGGGGCACGGGCCCGGTCCCCACACGCATCACGTCCGGCTCACCCGGTTGGGCAACGTCAATGTACCGCATAGTCTCCGGAAGCTTCATGGTGCCCTCCTCTTTGGACGCCGATCGTTAGGTCGAAGTCGGTCACCGTGGGATAAGCCGTTCGATTCCCCACGTAAAGCACGCCGCACGTGCTGAGCCTGTCGAAGCGCGAACGGCGGGCTCGAGTGTCGCCCTCGGTTCGGTTTCTCAGCCGACCGTATACTTGGTTCGAAGTATATCCATGTGATGCCGCTCGTGGCCCGCGATGATGTACGCCAGCGCCCGGACGCTCACCTCTGACTTGTTTGCGGTCCCGCGCCGGTCCCAAGCGTCCGAGCCGAAATGCCGAAGCATTGCCAATGTCGCCTGACGGACCAGTCCGAATTCCACAGCGAGATCATGCAACGAGCACGCATCGAAATTTCCACTCCGCGCGTAGTCGTCCTGCTCGAATCCAGGTAATGGCGTCTTATCGTTTCGCGCAAACCTCAGCGCGCGGTACGCAAAAATCCGCTCGGAGTCGATGATATGCCCGGCGACTTCCTTGATGCTCCATTTTCCCGGGGCATACCGGAAATTCCCCTTGGATTCAGGAACTTTGGCTAACATGGCCAGCGCGTCTTCGCGCTGCTGGGCGAGGATGGCGAACAGATCGCCCTGGGGCACAAGGTCAATGTACCGAGCATAGAATGGTGCGTATTCCGTCGGGGCTGGGCGATTGCTCAACATACCGCCTCCTTAGACTGGATGCGTTAGTGGGGCTCCATGCCAAACCTTACTCCGGGAAGCAGGCCGGAGCAATCGGAGGGTTGCGGCGATTTGGGTTGCGGTTGGCGCGGGTTGGGGGTAAGCGATACTGCATGCTCATGGGTCATAGCTCATTGCTCTTGGGATCGAACGAGGCAAAGAGGACAGAATGCCTCAGGTGATCCTGCACGTCTGCCGCTCGCTCCCTGACACCGCCAAGGCAGATCTCGTCCGGGCTGTGCGTGAAGCGATCCCGCGCATCCTGGGCATCCCGGCTCATATCGGTCAGGTGGTGCTCTATGAAGCTGATCCAGCGCATCGCGCGATTCATCCCAGCCGCGATCATCGCTTCGTGATCGTCGAGGCCATGATGTACCCGGGCCGAACCCAGGAATTGAAAACCGCGCTCATGCAGAAAATCATCGGGCTTATCACGAAGCACACCGGCGTCGCAGAATCCGACATCATCGCCACCATCCACGAGATCCCGCCCGAACACTATTTCGACGGGACCAGCCATGCATTTATCGCAGCGCAAAAGCACCGGAACGACCGGAACATTTGAAGAAGCTGTTCGGCGGCAAATTCCGTGCGAGTCCTTGATGATGTCCGGACAGGCTACTGGCGAGCCAGTGACAGCGGATTGAAATTGGTGTCGCGGTCGTACACGTCCACGCCGTCCCGCCGCTTGAGAAAGCCCACGATCCAGTAGGTGAACGGAGTGGCCAACGTCTCGTAGAGTGACTTGGCAATCCACTGGGTCACGATCATGGACGCGAGGCCGGAGGCCGGGACGGTTCCGGCAAATGCGAGCGTGATGAAGACGAGGGAGTCGAGCGCCTGGCCGACAACGGTCGAACCGATGGTACGCGTCCAGAGCCAGCGCCCTTCGGTCGCGATCTTCAGCTTGGCCAAGACGTAGGCATTTGCAAACTCCCCAACGAGATAGGCGAGAAACGACGCGGCGAGCAGGCGCGGTGCGTACCCGAGGATCCGCACATACGCCGCCTGGCCGTCCCAGAATGGCGCCGACGGCAACACCTGCGCGAACCAGATCGCGATGACGGCCACCAGGTTACAAAAGAACCCCAGCCAGATCGCCAGACGCGCCTGCGCATAGCCGTACACTTCGGTGAGCACATCCCCGAACAAATAACTCAGCGGGAAAATCACGATGGCCGCCGGAAGCACGGCGCCCCGCACGTCCACCAGTTTGACGGCAATGATGTTCGCCGTGACCAGGCAGGTGACGAACAGCGCCGCGATGGTCACGAAGTAACCGGAAAATTTCGGCTCACCAACGCTCTGCGCAGTAGGGGTCATTTCACCAGTCGTTCCTGGCGGCGATGGGCGACGGCCTGGCAGATCGCGACCGCCTCGCCGGCGCTTGTCCGAATCGTCAATTGATAGAACCCCGCCCGCCGACCCTGGCGAATCTCCTCTGCCTCTGCAAACAGTTGAGTGCCGGCCAGTGCGGGTGCGAGGAACTGAATGGAGACGCTCAAGGCGACGGCAGTCTGACCGTACGCGTTGACCGCCGCCCCGAATGCCGCGTCGGCCAGGCTGAACAGCACCCCGCCCTGCGCACTCCCATGGAAATTGCACATCTCCGGCTTCACGGTCATGCTGACGCGCGCGTATCCCGGCCGGATCTCTTCGTACGCCATCCCGAGCATCTGCGAGAACGGGTCGCTGCGGATTGTTTCGACCACCGGATCGTTGTCGGTCTCGGCCATGCATCACCTCGCGCGAATTCGTCGTAGTGTACACGCGAAAGGGAGAGGTTCAAAGTTTAAGGTGCGAGATTCGAGGTGGAGGCTTCAAGAACACATTTCGACGTCCGACTTTCGGGTCTTATCCGCCGGATACGAAACGGATCTCGAGGCGGCTTCAGCCGGCTCCGTGTTTCTCGTTGACCGCGAAGGCCTAGTCCCGGAAACTTTATTCGCGATTGATCTAGTCCCTTTTCGTGCCGTATTGTCAATGCAGTTCAGAGCACTGGGGTCGGTCCGCGGGTCCGCCCAGAGGACGGTGAGCCATGGCACTCGAACTGAGCGTCAGCACGCTGCAGAATTTCATCGCCGGACGCTGGGTTGAGGCGACCAGTGTGCACCGGCAGGACGTTGTCAACCCGGCCACCGCCGAGGTGCTCGCCTCCGTCCCGCTTTCCTCGGCCGCGGAGGTGGATCGCGCGGCAACGGCCGCCGCGCGGGTTCAGGGGAAATGGCGCCAGGTGCCCGCGGCCGAGCGCATCCAGTACCTCTTCAAGCTCAAGACGCTCCTCGAACAGCACTTCGATGACCTTGCGAAGACGATCACGCTGGAGAACGGCAAGGTCCTTGACGACGCCCGCGGCGAGATGCGCCGCGCGATCGAAAATGTGGAGGTCGCGTGCGGCATCCCCAATATGCTGCTCGGGGATTTTGCCGAGGACATCGCCACCGGGATCGACGAGTACATGATTCGCCAGCCGGTCGGCGTGGCGGCGATCATCGCCCCGTTCAATTTCCCGGGCATGATCCCTTTCTGGTACCTGCCGTACGCATTGGCCTGCGGCAACGCCGTGATCGTGAAGCCCTCGGAGCGGACGCCGATCACCATGCAAAAGGTGTTTCGGTTGCTCGAAGAGATTGACCTGCCGGCGGGTGTTGTCAACCTGGTGAACGGCGGGGCGGAGACCGTGAACGCGCTGCTCGATCACCCGGCGGTCCAGGCGATTGCCTTCGTCGGCTCCACACCCGTCGCCCGCTACGTGTATGCGCGTGCAGCCACGAACGGCAAGCGCGTGCAGGCGCAAGGCGGTGCCAAGAATCCCCTGATCATCTTGCCCGACGCCGAGGTGGACACCACCGTCAAGATCGTCACCGACAGTGTGTACGGCAACGCCGGTCAGCGCTGCCTCGCCGCATCCATAATCATCCAAGTGGACGGTGCACGCGCCACGTTCACGCCGGCGCTCGCCGAGGCCGCCAGCCAGCGCGTCGTCGGGTTCGGCCTGGACCCGGGCGTTCAGATGGGCCCGGTCATCACCCCAGAGAGCAAGGCCCGCATCGAGGCGCTCATCCAGCGGGGCATCGAGGAAGGCGCGCGTCCGCTGGTAGACGGACGCAACCCGCATATCGAGGGTTACGCTAAGGGCAACTTCATCCGGCCGACCGTCCTGGAGGGTTTGGCCCCATGCAGCACGCTGGCCAAAACCGAAATCTTTGGCCCGGTGATGGGACTGATGCACGTGGAGACGGTCGAGGACGCGATCGCCCTGGTGAACAGCGGACAATACGGGAACATGGCCTGCGTGTTCACATCCAGCGGGGCGGCCTCCCGGAAGTTCCGCTACGAAGCACAGGCCGGCAACATCGGGATCAACGTGGGCGTCGCCGCGCCGATGGCATTCTTCCCGTTCAGCGGCTGGAAGGACAGCTTCTTCGGCACCCTGCATGGTCAGGGCAAGCACGCTGTGGAATTCTTCACGCAGACGAAGGTCGTCGTCGAGCGCTGGCTGCGCGACTGGTCCCGCCAGTTCTAGGATAGGCAACCGCAGATTCACGCAGATTACGCAGATTTCTTGGGGAATAGAGAACCGAAGTTGCTAGATTCACAATTGACCACAATCAAGAGTGCCGTTCGCGCTGAGGCACTCGAAGCGCGAACGGCATTTTTCTTGATCCGAAACAATCTGTGTAATCTGCGTAATCTGTGGTTAACGTCACCGGCGAATCTGGCCCTAAAACTCCACCACAGCCTTCACCACGCCGCGCTCGGGGTCGAGCCAGCCGGGGAACTCCGACACCATCCGCTCGGCGGGCGCTCGATGGGTAATCCAGGGCGCGAGGGTGATTCGGCCGTCCTCCACCATCTCCATCGCCCAGCGGAAATCGGCCGCCAGTGCATTGCGGCTGCGGATGAGGGTCAGCTCTTTCCGATGCAGTTCCGAATCCGTGAAGGTGATCTCGCCCTGGACCAGCGAGACGTATACCAGCTTGCCCCCGTTCGCCACGTAGTGCACGGCCTGCATCATCGAGCGCGGACTGCCGGTCGCATCGAACACGGTCGTCGGCAGGTCGCCGAAGAGGCGCTCCAGCGCCGGCGCAGTGTCTTCCTTGCCGTCCAAGAGCCGCTCGATGCCGAGATGCCGTTTGCAGAACTCGCGCCGCCAGGCGCTGATCTCCAGCACGGCGACCCGGCCACCCATCAGATGGGCGAACTGCGCGGTCGAGAGGCCGATCGGCCCGGCGCCGATGACCAGCACGTTCTCGCCCGGCTCGAGCTGCGCCCGACGCACGGCATGGGCGCCGATCGTCAGCATTTCGATCAGCGCCAGCTGATCGAGGCCCAGGGTCGCCGAGCGGTGCAGGTTTCCGAGCGGAACGGCCAACAGCTCTTGCATGCCTCCATCGGCGTGGACCCCGAGCACCCGCAGACTGGTACAGCAGTTCGTCTTGCCGCGCCGGCACGCGATGCACTGCCCGCAGGCCAGATACGGGCGGACCGCGCAGCGATCCCCGACCGCGAATCCCGGCGCGTGATCGGGCAAGGCGGCGATCTCGACCCCTAGCTCGTGGCCGACGATGCGGGGATAGCTGAAAAAGGGTTGATTGCCCTTGAACGCGTGAATGTCGCTACCGCACACGCCGACCCGCCGGATCCGGACCAGCGCCTCGCCAGGTGCCGCCGTGGTTGGAGTCCGATCCGTCAGACGGAACGTGCCCGGCTGCTCCAGCACAATGGCCTTCATGGAACCTCCTGAACGCACGAGCGCGGAGTGCCCTGCCTCGGGACACTCCGCGCAGGCGAGTTACGATTCCGACGAGAGCCGATCCCGCTCGCGCTGCATGGCCTCCTTGCCGGCCTGGACGGCGGCCGAGAGCATGCTCCGCTTCTCCGAATACGCCTCGCGCCCACGCTCGACCACCTCTTCGGCGCGGTCGCGAAGGTCCTCGGACAGATCGAGGGTGCGATCGCGCATATCGGCCGCCAGATCCCGCAGCCGCTCGCGCGTACGGCGCCCCGACTCCGGCGTCAAGAGCATGGCCAGGCTTGCGCCGAGCGCGCCGCCCAGGATGAATCCGAGCGCGACCGCCGCACCGGAATACCCGCGTTCCTCACTCATGATGTCCTCCTTCCGCGATACAGCTTCCACAGCACCTTCGTTCCAGTCGTGATCCCCGCCAGTAAGCTGGCGGCGGGCAAGAAGCGGGGACTGATCACCGCACGTATTTTGCCGGTCGCATTCCGCAGGTTCTCCGCGGTCCCCTGCAGCCGCTCCAGGGTCGAGCGCACCCGTTCCGTGCTCTCAGCGGCACCGTCTGCCACTTTCTGCGCTTTGCGTAGGACTTCCCGCAGGTCCTGCAGGACCGGCCGCAGCTCCACCTCGACGACACGCAACAGGTCGTCGCCGCGCCGGAACAGCCGGAACAGGTTCATGCTCACAACGGCCAACACCACGGTCCAGAGCAGGCTCACCGCAGCCATGATGACCAGTGCGGCAACGGCCAACTCGCTCATAATGCACCGCCCTTCTTCCCGGCGGCTCATGCCGGCCGGGTCCCGGAATCCAGCGGGATCCCTGTTCCGCTCAGCCCCGTTTCCGAAGCTCCACCAAACGATCGAACAGCCGCATAATTTCGGCCAGTGGCCGGCCCCGCCTCAGGTGCCGGACGACCTCCCGCTCGTGCCGCCGGACGTCGAGGGCCCGCGAGACCACCTGCCCGAGCCGCGCTTCGGCGAACACGACGACGCCGTCTTCGTCCCCGCAGACCACGTCGCCGGGGCGCACTGGAGCGCCGCCGCAGATGATCGGCACCTGCGTTTCCAGCAGGTGCTCCGCCCCACCCAGCCGCGGGGTCGCCGCGCGTGCAAAGATGGGGAGGCCGGTCTCTTCCAAGCCGGACAGCTCGCGGACGGCCCCGTCAATCACGAAGCCCCGGACGCCCTTGCGCCGCGCCTCCACGGCCATCAGCTGGCCGAGCAGCGCGGCTTCTAGATGGCCCCCGCCGTCCACCACCAGCACCTCGCCCTCCCGGGCCTCGGCGAGGGCAGTGAGCAGGGTAAGAAAATCTCCCGGGAAGCACCGCACGGTCCGGGCGATGCCGACCAGTCGGTGCGCCGCAGTCACCGGCTTGATGCCAGAGACCATCGTCCCAAGGCGGCCCAGCGCGTCCGACAAGACGGCCGTGGGAATCCGCCCGACGCGCCGGAGCGGATCGCGGACCTTGCGCGCACTTCCGGCGGTCACCCGGCGACCCGTCCGCATCCGTTGCTGGATAAGGGACGGACCGGACTCCTCCCGTCCGAAGTGTGCCACATCAATATGATGCTCCAGGGTGCCCGCACCTGAGTGTCGCGGAACATGCCACGCGCCTCGCCGGTTGCCGACCGGGGCACTGTCCGCAAATGCGCGCGAGACGCTGGGAAGTGGCGCGCACAGGAAGGAACTACTGGCAAACTAACATAGCTGCCAGGGTGTGTCAATTTGAGGCGGCACACCGGTGCGGGTAGATTGCGGAGTGGGGGCGGAGCAGCTATATTTGACGTACCCGGCCACCTCGGATACTCTCCCGCAGAGAGGAGACCGACATGGAGCCAGAGGCAGAGCGCCCGACCCGGCCGCTCACGGAAACCGCCAGAGACGTGCGATTCTGCCCGTACTGCTACTTGCAGCAGTTCGAGATGGCGGGCCGCGAGGGCGCCACCGTGTACTGCGAGATGTGCGGGGTGGATATCGAGATCCAGGCCCTGGTGAAACTCTAATGCGCCGTCTTTTGTGTGTCCTTGTTGCATGCCTCGTGTGCAGCGGTCCCGTCCGCCTGCCGGCCGAGGAGTTGCCCGCCATGGGCTGGCTCGGCATCCAGATCGCCGAGGTGGGGGAGGAAGCGGCCGATCGGCTGGCCACGACGTTCGGCTACACGGCCGGGACCGGGGCGCAGGTCGTGGACGTCCTCCCCAGCGGCCCCGCCGAGCAGGCCCGCCTGCAGCGAGGGGACGTCATCGTGGCCCTCGATGCTCAGCCGATCTGGGACGTGCGCCAGCTTCAGCGCCGGATACGGCTCGAGCCGGCCGACCAGCGCGTGACCCTAACCGTGCTCCGGGGGACGGCCCGGGTCCGCATTCCCGTCACGATCGCCGCGATGCCGCTGTCCGCGCGGGCGCAGCTCGCGGCGGAGCGATTCGGGATGATCGTGCGTGAAGTGAGCCAGCGCACGACCGTCCGTGAGGGGCCGCAGGTGATCGTCGCCTTCGTTGATCCAGATTCGCCCGCCGCCCGTGCCGGAGTCAAGCCGCTCGATGTCATTCTGCAAGTGAACGACCACACGGTGCATGATCTCGAGGAGTTCGCCGGCGCGCTCACCGGCGACCGGCTGTCGCTGGTGCTCGAGCGCAGCGATTCCGCGCCCGTCAGCGTCACGATCGACCGCTCCCGCTGATCCACTCGCACCGTGGCCTTGGATGCCGTGATGGAGCTGTGATGAGGACACCCGAGACCGATCCGCAAACCGGGAAAACAATCCGCCTGACCGCCTATGCTACCTGCGCGGGGTGAGCATCGAAAATGGGTCCGGGGGACCTCCAGGATGTGTTGTCCCGCCTCGCCAACCAGCGGCATCCCGACTTGCTGGTCGGCCTCGAGCACAGTGACGATGCGGCCGTCTATCGGTTGAACCAGCAACAGGCCGTCATACAGACTGTGGACTTCTTTCCCCCCCTTGTGGACGACCCGTACCAGTACGGGATGGTCGCGGCCGCCAACGCGATGAGCGATGTCTATGCCATGGGGGGCCGGGTGCTCCTCGCCCTGAATGTGGCCGGATTCCCCCGAGATTTCCCTCGCGAAGTGATCGGCCGGATTTTCCAGGGCGGCGCCGACAAGGTGGCCGAGGCCGGGGGCGTCCTGGCCGGCGGCCATACCGTGGTGGACCCGGAGCCAAAGTACGGCCTGTCCGTGACGGGCGTCGTCCATCCGGATCGGATCATGATCAAGGGCGGCCTGCGGCCGGGCGATCGGTTGTTCCTCAGCAAACCCCTCGGGACCGGCGTCGTGGCCACGGCGGCGAAGAAAGACCGTGCGGCTGCGGTGCACGTGGACGCCGCGGTCCAGAGCATGCTCTGCCTCAACCGTGGGGCCGCCGAGGCGTGTATGGAGCTGGGCGTCACCGGCTGCACGGACGTGACCGGCTTCGGTTTGCTGGGCCACGGGTCCGAGATGGTTTTGGCCAGCGCCGCCGGGCTCCACATCCGGGCGGCGGCTGTCCCGCTCTTACCCGGGGCGCTGGACTATGCCGAGCAAGGACTGTTCGCCGGCGGTCTCGGACGGAACCGGAAACATCTCGAAAGCCTGGCCGCTGAAGGCCGCCTGAGACTCCGCTGCGACGCCAGCGTTCCCAAGGCACTGTTCGACCTCTGCTGCGATTCGGAAACATCAGGGGGTTTGCTGTTTTCAGCGCCTTCCACGGCCCAGGTGACGGAGCGGTTCGCCCGCGCCGGGGAAGCCGTCTGGGACGTCGGCGAGGTCACCGCCGAGCCAGAAATCGTTGTGGAATAAGAGGGATTGCAGGACATTCCCGTCTGAATTGCGCTATCCTCGTTCAGTTATTTCCTATAGGGGCAGCCATGGCCGAGACGACGAAGCGTGCGCGCGTGCTGGTGCTGGGCAGCGAGGGGATGGGCCGAGGCGATGACGCCTTGGGCGCTACGATTCTGGGCAATTTCCTGAAGACATTGGTGGGCAATCCGCTTCGTCCCGACAAGATCGTCTGCTGGAACACGGGCGTGAAGCTCCTGGTTGGCGACTCCCCAGCCATTGGCACGCTGCAGGATCTCGAAGGAATCGGCGTCGAGATCCTCGCCTGCAAGACGTGTGTGGACCGGTTCGAATTGGACGGGAAGCTCCGGGCGGGTGATGTCTCGACCATGCCCGTCATCACTGATCTGCTTCTACGCAGCGACGTCCTCACCATCTGACCGACCGTCACTCCGGACCTTGTGACCCCGTTCGCCCCTCTCGCGCGCGCCGCCCCTTGCGCGAGACGCGACCCATTCGAGACGTGTACGGTGACTGCCGCGCAGCCAGAACGCACCGAATGTCGCCGGCTTCGTGCTTTCCATTTGCCGTATTCCGCCGTATACTATGCAGTCTTTTTGCAATGGAGCCCGTATGACCGAGGACGTCAAGGAAGAAAAAGAGAAGAAGGTCATGTCGCTCATCGAGCATCTGACCGAGCTCCGCGGCCGGCTACTCAAGTGCATTTTTGCGCTGATCATCGGGTCGGGGGTGGGCTGGGTCTACGCGGGCGACCTGCTCCATTTCGTCGAGCGGCCGCTCACGGGTCACACGTACTTGACCGAACTGAAGAAGAACATCTATGGCTCGTTGAAGCAGCAGTTTCCGAACTTTTACGAGCGCTGGAAATTGGGCGAGGACAAGGGCCCGGCTGTGACCGACCGAAAGCTCAACTACACGGCGCCACTCGAGCCATTTTTCGTCCAGATCAAGCTGTCGATGATTGCGGGAGCGGTGCTCGCTCTGCCCATCATGTTGTATCAGTTATGGATGTTCATCGCCCCGGGGCTCACGAAAAAAGAACGGCGGTTCGTCATTCCGTTCATCACCGCGGGCACGATGGCGTTCATCGTCGGTGCCCTGTTCTTCCTATTCATCATCTGGCCGGTGATCATCAATTTTTCCCTGTCCTACGAATCCGACGGGCTACGGAGCTGGTTCAGTCTGACGGCTTACATTAATTTCTGTATGCGGCTGATCGTCATTTTCGGCCTTGTGTTTGAACTGCCGATCGTCTCCGTCATCCTCGCCCGTATCGGACTCATCACGTCCGGCTTCCTCGCCCGGCAGCGGCGGTTCGCCGTGCTCGCCAGCGCGGTCGTCGCCGCGTTCCACGCCGACCTGGTCACCATGGCCGTCGTGTGGATCCCCCTCTATTTGATGTACGAAGTCAGTATCTGGGGGGCCCGCCTGCTCGGCAAGCGCCCGGAACCTGCAGCGGCCTGATCCGGAATCACCGCTAGTCTCCAGCCGCGAACCCCTGCGGAAAAAAATATCAGCCGTTCGGGTCGGCGTCGACCTGAACGGCTGATTGGTTTTGCGAACGGCAAGAGGCGACTAGTTTCCGGGAATTGAATGCCCGCTTTCTTCGGGAGCTTGCGTTACCGCCTTCGCCACGTAGTCGGGATCGCCCATTTCCAGCCGCCGAATACCGCCGGGAAAACGCTGCTGCAGCTTCTCGTACTCGTGCCAGACCTCGGGATCGGGATGCCGCCAATCGTGTAGATAGAAGACCGCTTTCACCTTGGCCTGCAGCAGCTCCTTCGTGCAGCCAAAACACGGCCGCATGGTCGTATACAGCACGGCCCCGCCGACCGGGATGCCGAATCGAGCCGCCGAGAGGAGCGCATTCTGCTCTGCATGAACGCAGATGCACAGGTCGTAGCCTTTGCCGGCGCCGTACTTCTCGCGGTTGGCGCAGCGGTCGCAGCCCCCTTCCTCACAGTTGACCATGTCGGACGGGGTCCCGTTATACCCCGTGGATACCACGTGCCCATCCAGGACCAGGATCGCGCCCACGTGGCTGCCCTTGCAGTTGGCGCGCGAGCGCACCGCGAGCGCAATCCCCATGAAATAGCGGTCGCGGTCCAGGCGCGGTTTGGGATCGGACATGTGCCCCTCCCCACGGCCGGCCCCGCTGTCAGCCGGCCATCAATGGCTTTCCGCTCCGACGATCGCCACTTCCAGATCAGCTAATCTGCTCCGACAAGTAGGGCCCAATCCCCATCTGGCCGATCTGGTCGCGCTGCGCCTCGATCCAATCGATGTGAGACTCTTCGTCTTTCAGGATGTCATCGAGCAATTCGCGCGTGCCGTGATCGCCGACCTCTGCGGCGAGCTTGATCCCTGCGTTGTAGGCTTTAATGGCTCCGGCTTCCGCGTTCCAGTTGTTCTGGAAAAACGCGGGGACATCGTTTCCGATGTTGATCGCCTTCAGTCGGCTGACCGTGGGCGACCCTTCCAGGAACAGGATGCGGGCGATGAGCTTCTCCGCATGCTTCATCTCGTCCATGGCTTCTTTCTCGATCCCCTTGTGCAGCTTTTCGTACCCCCAGTTGTCACACATCTCTGACTGAACCATGTATTGATTGATGGCAGTCAGCTCATCCGCGAGCAGGTCGTTGAGGGTCACGATGATCTGGTCGTTGCCTTTCATGCGCGCGTCCTTTCAAGGAGGGGTTGAAGAGAGCGCCCCGGCTCGCGCCAGGACCGGCTTCCCACGAGGAAAAGGCTGGTCATCGGCCAGCGCTGGTTTGTTTTATGGATGGTATAAAGGGAAACTTCCGGCGTCCAGCGTCTCCCCTTCTCCGCGCTCAAAACGTTCAGGTGAGCAGTCAAGTACGTCAGATGGGCCTACCTAGCTCAGATCCTTTGCCCCGTACAACAGCGTCGCGTCGCCGCCGATCCATGGCGCGCGCAAGGGGCGGTACCGCTCCAACCAGGGAACCAGCCGGCGATCCCGGGTCCGGGCATAATAAGGTTCCATCCAGACGAGATAGATGCCGTTCAAGCCGCTGATCCAGGTCTGGCCCACGCCCGTCAGGCCCCCGAACTCGCTCGGATCATCGAGGCCGGTGACGACGAGGCTTGCGAGTCGCCCCAGGGGCCCGCCGGCCTCGCGATACAGATCGCTTCCATTCTGGAAGGCCACTTCCGCTATCTGCACGAGGGGGATCAAGGCGAAATCATGATAATGAAGGGCCTGCCCTTTGCGCGCCAATTCCAGCGGCAGCGTCCCGTTCTCCGCCACCTGCGACATGCCGAGGCGGAACTGCCCGATCGCCCAGGTGAGCCAGGGCTTCTGGTCCACGGCGGCAGCCGCCAGGCCCAGCGCCGCACCCGCCCAGTAGGCGTGGTTGTTACGCGTATCGTCCCCGGTGCGCGATGTCTGGTAGGCGAGGGTCTCTTCTGCGAGGCGCCGAATCCACGCCTCGACCTTCGGAGAGGGCTGCTCGCCGGCCACTTTCAGGTACGCGGCGGCGATCGCCACGAGTGCCCAGGTCCGGTCGTACACCCCCTGTCGGCTGACCCGCCCCAAGAGCGCATTCTGTCCGGCCCAGGCCTCGAGCCAGTCCAGCGCACAGCGGGCGGGGGCCCGGTCCGCCGGACGGCTGCCGACGAAGGCATCGCTGATCGAGGTCACCTGGAATTGAAAGAGGGTCAGCGGGCGGATCGCGTCGCGATAGCGCGCGAGCGCGTCCGCGTTCACGACCGAGGCGTCCCGATCCGCATAGAATCCCTCGGGGACGAGGTCGCGCATCGGCACATTCGGAGGCGGGCAGGTGAACCGGGTGAGCGACGCGCCCATGAGCGCACGCCGCTCCTCGACGTTGAAGGGGGCCCGCACGCCCGCGGTGAGCAATGCGCCAGGAACGGATCGGGTCCCGCACCCGAACAGACCGGCCGTCAGCGCGGCTACGACGCAGAGGGCGCCCACCCTGCTCGTCAGCATTGGCCCCATCTCCGATGCGCCCCCCCTGGGGTTACATTTTCCGGAAATGGCGGGCCACCTTCGCCACCGCATGCGCGATCTCGCGAATGTCGGTCTCGGTATAGTGTTCGTAGATGTTCATCGTGATCCAGCGATCGAAGGCGGCTTCGGCCACCGGACAGTCGCCCCGCCGGTACGTCCGGCCGGCGAGCGGTGCCTCCGTGCCTGGGAAGGCGGATCGGCGCTGAAAAATGTCGTAGAGATACACCGGCATGCCGCCCGTGATCAGGTGGGCCTTGTTCGGGACACCCTCGGCATTCAGCGCTTGCGAAAAGGCATCGCTGGTGCAGGTGAGCAGCGCGGGGTCGAGCCGGAACAGGTACAGAAAATAGGAATGGCGCTGGCCTTCCGGGGTTTTCTGGGGCGTCACACCCGGGATCGCCTTGAGCAGATCGTCGAGCAGCACCCCGAGGCGGTTGCGGCTGGCCACCACCGACTCGACCTTCTCGATTTGGGCAAGCGCCACCGCCCCCTGGAGCTCGGTCATCTGATAATTGGGCGCCAGGAAGAATGGGTTGCGGAGCCCTTCGTCGCGTTGATAGCACTTGTCCAGGAAAATCGAGGCGTGGTAGCGCAGCCGGTCGTCGTTGGTAAGCACCATGCCGCCCGACCCGCAGGTGATGTGCTTGAAATGGTTCAGCGAGAACGTATTGATTGCCCCCAGGGTACCGGCCAGTTTGCCGTGATAAATGCAGCGATAGGCTTGGGCGCAGTCCTCGATGATCGGAATCCCGGTCTCTTTGCCGAGCGCCACGAAGCCATCCAGATCGGCGGCGAGACCGGCATGGTGGACGATCATGATCGCCCCCGTCTTTTCGGTAATCCGCTGCCGGACGTCCGCCGGGGTCATGTTCAGGGTGTCGGGATCCACATCGGAAAAGACCGGGGCCAACCCCTGGTACAGGACGCCCGTGAGCGAGCCCATGTCGGTGATCGCCGACGTGATCACCTCGGACCCGTAGGGAATCTGCAGGGCGGCGACGGCCATGTGCACGGCCGAGGTCCCGCTGCTGCACGCGATGCAGTGCCGCATGCCGTACATCTCGGCGAATCGCCGCTCGAAGGCGCGGACTTTCGTGCCGAGATAGAAGAACAGCATGTCCGAATCGATGACTTCGTTCAGATACTGTTTCTCAAGCACCCCATGCCGCTTGCCTTTGGGAAACGGGTGCCGCTTGGCTTTTGGGCCCCCCTGGATGGCCAGAGTTTCAGAAACATCGTAATCCATAGCACTGCCCTCCTGAACCGGCAGACTTCGACCCGGACGTGCGGCGCGGCGCGCCGAAAGGACACTTGGAGTCGATATCTTATCACCCCCTGCAACACCAGAGAACAGGGATATCCGTCCGGGGGCGACAGGGATTCCCGACAGCGAGAGAACGAACCCAAATCGAGTACGAAACTGCACCCCCTTTGCTGTCGCTGCCCCCGTCCCTGTCGCTGTCGCCCCGTTCGAAATCGGCTTGACTTCACGGCAGTGGATGGATAGGGTGTCCGTCGCTTCTACACCTCTGCCGATCGCTCCGGGATGCTCCCCGCGGGCACTTTCTATCCAGGAGGACTGCCATGAAACTACTCGAGGGAAAAGTCGCGTTGGTCACCGGAGCGGCGGTGGGGATCGGCCGCGCCATTGCCGAAGCGTTTGGCCGCGAAGGTGCCAAGGTGGGCGTGAATTACTCGAAATCCAAGGCCGATGCCGACCAGACGGCGGCGCTGGTGAAGCAGGCAGGTGGCGAGGCGCTGCCCCTGAAGGCCGATGTGTCCCAGGACGTGCAGGCCCGCGCCATGGTGGACGAACTGATCAAGCGCTTCGGCCGGCTCGACATCCTGGTCAACAACGCCGGGATCACCGCGTTCGTGGATTTTGCCAATCTGGACGGCCTCACCGACGATGTCTGGGATCGGTTGTATGCCGTGAACGTGAAGGGCACCTTCTTCTGCTGCCGGGCGGCCGTGCCCCAGATGCGTAAGCAAGGCGAAGGGCGGATCATCAATCTGGCCTCCGTGGCCGGGCTGGCCCCGAACGGCAGCTCGATCGCATACTGCTGCTCGAAGGCGGCCGTCGTCCAGATGAGCAAATGCTTGGCGAAGACCCTGGGTCCAGAGATTGCGGTCAACGTGATTGCTCCTGGTTTCATTGCCGAGACGCGCTGGAACGTGGGCCGGCCGAACCTCGAGAAGACGGTCGCCGGCGCGAGGCAGTCGGCGCCCTTGAAGCGGGTTGGCACGCCTGAAGACATCGCCGCTGCCGCCCTCTTTTTGGCCACGCGCGGCGATTTCATGACCGGCGATGTGATGGTCGTGGACGGGGGGCGCCTGGTCGGATAGCAGGCCGCTGAAAATGGCCCATCTGCGGCGTTGGCTCGCTAGCGCTGCGCTGCGACGTATGTGTTGAGTACGCCTCGCGCACCGCATCGCAAGCCGCCTAGCATCTGGACCATTTTGAGTAGCCTGGGTCAATGGGGAGGAGGATGGTATGGGGGAAACCGAAGTCCTGCAGACCCTGCCCGGCGATGATGTCCGCCAGATCCTCTGGCGGCTCGCCGACCGCTACGATCTGCAGATGCTCGTGCAGTCGGCCCGGTCGGTCGCGCGCGGGCCGGTGGCCCGCCTGGTCGCCGAAGGCGCCCGGAGCAGCCATGACTGGACGCCGCAAAAGGCACAGCTGCTGAAAGCCTTCGACGACGCAGGCCTGACGGCCGCCTTCATGGATCCGGAGCAGGGCGGTTTCATCGCGGGCCCCAAGAACCTGGCCCTGGCCCTGATCGCCTTCGAGCTGGCCTGGGTGGATGCCGGTGCCGCCACCTGTAGCCTGGCAGGAAACCTCGGCCTCTCGCCGATTCACGAGCGGGGCACGCCAGAGCAGCGGGACGCCTACATGCGGCGGGCCGCGCCCGTGCAGCCGGGCGAGAGCCGCGAGATCTGGCGTGCCGCCTTCAGCCTCACCGAGCCGATCCCGTACGTGGGCGTCGAGACGGGGCTTTTGGGCGGCAAGGTCCGGATCATCGAGTGGGAGGACGGGAAAGAACCGATCCTGCAGGTGGACAAGCGCGGCCGCTTCATCACCAACATGGGGTTTGCGAACTTCGTCACGGCCGCCGTGGATTCCGGCGATCCCCGGATCAAGGGCAGCTGCATGGTAATCCTGGAGGAGACCGACCCCGGCGTGTTTGACCGGGGCGCGCCGACCAAGAAGCTCGTCCACCAGCTCTCCTCGACCAACGACCCGGTATTCAGCCTCAAGATTCCGGCCAGCCGCATCATCGGCGGGTACAGGATCAAGGATGGCGTTCTCGTCCCCAGTTACAGCCACGGCGAGATCATCGAGGCCGTCTTCAAGCGCACGCGGGTCACCGTCGGCCTGATGACCGCGGCCAAGCTCCTCTCGGCCGTCGAACCCATCATCCGATACCAGCGCGGCCGATTCCGCGGCGGCGAGAGCGTCTCGCCGGGCTCGCCGCGCTACGAGCTGGGCTTGCAGCAGCGCGAGGATGCCCTGCACCGATTGATTGACGTCTGGGCGACGGGAGAGGCGGCCTCCTCGCTCGGCTTCGGGGCGGCGCGCCTGTTCGACGAGTTGGACCCGCTCGAGCGCCAGAAGGACGAGGTCTTTGCCGCCCAGGGCGTCACCGGCAGTGCCCAGATGCGGGCCTTCCGCAAAATCCAGAAGGACGCGCTGGAATTCCTGAGTCTGGCCGCCGCCCCCGAAAGCGCCCGCGACCCGCAGCGCTTCGAGGCGCTGTCGGAGGACACGCTGGTGCAGTACCTGGTCAAGGATGCGCTGGCCGGCGTGCTCTGCCCCGCCTGCAAGCTCTGGAACACCGGCCACGGCGCCAATATGATGCGCGAAGCAGTGAGCCTGATGGGCGGCTACGGGATCACCGAAGACTGCCCGGGTTTTCTGGGCCAGAAATGGATGGATGCGCAGCTCGAGGCGACCTATGAGGGGCCCGAGGCCGTCCAGCGCCGGCAGCTCTCCGTCACCATGACGAACGAGGTGTTCCTCGCACAGTTCAAGGATTGGGTGCTCGAGATGCGGGCGATCGCCGCCCGGAAGCCCGGCACTGGTGCCTGCACACTCGCCTCCGCCATGAAGCTCTGGCTCTGGTCCCTCAACTACCTCCTACAAGGCACCGACGCCGACGGGACCAAGCTGTACCTGGGGACTCGGCAGGGCGTCACGTTCGCCTTGGCCGACGCGCTCTGCTGGCTGCTGGCCAGCCGCTATCAGATTCTCGACCTGCTCGAGCTCGAGGCGAAAGGGCCCGAGAACCCGGTCTTGGCCGAAGGGCTGCCCGGCATCCTCCAGTTCCTCACCGATCTGTGCCACGTCCAGGCGACCCGGGGGGCGGGCGAAGTGGGACGGATCTGTGCGGAGCTGGTCTTCGGCTATCAGCGGCATCCGGCCTGGGACGGCGAGTGTGCCTGCGCCGAGCACGACCCCGTCGACAGTCTGCTGGCGGGCAAGGGGCTCGGCGAACTGCCCGTGATCAAGGCCGGTCCCTGCGTCCGCTTCGGCGGCATGGAAGAATTCGTGCGGCTCCGCGCCAAGCTGGACGGCTGTCTCACCGGCATGCGCCTCGCCAAGGACCGGGCGGCCGGAGCGCTCACCAAGGTGATGATTCCCGAAGCCCTGGACTATCCGCAATGAGCGAGGCGAATGCCGAGCGCCAGGCGATGGACGTGGACATCG
>DATJQT010000231.1:0-7653 GCA_035505475.1 Vulcanimicrobiaceae bacterium
GCTCGCGGGCGGCCGCCAAGCTTTCCGGCGACCCGACGTCCTGCCAGTATGCTGTGTCGGCGCGATAGGCAATGATCGGTGCGCCCTCACCGGCGAGACGCAGATACGTGCGCGTGATCGGAAACGCGCCGACCTCATTGATCCGTGTAAAGATCCCCGGATCAATGACATGAATGCCCGTGAATGCCAGCCGACCGAACACCTGAAGCGGCTGCCCCGCCCACTCCATACCTGCCGGCGACTCGCGGCCGCAGAGCTGTCCCCGCGCGTCAAACAAGAGCTGGCGCGAGCTCCGCCTTGACTGTACGGCCAATGTTGCGAGTGCGTCGTTGTTTTCGTGGAATCGGTACAACGCAGTGAGATCGATATCGCTCAGAACGTCAACATTGTGCAGAAAGAATGGTTTTCCATCGTCGAAGAACCACGCGACGTGCTTGAGCCCTCCCCCGGTATCCAGCAGCTCGGGTTCCCGCGAGAGCTCGGCACGGAGGCCGAACCCGCGCCTGGCCTCCAGATATGCCGCGATTCGATCGGCATGATGGAAGAGGTTGACAATAATCTCGGTCACCCCGGCGGCCTTGAGGCGGCCAAACACATGCTCGAGCATCGGCATGCCGCCGACCTCGATCAGCGCCTTCGGGGTCGTGTCTGTCAGCGGCCGCAGCCGGGTACCTACGCCGGCCGCAAGAATCATGGCCTTCATGCGGGGCTGCCTTCGGCGAGATGCTGGACCTCCACATCCACCGCGAACTGCTGCTGCAGTTGTTGCGCAAGCCGCTCTGCACAATACACGGAGCGGTGCTGGCCGCCGGTACAGCCGAATGCCACCTGCAGATCGGTGAAATTCCGCGACTGATAGTTTTCGACTGCTCGTCCCACCAGGGCCTGCACGTGATCGAGAAATTCCCGCACCGCGGGTTGTGCCTCGAGGTACTCGATGACGGGTGCGTCACGCCCCGTCACGCGGGCATACTGTGGATACCGACCGGGATTCGGGAGAGAGCGGCAGTCAAACACGAATCCGCCGCCGTGGCCTTTGGCGTCGGTGGGCACGCCGGTCTTGTACGAGAAACTCTGAATCCGCACCGTTAGTTTCAGGGATGCCGTGCCGAACTGTCGCAGCGCGGAAGAGGCGACTAGCCGCCGCCAGACCTGGGTCAACTCGGGAACGTCCACAGGCAGCTCGCTCGTGCGCAGCAGGAATTCGAGATTGCGAACCGCGTACGGGATGCTCGCCAGAAAGTTGTGCTTGCGCTCGTAGAACCCCCGCAGCCCATAGGCCCCCATGGCCTGCATGATGCGGATGTAGGCGAACCCGGGATAGAGGGACAGGAATTCCTCCGCTTTGATCGGCGCCAGGCGAGAGGCGGCCTCCACATAGCGGTGGACGAGCTCGTCCCGCAACGCAAAGGGCAGATCCGCCTTGGCGTCGAACAAAAGCGAGGCGACATCGTACTGCAGCGCCCCCTGCCTTCCCCCCTGGTAATCAATGAAATATGGCCGGCAATCTCGAATCATGATGTTGCGCGATTGAAAGTCGCGATACAGAAAGAACTGCCGATCGGCAGTGAGCAGAAAATCCGCGAACCGCTCGAAATCGTCTTCGAGCGCCTGCTCGTTGAAGGAAATCTTGGCCAGTCGCAAGAAATAGTATTTGAAATAGTTCAAGTCCCACCGCATGGACTGCCGGTCGAAACTGAACCTGGGATAACAGACCTGGTAGTTCAGCGTGCGTCCCGCGTCAATTTGGAACCGCGGCAGATGTTCGATGACCGTGTGGTAGAGGGCCACGGTCTCGTCCGACAGCCCTGCATCCGTACGGGAGTCGGTGAGGAACTGAAAGAGCGTGGTATCGCCCAGATCTTCTTCGAGGTACATCCCTGCATCGGGATCGTCCGCGTAGATCTCGGGGACGGACAAACCACACGTCTTGAAATGGCGAGAAAACTCCAGGAAGGCCCGGTTCTCGTGGTGATCCGGATTGGCAACACCGATCGCCGTCCGGTCTGCAGACGCGATCCGGAACAGCTTGCGCTCAGATCCGTCGGCCCTGAGCGACGCCACGGATGTAACCGATTGCCCGAACCGACGCTGGAACAGAGTGGCCAGCCCTTCTTCAATCCTGTTCATGTCCGGCTCACATCTGGGGAATCCATCTGCCGTCTTGCGCGCTAACCGTGTAATGCCGGACCTGCGGGTTGAATCGCGTCAGGACGGCTGCGGCATCGTTGGCGACCACCGCCTGCTCGGAACCGCTGCCCGCGAATCGCTGGATAGCGTCCATCGATTCCCAGTACGTGATCACGAGAATCTCGACCGTCCCTGAAGCCGCGCGCTCCAGCAGCATGGATCCGGCATACCCAGCAATTTCCTGCAACTGTGGAATAACCTGAGCGCGGAGGTGTGCCGCGTATGCAGGTGCGTTGTCGGGGGTCGCCTCTGCCGACCAGACACGCGCGATCACCGCTGGCGACCTGCAGCCTCGAAGCCTTCCTGGCCGACGACGATATTCCAGGGACGCACCTCCCAGCGCTTCACTAATCCCTTCGTGACGTATGGATCGGTCTGGGCGAAGTTCTCTGGAACGGAGCGGCTCTCTGCGCGAAACACGAGGAGCGCGCGGTCGGCGGGGTCGGCCAGTGCCCCGCCCAGCAACAGGTCGCCACGCCCGTGCGCCGCGCGGACCAAGCCGAGGTGCTCCTCACGAAACGGCGCCCTCCGCTCCACGAAATTCTCGACCACGTCGTAGAACAGTGCGAAGAATGGCATGGGCTTCTCCTTTGTTGCTTCTCGTTCGCCTTTGCCTCAAACGCTTTTCGCCCAGGTCTCGATCGTGTCCAAGTACAGCGGCACGGCGCGGGTCAGTTCGTCGATGGCAATGTACTCATCGGCCTGGTGCGCCACCGCGATGCTGCCTGGCCCCAAGATCACGGTGGGAATGCTGCCCCCGTTCACCAGGTAGGTCATATCGCAGGTCGCGGAAAATCCGACAGCGGTGATTGGCTTCCCGAGTAGGCGCGAGGCGGCCTGCTCCGCGGCACACACGATCGGTGCATCAGGAGCAGTGGCCGACGGCAGGACAAAACGGACGGTCCGAATCTCGGTCTTCGCCGACGATCCAGCCGGCAGCGCTGACCCGACCGTCTTGACGATCTCTTGATGGACATCCGATTCTTTTTCCGTCGGAAGGACCCGCCGGTCAATCGAAATGACGCAGCGTGCAGGAATCACATTCAGCGCCGTCCCGCCGGAAATGGTCGAGACCACCAGGCTGGCATGTCCGGTGTACGATTCCGCCCGGCATCGGACCTGGGCAGCCAAGCGGTCGAGCGCCGTGATGACGTATGCCATCCCCGTGATGGCATTGACGCCGGCTTCGGGATCGCTGGCGTGCGCTGCCTTGCCGATCACTTCGACTTCGAGTCGGAGCACGCCCTTGTGGGCGATTTGCGGCACGAGCCCGGTAGATTCCCCGATAATGGCGGCATCGGCGCGCATGCCATTCGCCACTTCCAATCTGGTCCCGAGCCCGCCCCGCTCTTCCGCGCCGACAGCCATGAGGACGACCTGATATGGCAGCGCGGGGCGCGCGGCCAGTGTCTCGAAGGCCACGATCATGGAGGCCAAGCAGCCCTTCGCGTCCTCCGATCCACGGCCGTAAATCTTCCCGTCCCGCTCCACGGGCTCCAGCGGGTCAGAGGCCCACAGCGCCGGATCACCGGGGGGAACCGTATCCACATGGCTGTTCAGGATGATGCGGCGTGGCCCGCTCCCGATCTCTGCCACCAGGTTCAGGGGCTTGCCATCCATGTTCGTGATTCGGCAGCCAATGCCCTGGCGCTCAAAACGGTTCACGAGATACTTAAGAATGGTTTCTTCGTCATGGCGGTACGACGGAATCGCCACCAACTCGCAGAGCAAGCGCGTGACTTTCTCCCGCACATTCTGATCCATACCCTTCTCCCAAGCGTCCTTGAGGTGTGATGCCAATTATCGGAACAAATCCTTCTCGGCCGGACGGATAAGATTGTGAGCGCCCTGATCGCCCGGTTCGTACCGGTACCCTCTAATGCGCACAACCGGGATGCGATCCAACTTCCGCATGACCAGACCCGCGGCGGCGGCCAACTCGTCCGCCACGGCCAGTTCCGTCACGCGCAGCAGATGTCCGTGTGGATCGCGCTGGCCGACGTAGCTCACCAGCGGGGCCAACCCGGCCACGCCGATTGCGACATTCGTCAACCCCTCGCGCCACGGCCGACCAAACGTATCAGAGACGATCACCCCGAGCGAAATGCCGGCGCGCTCACGCAACGCCTTCATAAGCCGCTGTGCCGATGCGTCGGGATCGAGCGGTAGAAGGCACACATGGTCCTCGCCGGGGACGTTGGAGGCATCCACACCGGCATTGGCGCAGATGAGACCATGCTTTGTCTCGGCGATGATGATGCCCCGGTCCATGCGGACGATCCGTGCGGATTCCTGCAGCACGACTTCGACCTGTCGGGCATCCTTTCCCCACGTGTCCGCAAACGCGCGGGCGGCGTTGCTCGGCTTCACGTCTCGGAGCGCGATGATGCGGCCTTCCGCTTTGGAGACGACCTTCTGGGCGACGACGAGCACATCTGCGGATCGAAGGCCCCCACCCTGCCGGGTCGCTGCCTCCACGATCAGACCGGCGAGATCGTCGCCGCAACGCACCTCTGGAACGCCGGGCAGACCCGCCACCGACAATTCGGTGTGCGCAACGGCGGAAAGACGCCCAGAAACCCCGCGCTGCTCGAGGAACCGGCGGGTCCGTGTGTCTCCGGGAAGCTCGAGGAACGCGGCCACGTCCGCCGGCTCGTCCAGGTCGACAGCCAAGCGCGGCACCTCGATTGCCCGCCAGGTCAGCCCACGCGACTCGGCTTCACCCTGATGCTTTCGAAAACTGTCGAAGCCGAAGCGGGACGGAATGGCGTCCGGCGGCCGCCGCCAGATCGCATTCGTCCCCTTGCCATCCCGGGCCGGGACCATCACGACCGCAGTTCCTGGGGTGACCGCGAGGACGCGGGCGATGTCGTCGGTATGAATAGATGGAACGTCCGCAGGGATGGTCAGCACCGCGTCGGTACCACTACCGAGCCGGCGCGATGCCGCGTCCACCGATGCGCTTTCCGACCGCTGCGCATCTTCGGCCAGGACCGTCGCGCCGCGCGAGCGAGCGGTCGCCATGATGGCCGGATCCGATGTCGCCACGACCACGTCCTGCACCACGCTACCCGCGGCGGGCATGACCGCGTCCAGAACGTCTTCGAACATGAGGCGCGCCAATTCGGTGCGGCTGGCCTGATCGAGGAGGTCGGCCAGGCGCCCTTTCGCACGCGCGGTGGCCTTGACCGGAATCAGAATGGTCGTGCGCACGCTCACAATTTGTCCCGTAATTCTAAGGCCAGACGGGCCACGCTGCGCTTGGCGTCGGTGTCTGACATGACCAGATTGCCGAGCTGTACGCGGATGCCGAGCGCCTCGATCTCGGGCACGAGCCGCTCGTCCGATTGATCTACCAGCATGCCACGCACGTTGCCCAGGATGTCCTGATAGTGCCGAGCGACGCCGAGCGGCGAGACATCTTCCTTCGCCCAGCGCAAGAACGCATCTGTCGGGCCTTTTAGCGATCGTCCGGCGATCACCGGGCTGACGACCAGGATGGGCGCCTGGATCGCGGTCAACTGCCGGCGGAGGCCGGGAATGGCGAGCATCGGGCCGATGCTCGCGATCGGGTTGCTGGGCGCGATAACGACGGTTTCGGCTGCGGACAGGGCCGCGCAGACCTCCGCGGTCGGACGGGCTTTGGCGCTGCCGCGAAACTCGACGCCGCGCACCGGGTCTTTGGCCCGCCGTTCCACCAGGTATTCCTGAAAGTGAACCGCCCGCACCGACCCATCGAGGATCAAGATGTACGTGCTGACCGGATCGTCGCTCATCGGAAGGACAGGCACCGGCACGCCCAATGCGCACCGGACCGCATCGGCGACTTCGGTCGGCCGTCGGCCGGCCTTCAGCGCCTGCGTGCGGAAGAGGTGTGTGGCGAGATCGCGATCACCGAGTCGAAACCAGGTGGGCAGGCCGTATTCGCCCAGCACATCCATGCAAGCGAACGTCTCGTTGGCGAACCCCCACCCGCGCTCGAGATCCAGACGCCCCGCCAGCGCGTAGGTGACGATGTCCACATCCGGCGAAATCTTGAGGCCGTGCAGCTCGATATCGTCCCCGGTATTGACGATGGCCGTCAATTCCGCTGGGTCGAGCTCCTGCGCCATACCCCAGACGAACTTGGAGCCCCCTACCCCGCCGGCCAACACCGTGACGCGCATTGCCGTTCCTCGTTTCAGTGGCGATCTGTTTCGGACAGGCCGGTCACCCGAATGCCCGCCCCCGTGCTCTTGTACTCGCGATTGATGTGCAACAGCAGCACCGTGAGTCCTTCCACCACGCGCGCGTTCCGCGCCGGACCGGCATCCACGGGCCGGAATCCCAGCCGCTCCACGAGGGCTGCCACGGTGCGCCGGGCGTCCGGGTCATCACCGCAAATCAATACGTCGCACCCCGCGCCATTCCCTGCCAGCTTGGTGTGGGAAACATTCTGGAAGGCCGCGACGACCCGGACACCCGGGCCGAGTAGCGCCTGCGCCTCCTCGGTCGCCGAATCGCCCGGTACGTCCCGCAATCGGCGCGGCTGCTTGCCGTCAATGGGAACCACCGCCGTAACGACTACTTTGCCCTGAACGCCATCCCGAATCTCTCTCAGGATGTCCGCTTGGCTGTCATACGGAACGGTAAGGATGACCACATCGCCAGCGGCCGCCGCCTCGCGATTGGTAAGTCCGGTGGCCGCCACCCGGCCGGCCGCCGCATTGATCGTGTCGGCAGTTTCTCCCGCACGTTCCACCATGCGCGAGCCGACGATCACATCCTCACCGGCTCGCGCCCAGCGCAGCGCCAGCGCCCGCCCTTCTTTGCCCGTCCCACCCACGATCGCGATGCGCATGAGAGTCGCCCTAGAACGCCATCACGCTGTGACAAGCTCAGCGTGAACGAAATCTCAAACCGTGGCTACAAATATCTTCGTTCGCACGGAGCCGTGTCGAAGGACGAACCAACGCGACCTATCTCTCGCTGCTGCACTCGTCCGCATACACGTTCAGCATTTCGTACGTCGTGCTCCGTTGGACCGGGGTCCGGCCCAGCTCGCGAATCCGTGCGCGGATCTCTTCGGGGGTGAGGTATTCTCCCTCTGTACATCCGGCCGATCGAGAGATGTTCTCCTCCATCAGCGTCCCGCCGTAATCGTCCGCCCCTGCTTGCAAACATTGCTGGGCAAGCGCCTTGCCCAGTTTCACCCAGGACACCTGGATGTGATCGATCTGGCCCTGCAGCATCAGCCGGGCCAGCGCGTGCACCCTCAGATGCTCGGCCACAGTGGCCCCGCCGCGTGCCTGTCCGGTCCGGAACGCCGGCGTGTTGGGATGAATGAAGCCGAGCGGCACGAACTCTGTGAACCCACCGGTAGCTTTCTGGATGCCCCGGATCAGGCAGAGCTGGTTCACCCAATGGGACGGCTGCTCCACATGGCCGTACATCATCGTGGCCGTGGTCGGGATGCCCAGCCGG
>DATJQT010000232.1:0-1240 GCA_035505475.1 Vulcanimicrobiaceae bacterium
GTAGAGTTTTCGGACCAGCCCCGCCGAGCGGTAGGCCTGCATGACAAAGAGGTCGACCAGCTGTACGGCGCGATGCGCTTCGCCGGCGACACAGAGCGTCTGCCCGATCAGCGCGATCTGGCCGATCTTTTGTCCGTCCTCCAATGCGGCCAGCACCGTGGTGCCCTGGCCGAAGCTTCGCTCATAGAGCCAGCGGATGCGCTCGGGAGAGAATTGCACGGTCTCGTCGGCAAAGGCCGCAGTGGCAAGCCTTGCCGTGAGCGCATAGTCCACCGCCCTTTCTTCCGCGACGATGACCATCGAATCCGCCCTGGGCTTTGAGATGGCGGCAGCATGGTTCTGGGCGCGCCGTGCAGGCAACCCCGAAGTTCGGCTCAACCTTAATGAGGCAGCGGTATTCCGCTGCGCGCTCAGCCGTAGAGATCGCTGCTGATGCCGTATTCCTCGTAGATCCGCAGCGGATTGACGTCGGGATTGAGCCGGCACTTGGCCTGCGCCAGATGCAGGCTGACGGTGGCGGGCTCGCGGCCCGAGGCGAGCAGCTTCCTGATGTCGTCCATATGCGCCCGCGGCCGGTGCTTTTCGGGCAGCTGCTCCAGCGCCACGAAGGCGGTCGCGAGAGCCTCGGTGACGACCCATTCGTCGTGGCCGGTAATTCCTTTTCTCGGCATCGGCGCACCCGAAGATGTTGAGCGTGAACCATTGTAAACCGATCTGGTGCCCGCGGCTATTGTGTGGCGGGGCTTGGTCGACTTTCAGCTGAGCGAGGCTCACCACCCCTGGCCAACCCGTCTCGTCCGCAAGCCGTGCGCCGAACCGGCTTCGCCTTTCGACCGCCACGAATTGGCGCTCGAACGGCCATTGCTGGTTCCTCGCTTGGGGGCGGCCCGCGAAACATACAGAATTCATCCACTGTGTGCGAGGACGCGATTGGAATTGGGGTTGAAGCGCGAAGTGCGCCCGCGTAAATGGGCGGGGCCGGCCGATTTGCGTCGGGGACAGGGGCGGCCCGGGTCGCGCATCCGTAGCCTTGCTGTTACAACATTGGCGTAAGTCCGATCGGGATTCGCTTGGCCCCGCGCGGCGTGGCGTGAAGACGAAAATACGCGTGCGAGCTGGACGACATATCTCACCCCACGGGCACCCCGCATGAGAATCCTGAGCTTCCTCTACCGGTTCATCACCAATTTTGCGTTCCTGGCGGCGGTCTATTTCAGTCTCAACTACATCGAGAAGTACA
>DATJQT010000233.1:0-3308 GCA_035505475.1 Vulcanimicrobiaceae bacterium
CGGAGCGCATCAAGCGGCATGGCGCACCTCCTCCGGGGCGGGGAACATCTTCCCGGGGTTGGCCAGATTGCGGGGATCGAAGGCGTGCTTGACCCGCACCTGGCTGGCGATGTCCGCCGCGCTGAAGACCATCCGCATGGCATCCATCTTCTCCAGCCCGACGCCGTGCTCGCCGCTGATCGTCCCGCCCATCTCGACGCAGAGCTGCAGAATCTCCATCCCCGCCTTCATCACGCGGGCTTTCTGCTCGGCATCGCGCCAGTCGAAGAGGATGAGCGGATGCAGGTTGCCGTCCCCGGCGTGGAACACGTTGGGAATCTGCAGGTTGTATTTCTTCCCGACCTCGGCCACTTTGCGCAACACCTTGGGGAGCGCGGTGCGCGGCACCGTGCCGTCGCAGACCAGATAGCTGGGTGTGATCCGTGCCACCGCGCCGAAGGCGCCCCGCCGCCCGGCCCAGAGCGCCGCCCGCTCGGCCTCGTTCTTCGCGACTCGCACCTCACGCGCCCCGTGGCGGGTGCAGAGGTCCACGATGGCTTGCGCCTGCTGCTCGAGATCGTCCTTGAGGCCATCCACCTCGATGATCAGCACGGTGGCGCAGTCCAGCGGCAACCCGCAATGGATCGACTCCTCGACCGCCTTGATGACGGCCTGATCCATCATTTCCAGCGTGGCCGGCACCATGCCGGCCGCGACGATCGCCGAGACGGTTTCGCTCCCCTCTTCGATGCTGTCGTAGATTGCCAGCAGCGTCTTGACGCCTTCGGCCAGGCGCACGATGCGGACCACCACCTCCGTGCAGATGCCGAGCGTCCCTTCGCTTCCTACGAAGACCCCGGTGAGATCATAGCCGGGCGCATCGGGCGCCTTGCCGCCGATCTGGGCGACCTGGCCGTCGGGCAAGACGACCGTCAGGCCCAGCACGTGGTTGGTCGTGACGCCATACTTGAAGCAGTGCGGGCCGCCGGAATTTTCGGCCACGTTGCCGCCCAGCGTGGCCGCTTTCTGGCTGGCCGGATCGGGCAGGTACTGGTAGCCGAGCGGCGCCAGGGAGTTGCCGAGGTCCAGGTTGAACATGCCGGGCTGCACCCGGGCCCGCAGGTTGGCCTTGTCCACCTCGAGCAGCTTGTTCATACGGATCATCTCGATCACCACCCCGCCCTTGAACGGGATGGTTCCGCCGCTCAGGTTCGTGCCGCCCCCGCGCGGGACGAACGGCACGCCGTGCGCGTTGCAGACCCGCACGACGCCTGCGACCTCTTCGGTAGAGTGGACGAAGACCACCACATCCGGCCGCCGCTCTTCGAGATACGCGTCGTACTGATAGAGCTGCAACTCGACTGCGGAATCCAGCACGTTGGCCTTGCCCACAATACGCCGGAGATCCTCCATCAATGGGGATGACATAGGCACTCCTCTGATGGTGAGGTCGGATGCAGAACTGCACCTACAGGCATGCGGAAGAAGGGATCCATTCGGACCCTCCAACCAAGAGACGAGGACGCTGCTGTTCTGTACCCTAAGCCCAGCCGCAGCACCGGTCAAGGAGCCTGACGCGCATGTCAGGAGCAGCAAACAAGAGCGCGGCGGTCTCGGTCATCGGCCGGCAATGACAGGGCATTCCAAAGCGAGTATCCTCGCGCGGGGGGTGATGATGCGATTTCCCAGCGGCCTGCGCGCACTCAACCACCGCGACTTCCGGCTCTTCACCTCCGGTCAGCTCATCTCGTTGGTGGGCACCTGGATGCAGAGCGTCGCGCAGTCATGGCTCGTCCTGGAGCTCACGAATTCCCCGCTGAAGCTGGGCATCGTCGGCACCCTGCAATTCGGCCCCATGCTGCTCTTCTCCTTTCTGGCAGGAGCGGCGGCCGACCGCCTGCCCAAGCGCCGCGTGATCCTCGCTACCCAGACCGCCTTGATGCTCCAGGCCTTCGTCCTCGCGGCCCTCGCCTGGACCGGGCACGTCCGTTACTGGCACGTGGCCGTGCTCGCGTTCGGGTATGGGATGGCGACGACGCTGGACATGCCCACCCGTCAGTCTTTCATCGTGGAGATGGTCGGGCGACAGGATTTAAGCAATGCGATCGCCTTGAACTCCGCCATGTTCAACGGCGCCCGGATGATCGGCCCCGCCGTGGCCGGCTTGCTGGTGGATCGCTTCGGTGTCGCGATCGCCTTCGGCATCAATGGGCTCAGCTTCATCGCGGTTCTGATCGCGCTGGCCGCCATGCGGGCCGAAGGGTTGCCCAGCCACCGAGACGGCAGCTCGATACGTCAGGACATCCTGGTGGGTGTGCGCTATGCGAAGGACACGCCGCTGGTCGCCCTGATTCTCAGCTTGCTTCTCAGCATCAGCTTGTTCGTCCTCAATCACAACGTCATGGTGCCCCTGCTTGCGCGGGACATCCTGCACCTCAACGCACATGGCTTTGGCCTGCTGATGGCGGCCCTGGGAACCGGCGCAGTCATCGGGGCGTTCGCCTTGGCCGCCTTCGTCCAATCGCACCCGCCGCTCTGGATTTTGATGAGTGCGGCGGTCATTTCGTCGGCCTCGATCCTGTCCCTGTCCGCCGTGCGGACAGAATTCATCGCCGCGGCCATCTTGAGCGTTGTCGGCCTGTCTCAGATCATGTTCTTGGCGAGTTGTAACACCACGCTGCAGATGGTCGTCCCCGATCGCCTGCGCGGCCGGATCATGAGCCTGTACGCCTTCGTCTTCGCCGGAGTGACGCCGATCGGCTCGTTTTTGATGGGAGGTATTGCCGAATGGTTTGGGATCTCCGCCGCCTACGCGGTCGGAGGCGGGATCGGGCTGGCTTGCGTGCTAGGACTGATGGTTGTCTGGTGGCGGGCCAGCGCGGGCACAGGCAGAACTGCCGTTTGAGGAGAAGAGACTTCGCTCAGAAGGTTTCGAATATCTTGGGCGGGATCAGCCACAACAGACTGCCACGCACCGGATCCAAACTGTCAAGTTCGACGGCGGCCAGGCCCCCCTTCTTCATGATCACTCGACTTCCCCCGGTGAGCTGACTCACCGTCTCGCTGAAATCCGGCTCGTGGCCGACCAGCATCAGCGCCGCTGCCTTACGATGCGCTTGCAGGATGCCGCGCAGCGCCGCCGGACCGAAACCCGGCACAAGACGCTCGTCATCGGTCAGAGGTACCCCGAGCACTTCGGCAACGATTGCGGCCGTCTGCCGGGCGCGGGTGAGCGGACTGCTGAGGATCAGAGTGAGCGGCAGCTTCAACGCCTTGATGCCGGTCGCCTCGCGCTGCATGCGCTTCTTGCCGTCGGCGGTAAGTGGCCG
>DATJQT010000234.1:0-3885 GCA_035505475.1 Vulcanimicrobiaceae bacterium
GCAGAGAGGCAGTATGACGTACGCGGAAGCCACAGCATATCTGTACGGTTTGCGCCGATTCGGCTGGCGGCCGGGCCTGGGCACGATTGAGCGCCTGCTGGAACTTCTCGGCAATCCCGAACGTGACCTGCCCTGTCTGCACATTGCCGGCACCAATGGCAAGGGATCCACGGCCGCCATGCTGGCCGCGATCTGTCAGGCCGCGGGGTTGCGCACCGGCCTGTACACCTCGCCGCACCTCGCCAACTTCACAGAGCGGGTTCGGGTCAATGGCACGCCGATCGGCGAGGCAGAAATCGTTGCCCTCACGGACCGACTCAAGGCGCTCTGCGCCGGCCAGTTTGCCCCTGAACCGACCGAACCTCCCGCCGGACAGCTTCCACATCCGACCTTCTTCGAGTTAACCACCGCCATGGCGTTCCTGCATTTTCGGCGGGAACGGGTCGAGATTGCGGTGATCGAGGTGGGCTTGGGCGGGCGGCTGGACGCCACCAACGTGATCCACCCGAAGGTGGCGGCGATCACGAACATTTCGCTCGAGCACCAGGAATACCTCGGGAACACCTTGGCAGAGATCGCGGCCGAGAAGGCGGGCGTCATCAAACGCGGCGTGCCGATCATCACCGCCGCCTCAGGAGAGGCGCGGGACGTCATCCGGCGCATTGCGGATCAGCGGCGCGCGCCACTGACGG
The DNA here is from genome assembly GCA_035505475.1 of Vulcanimicrobiaceae bacterium. Taxonomy (GTDB): domain Bacteria; phylum Methylomirabilota; class Methylomirabilia; order Methylomirabilales; family 2-02-FULL-66-22; genus 2-02-FULL-66-22. The sequence continues at coordinate 693 of DATJQT010000234.1, forward strand.
TTCTCCAGGATGCCTGTCGCTGGGTTTTGCGCGACACGGGATTCAATGGACAGGTGATTGATCTGGATGGGCCGGCCGGATTGTACGAAGGACTCTCGATCCGCCTGCTCGGGCGCCACCAGGTCGAGAATGCCGCGCTCGCCATCGCGGTTGCCGAGCAGGCCCGCAGCCAGGGCATCAACGTGCCGGAGCGTGCCATCCGGGACGGGCTGGCGCATGTCGTGTGGCCCGGGCGGTTGCAAGTGGTCGAGAGACGCCCCCGAGTTCTGCTGGACGGGGCGCATAACCTCGCCGGGGCGGGAGCGCTCCGGGCATTTATCGGCGAGCACCGGGATGCACTGGGCGATATCGTGCTGCTGTTCGGTGTGCTGCAGGACAAGGATTGGGAGGGGATGCTGGACCTCCTGGCGCCGCTGGTGCACAAGATCGTGCTGACCCATCCACCGTCGTCGCGCGGCCTTGATCCCTGTCGGGTGGCTGCGCGCGCCCGGCGCTACGGCGAGCCGCTCATCAAAGAGGAACCCAGGGCTGCCTTCGAATGCGCCCAAAACCATGCCCGTCCTACGGAAACAATTTTGGTCACGGGTTCTTTGTACACGGTCGGGGCGATCTTGCAGGTTCTGGGGTTGTCCTGAAACATCGTCGAGAACGGCCTTTTGCTGCTGAAAATGGTGTGTTAGGCTCGACTCCGGCGTTCACCGCCGAGACGCAGAGAGCGCAGAGGTAGTCACTCTAATGGTTTTGAGCTTGGGGGATCTTTTTCTCAGCGCCTCAGTGGTGAACGGTACCCATCAGGGATCGCAACCTCGTAAGGAATGGAGGAATTGGCAATGACTACTACGGCGCGCCGGGCGCTTCCTGACGACTTTTGCGCCCTGGTCATGGCCGCCGGTCAAGGCACGCGGATGCGCTCTGATATTGCCAAGGTTCTGCATCCGCTCGGCGGTCTGCCAATGGTGGCCCACGTCCTGGAGCTTTGCCAGAGCCTCGTCCCGAAGCGAACGCTGGTGGTGATCGGGCATCAGGCAGAACAGGTCCGGGCCGCCCTCGAAACCTATCCGATCGAGTTCATTCATCAGGCAGAGCAGCGGGGCACGGCCCACGCGGTGCTCATGGCCGAAACGGCCCTCGAGGGATTTGCCGGAGACGTGCTCGTCATCAACGGGGATGTCCCGCTGCTTTCGAAGCAATTGCTCGAGCGGGTGCTCGCCGTTCATCGCACCTCGCGCGCCCAGGCGACCCTGGTCACGACGAAGCTTTCGGACCCGCACGGCTACGGGCGGGTGCTCCGCGACCGGACGAAAGCCTTCAAGGGGATCGTCGAAGAGGTCGAGGCGACTCCCGCCCAGCGGCGGGTGACCGAGATCAACGCTGGGATCTATTGCTTCCGCGCTCAGCCGTTGTTTGCCGCCCTCCATAAAGTGCGCCCCTCGACAGTGAAGGGAGAATTGTACCTTCCAGAAGTGCTGCAGATGCTCCGAGCGGCGCGAGGACGCATCGCCACGGTCTCGGCCGATGACCCGCGCGAGGTCCTGGGCATCAACACGCGTGCCGAATTGGCCGAGGCGGCCGGGGTGCTCCGGCGGCGCGTGGTCAGTCGGCTGATGGAGTCGGGCGTGACCTGCCTCGATCCGGCCGCGACCTATGTCTCGGTCCTGGCCAGTGTCGGCCGCGATACCGTGTTGTATCCCGGCGCGCAGATCGAGGGCCGCACGCAGATCGGTGACGGCTGCACGATTCACGCGGGTGCCCGCATCCGCGACAGTCAACTCGGGAACCGGGTGACCGTGCTGGACGGCTCCGTCATCCTGGACAGCGAGATCGCCGACGAGGCGGTCATCGGCCCCTACGCGCACCTGCGCCCAGGCAACCGGCTGAGCCGGAAGACGAAGGTCGGCAACTTCGTCGAACTGAAGAAATCCCTGGTCGGGCCGGGCTCGAAGATCCCGCACCTCACGTATGTAGGTGACAGCGTCGTGGGCGAGCGCGTCAACATCGGGGCCGGCACGATCACGTGCAACTACGACGGGTTTGCAAAAAACCAGACCGTGATCGAGGACGAGGTCTTCATCGGCTCGAACTCGTGCCTGGTGGCACCCGTGACCATCCGCCGCGGCGCGTACGTCGCCGCCGGTTCCACCATTACCGACGAAGTCCCCTCTGACGCCCTGGCGTTCGGGCGGGCGCGACAGACCAACAAAGAAGGATTGGCCGCCGTCATCCGCAAGAATAAAGCCGAGCTGAAGGCGAAGAAGGCCGCAAGCGAAGGCCACTGAGCAAGCGCGAGGAATCCTGCTGGAGCGAAGGGGCGAAAAGGCGAAGAGGCGCCAAGCAATTAGCGCCGGACACCGAACAGCGCGATCACGAACACGATCACGGTTTCACGCTGTCGTTGTCGGAGATCGCTGTCGGACTTCGGCGAGAGGACACGAATGCGATATCGGACATTTGGAAAATCCGATCTGATTGCGTCAGAGGTGGGGTTCGGCGTCTGGACGGTGGGCACCCCGATGTGGGGCATCAAAGACGAGGCGGTTGGGATTCGTCTGCTGCGGCGGGCGTTCGATCTCGGCATCACGTTCTTCGATACGGCTGACGTATATGGTGATGGGCTGGGCGAAACGCTCCTCGCCAAGGCGCTCGGCGATCAGCGCAATCGGGTCGTGTACTCGACGAAGTTCGGGTACGACTTCTACAATCATCCGGGCGTCCAGCCCGGCCAGCGCGAGCGTCCACAGGACTGGACTCCTGCGTTCGTCCGGAAGGCGTGCGAGGAAAGCCTGCGCCGCCTGGCTACCGATCGGATCGACTTATACCAGCTCCACAATCCACGCATTGACACGCTCCGGCGCGACGACCTCTTTGCCGAATTGGAGCGGCTGAAGGCCGAAGGAAAAATCGGGTATTACGGGGCGACGCTCGGACCGGCCATTGACGTTCGCCAAGCGGACGAGGGGCGGGTCTGCATCGAGCGCGGCATGATCACGCAGATCATCTACAACCTGCTGGAGCAGCAGATCGGCGCCCCGCTGATCGCGCCGGCGAATGCCTGCGGAGTCGGCCTGATGACACGCGTGCCGCATTCGTCGGGGCTGCTGGAGGGTCGCTATTCGCGCGAGACCACGTTCGACAAGGACGACCACCGATTTTTCCGGGTCAACACGGATGTCCGCAAAAAGGCCTGGCTGGATGC
>DATJQT010000235.1:0-13835 GCA_035505475.1 Vulcanimicrobiaceae bacterium
CGCCAAAGGTCCGGTCGGCCCGCTCCACTGCGTGCCGGTCCTGCTGAAGGACAACTTCGATACCGCCGACATGCCGACCACCGTCGGCAGCAAGAACCTAGAGAAATCCGTCCCGCTCGCCGACGGCACCGTCGTCAAGAAGCTCCGGCAGGCCGGGGCGCTGATTCTGGCCAAGATGAACATGCATGAGCTGGCGTCCGGCGGCGTAACGGTGAGCTCGATGGGCGGCCAGACGAAGAACCCGTACGACCTGGGCCGGACACCGGGCGGTTCCAGTGGCGGTACCGGTGCGGGCATCGCGGCGAACTTTGGCGTGCTGGGTACCGGCTCGGACACGGTCAATTCCATCCGATCTCCAGCGTCGGCCACCAACCTGGTTGGGTTCCGCCCGACGAAAGGCCTGATCAGCTTGTCAGGCGTCGCGCCGGTGTCCGCAACCCAAGATGCGGCCGGCCCGATCACGCGGACTGTGGAAGACAATGCGCGCATGTTGAACGTCATGGCCGGCTACGACCCGGCGGACCCGCTGACTGCGTGGAGTGTCGGGCAGACCTCGGACTATACGAAGGCATTGAATGCCGGCGCGCTCAAGGGGGCCCGGATTGGCGTGCTGCGCACGCTGTTCGGCATCGGCCCGCAAAACGAAGAAGTCAACAAGATGATGGACAAGGCGCTCGCCGCATTGAAGGCGCAGGGAGCCGTCCTCATTGACATCATGCACCCCGCCATTGATTCCGGGAAGATTATCGGCGAGTTGGACGTGCAGAAGTGGGAATTGAAGGAGAATTTCAATAACTACCTGGCGAGCCTGGGGCCGAACGCACCGGTCAAGGACCTCTCCGACTTTATTGCGAAGGGCCAGTACCATAAGCCGTCGCTGGAGAAGACCCTGGTGGCGGCCAACAGTCTGCAGGATCCGCTGAACGAAGCGGAGTACAAGGACCGGCAGATGAAGATCCGCGACCTGCGCCAGGTCCTCATGACCCTCATGGCGGACCAGCAACTCGACGCCTTCGTGTACCCGCTGCAGAAGCGGCTGGTCGTTCCCATCCCCGAGCTGGACCAAGCCGAGCGCACAGGCATTCTGGCGTCCATGACGGGATTCCCGGCCATTGACGTCCCCGCCGGCTTCTCGACCCCGACCGCGGCGGCGCCGTTGGGCGTACCCGTGGGCATGGACATCCTCGGGAAGCCCTGGAGCGAAGCGAAGCTGATCGGCTTTGCGTACGCGTTCGAGCAGGCAACCAAGATGCGCCGCCCGCCCCAGAGCACCCCGCCGCTGGCCAAGTAAGGTGCAGAACGCGAATCGAATAGGGCAAACAAACCGCCCCGGCCTTTGAGCCGGGGCGGTTTGTTTGGAAGTGAGTTGTTTGGAAACGGTCAGAACATCGCTTAGGCTTCGGCGCCTTCCCAGCGCTTCAGCTTACGCCAGAGCGTGGTGGCATTGATCCCGAGGATCCGTGCGGCCTCCTGACGGTTACCCCCGCAACGCTCCAGGATGAGGTGAACGTGCGCCTGCTCGAGGTCGTCGAGCGTGCGATCGTCCCCAAGCCCCGCGGTGCGGGACCGGCGCTCCACGATCGCCGTCGGCAGGAGGTCCGGCGTGATCCGACCATCTTCGGACAGCACGGCCGCCCGCTCGAGCGCGTTTTCCAGCTCGCGGACGTTGCCCGGCCACGTATAGGCCTGCAAGGCGTCTAGACAGCTCGAGTCCAACGCGAACCGTGGCAGGCCCAACCGCGCCTGGAGCCGCTCGCCGAAGTGGCGGGCCAGCGGCAGGATGTCCTCTCGCCGCTCCCGGAGCGGGGGAATGTGGATCTCGATTACCCGGATACGGTAGAGGAGATCCTCCCGGAACTGCCCGGCCGCCGCCCCCGCCTCCAGGTCTCGGTGCGTGGCCGTCAACACGCGGGCGTTGACCGATTTCGGCCGGTTCTCGCCCACGCGGCGCACCTGCCTTTCCTGCAAAACCCGAAGCAACTTGATCTGCACAGCCGGAGGCACATCGCCGATTTCATCCAAAAAGATCGTCCCGGCCTGCGCCTCTTCGAAGAGGCCGGCGCGGTCCCGCACGGCTCCCGTGAACGCCCCCGCCTTATGGCCGAAGAGTTCGGTCTCGAGCAGGGACTCAGGCAGCGCGCTGCAGCTTACGGCTACAAAGGGCCCCTGGGCGCGGGGCGACGCGTCATGGATGAACCGCGCAATGACCTCTTTGCCGACGCCACTTTCGCCCGTGATCAGGACCGGCGAATCGAAGCGTGCGACCCGCGTCGCCAGTTCGAGCACCTGCTCGAACGCTTTGCTGCGCGTCGGCGCCAGCGCTGGATGCCGGGAGCCCTCCAGAGCCGCGAGCCGGCGGCGGCTCGCGGCCAGTTCTCGCTCGCGGGTTTCCAGCTCGGCGGTGAGGCGCTCAATCTTGCCGTGGATGTCGTCCGCCTGGAATCGCTCCGCGACGGTCTTGGCCTGCGCGCCCCAGGATGCCTCGTCCATCCCGATGACCGCACACTGCTGCGCTCCGCAGACCCGGCAGTCAAATTCCACGAAATAGACCGGCCGTTTCAGACAGAAGGACGCATAACCTGAGGCATAGCCGCTGAGGATCCAACAGGCCGGCTCGGCGGAGGGTCCCAGCTCTGCCAGATGCTCCTCGGATTCCGCCGACACCTCCCAAACCGCCTCGATTCGCACGCGGCCATCAGGGGAGAGCTGTAGGTCCTTGACCGTCGCCCGTGCGAGGCCACCCAGCGTCTGCAGCCGAAAGCAGGCGCGCAGCAACTCCTCCGGACTCTCCCATGTGAATACGCGCAGCATGCCCGCAGCCGCGGCCTGCCCCCAGAACGTGCCGTACCGACTGAGAATGCGCCGGGCGCGCTCGGGGCCGGCGGTCTCGACGAGGTCGTGGCGGAACTGGGCCATCGCGTGGATGTCGTGCAGCACCAGCCGGCGCCCGTGGACGCTCAAGAGGCCATCCGTCCAGTTTACCAGCTCATTGAACCGCAGATCGTCGGCTCGCATGGCGTCCTCCGAACTGCATTATGAAATCTTCCTCATGCATTTTGCAATGAGTCTTTCTGGATTGTCCTTGTAAGTCCGCTTCAATCCTGCGGCACGATTATGGTCCCCCGTTTGCTCAAAGACTGTACCGACAATTGGAGCAATCAAGATACCCGAACAGGAGGCCGAGGTGTTCGAGCCGCGCGTCACGGTCATTGCCGGAGGGTTCGGCAGCGGAAAAACCGAAATAGCCGTTAATGGAGCGCTGGTCTTGGTCCGTCAGGGGCGGCGAGTCGCGCTCATTGACCTGGACGTGGTGAAACCCTATTTTCGCTGCCGTTCCCTGCACCGCACCATGGCGGCAGACGGGGTCCCGGTCCTCGCCCCGGATGGCGAATGCATGTACGAGACGGTTCCCGTCTTGCCCTCCGGCCTCCCTGGTCTGCTGCAGAACCGCGGGGAAAAGCTGATCGTGGATCTCGGGGGCGATCCGGTCGGTGCGCTGGTATTCGGCGCCGTGGCGCACACCGTCCCTGACGAGGATGTGGAGCTGCTCGTCGCCCTGAACTTCGCACGGCCCCAGACTGAAAAAGTGCCGGATGCCGTCCCGATGATCCGTGCCATCGAAGCGGCCGCACGCGTGCCCGTCCGTGGCCTGATCGCGAACACCCACCTGCTAGGAGAAACGACACCCAGCCTCGTCCTCCGTGGGCTACGCCTGACGGAGCAGACCGCCGCCGTGCTCGGCGTGCAGGTCGCCCTCGCCGCCGTGGACGAACGCCTGATCGGCTCGCTGCCGCCCGGGTGGGCAGACTGCCCCGTCTTGCCGCTCCGTCGCATGGTCTATCCGCCATATGAAGCGCCGAAGAGCAGGGCCATCACCCCGCAAGCGATGCTCAAGACCACCTTCCCGGTGCGACCGCCCCTTACTCCGCCGCTCGTCGCGGCCGGTCGTCCGGTCCGTCAGGGAGCGTGACATGCCGCAGGTCGCAATTGACCGCGACCGCTGCAAGGGGTGCGAGCACTGCATTCGCGCCTGCCCGCAGGGCATCCTGGCGCTGTCGCGAGAGCTGAATGGCCGTGGCGTCTGTTACGCGACCGTCGCCGAGCCGTGGCGCTGCCTCGGGTGTCGGCTGTGCGGGATCGCCTGCCCCGACCTCGCCATCGAGTTGCAAGCGGGCAGCACCATCTACCGGTACTTCGATTACTGACGAGGAGCCGATGGCGCGAGAGTTGATCAAAGGCGACGAGGCGATCGGCGAAGCGGCCGTGCAGGCCGGCTGTAAGCTGTTCTTCGGCTATCCGATCACGCCCCAGACCGAGATCCTGGAGTACATGTCGCGGCGGCTCCCGGAGATCGGCGGCAGCTTCGTCCAGGCGGAAAGCGAAGTCGCCGCCGTCAATATGGTGTACGGTGCCTCCGGCGCCGGCGAGCGCGTGATGACCGCCTCTTCTTCGCCGGGCATCTCTCTTATGATGGAGGGCATCTCATATCTCGCAGGGGCGGAGTTGCCGGCCGTGATCGTCAACGTCATGCGCGCTGGACCGGGCCTGGGCAGTATCTTGCCCGGACAGGCCGATTACTTGCAGGCCACTAAGGGCGGCGGGCATGGCGACTACCGCTGCCTCACCCTCGCGCCGTGGTCCGCGCAGGAATCGGCCGATCTGGTGCAGGACGCGTTCGACCTGGCGGATTACTACCGCAACCCCGTCCTCGTGCTCTGCGACGGCCTGATCGGCCAGTTGATGGAGCCAGTGGAGTTTCACGACGGCCGTTCTGCCTGCAAGCCGCTGGCGGCCAAGACCTGGGCGACAACCGGCTGGGACGAAAGCCGTCCGCGGGCCGTGATCAACTCCCTCTACCTGAATCCCGAACGGCTCCAGGCGCACAACGATCATCTGCAGGAAAAGTTCGCACAGATCGAGAGAGATGAGGTCCGTTGGGCGGCACTCAGTGGCGACGGCTCCGTGGACGTACTGCTGGTCGCATATGGCAGTGCCGCTCGGGTATGTGCCACCGCCCTCGACATCCTCGCGCAGCAGGGCATCCGGGCAGCGCTGCTCCGCCCGATCAGCTTGTTCCCTTTCCCGACTGCCGAGCTGCGACGCCGGTCCGAGGCAGCGACAGCGGTACTGGTCGTGGAGCTCTCCGCTGGCCAGATGATCGAGGATGTTCGGCTGGCCGTGCAGGGACGACGACCGATTCACTTTCTGGGCCGGCAGGGCGGGCAGCTCGTCGCACCAGAGGAAGTGGCCATCGCCGTCCGACGCATCAGGTCTGCAGCCGAGGAAGTCGCCCATGTCTAACGCTGCCCTCCTGGCACGCCCGCAGGCGCTCTTGCCGGTCTCCACCCATTACTGTCCGGGCTGTAGCCATGGCGTCATTCACCGCCTCGTCGCCGAGGTGCTGGACGAAATGGCCGTCCGAAAGCGCACGGTGTTCATTGCCCCCGTCGGCTGCTCGGTGTTCGCGTACGACTATTTCGCCACGGACTGCCAGGAGGCCGCGCATGGCCGCGCCCCGGCGGTTGCGACTGGCGTGAAACGGGCCCGTCCAGATCTGTTCGTAGTGGCCTACCAGGGCGATGGCGACCTGGCCTCGATCGGCACGGCCGAGATCATTCACTGCGCCAATCGGGGAGAAAAGGTCAGTATCGTGTTCGTGAACAACGCGACCTACGGCATGACGGGTGGCCAGATGGCCCCGACCACCCTACCCGATCAGCGGACGAGTACCTGTGCCGCAGGCCGCAGTGTCGCAGAGGCCGGCTACCCCCTCCGGGTCGCGGAACTGCTGTCCACGTTGCGCACTCCCATCTTCATCGCCCGGGCCGCCGCGCATCGGCCCCGCTACGCCATCCAGGCCAAAGCCCTGCTGCGCCAAGCGTTTCAATACCAGGCGCAGAACACCTGCTTTAGTCTGGTCGAGGTGCTGGCCGTCTGCCCGACTAACTGGGGGCTGCCGCCCGCCGACGCCGCCCAGTGGCTGGAGGACCACATGCTCCCGTATTACCCGCTGGGCGTTTTCCGGACTCCGGACTCGCCGGATCGGGCCCCGGCCCCGCTCCCGGTCCGGTCGATCTCGGGTGTGGAGGCTGTCTGATGGCGCCCTGTTTCGACCCGGCACCGTTGGCTGAAATCTTGGCGCGCTACGCACCGCGTGAGACCTCCCTGATTCCGGTCCTGCAGGACGTGCAGCGGGCGTATGCCTACCTGCCCTGCGAGGGCCTGGCTGCCGTCTCGAAAACGCTCGGGGTCCCGCTCGCCAAAGTGTTTTCGGTGGTGACCTTCTATCGGGCGTTTGCCCTGCAGCCGCAAGGCCGGACGGTCATCAAGGTCTGCACCGGGACGGCCTGCCACATCCGCGGGGCTGACCGCCTACTCGATGAGCTCGAGCGACGGCTCGCCATCGCGCCCGGCCAGACTACACCCGATTTCGGGTTCACGCTCAAGACGGTCAACTGTGTGGGGGCCTGCGCACTCGCGCCGGTCATGATCCTGGGCGAGCGCTACGTTGCCCAGGCGAAAACGAATCGCCTGCCCGCGCTCCTCGACGAAGGAGGGCATGCGTGATGGTGCCAGTCGCGCAGTGCGACCCCGCCGCCGAGACCAGCGTGCGCCTGCGTGTCAGCGGTCGCGACATCCGGATCTGCTGCGGTACCGGGTGCCGCGCCAACGGTGCGATGGATGTCGCCGATGCGTTCGCCCGCGCATACGACGACCGATCCACCCTCCAAATCCACACCAAACGCACCGGGTGTCACGGGTTCTGCGAGCGAGGCCCGCTCGTCATGATCGAGCCCGACGGGATCTTGTACACACGGGTCAAGGCCGCTGACGTTCCCGAGATCTGCACCCGGACGCTGGAGCGAGGAGAAGTCGTAGAGCGCCTCGTGTACCACCATCCGGCGGACCATCGGCCGATTCCGCTCGCCAAAGAGATCCCGTTTTACGCCAGGCAAACCCGCATCGCGCTCCGGAACATCGGCCGCATTGACCCCACCGACATCGCCGACGCTCTGGCGCATGGTGCGTACGCCGGCATGCGCACCGCTCTGACCGAGCTGACCCCCACGGAAGTCATCGACATCATCGAACACGCCGGTTTGCGCGGCCGGGGCGGCGCCGGGTTTTCGACGGCTGGGAAATGGCGTGCCTGCCGCCGAGCCCCTGGAGAGCGCAAGTTCGTTATCTGCAACGGCGACGAAGGCGATCCCGGCGCGTTCAAGGATCGCTCCATCCTGGAGGGCGACCCCCACGCGGTCATCGAGGGGATGATCATCGGGGCCTATGCCGTCGGCGCCCACGAAGGATTCCTCTACGTCCGGGACGAATATCCCTTGGCGGTCCGCCACCTCGAGGCGGCACTGGCCGCCGCGCGTGAAGCGGGGTTCCTGGGGCACGACATCCTCGGCACCGGCTTCGCACTAGACCTGGCAATTGCCCGGGGTGGGGGCGCTTTCATCTGCGGCGAATCCTCCGCCCTCATGAGATCCTTGGAGGGAAGAGTCGGCGAGCCCCGCGCGAAATACGTGCACGCCACGGAGCGGGGCCTGTTCGATCTGCCGACCGTTTTGAACAACGTTGAAACCTGGGCGCACGTCGGGGCGATTCTCGCCGCCGGTCCCGACGCGTTCGCCGCGCTCGGCACCGGGCGCTCGAAAGGGACCAAGGCGTTCTCCCTGGTCGGGAAAGTCCAAAATACAGGACTGATCGAGCTCCCGATGGGGACCACGCTCCGCGAGATCATCTTTGACATCGGGGGCGGCATGCGAGGCGACCGGCCCTTCAAGGCCGTGCAGACCGGTGGCCCGTCGGGCGGCTGCCTCCCCGCGTCGCTCCTCGATCTCCCCGTGGATTACGAGCAGCTCACGGCGGCGGGCTCGATGATGGGCTCGGGCGGCATGATCGTGATGGACGATCGCACCTGCATGGTGGATGTCGCCCGCTATTTTCTCCGCTACCTCAGCGAGGAATCGTGCGGCAAGTGCCTCCCGTGCCGGGAAGGCCTCCGCCAGATGGTCGGGTTGTTTGACCGGCTCGTCACGGGCGCTGGTCAGACCGGCGATCTGGAGCGCATCGAAGCGCTTGCCCAGACCATGCAGGCCGCGAGCTTGTGCGAGCTGGGCAAGTCCGCCGCCAATCCGGTGCTCTCGACGCTGCGCTATTTTCGCGAGGAATATACCGCGCACCTCGAGGCAAGGGCCTGCCCGGCCGGCAGCTGCCGGGCGCTCACGACCTACCACATTCGCGCACAGGACTGCAACGGCTGCCACACCTGTTTCACGGCGTGCCCTCTCGGCGCGATCGCCGGTGTAAAGCACAAGGCACACCGGATCGATGCGGACCGGTGCATCGGCTGTGGCGCGTGCTTCGAAGCCTGCCCGCGCCATGCGGTTGGATTCGGCCCCAAGATGGTGTGCGCAGGACAGGAGGCATGATGAAAGCCGTCCGCCCGGCACCGGGCCATCAAGACACGAACGATGACGGTTCACCGCCGCGCATGGTCGCCGTCGTGGCGGACGGGCGGACGCTTCATGCACCAGAAGGCACGTTTCTGCTTGAGGTCCTTCGCAAGGCGGGTATCGTCATTCCCACCCTGTGTCATCACCCCGCTGTCGAGCCGGCCGGCGCCTGTCGGCTGTGCCTGGTTGAAATTCTCCGTAACGGCACCCCGGGAGAGCTGGTGACCGCCTGTCTGTTTCCGATCACGGACGGGTTGCAGGTCCGCACCCGTTCCGAACGGGTCCAGGCCATGCGGAGGAACCTCCTCGACTTGCTGCTCGCACGCTGTCCTGACACACCTCTGATCCAGCAACTCGCCCGCGAGTATGGCCTCGACCAGACATCGTATCCCCGCAATACCGAGGCCACCGACTGCATCCTGTGCGGCCTGTGCACCCGGGTGTGCGATCGGGTCGGGCTGTCGGCCATCTCGCTGGTGAGTCACGGGACCGAACGGAAAGTGGCCCCTCCGCTGAAACAGCCTCCCCCGGACTGCGTCGGCTGTCTGGCTTGCGCCGCCATTTGCCCGACGGGGACGATTCAAGCCGAGGAAAGCAACGGCACCCGGACGATCTGGGGGAAAACCTTTACCATGCTGTCCTGCAAGACCTGCGGACGGGCACTTATCACGACGGCGCAGGCCGAATACTGGAGCGGCCGCTCCAGGCTGCCAATCGCATATTTTGAGACCTGCGATACTTGCAAGCGTGCGTCCACCGCCGCAACCATGGCGGCACTTGGCGCACTCGGGAACGGCCGATGAGTTGCAGTCTGTGCATTAGCGTCCAGCGGTGCGTTGCTTGCGGCAAATGTGAATTGGCCTGTGCCTTCGCGCACGGGTCGGAGGGGCTCCCGGGCACTGCGCGCATTCGCGTCTTCCGGCGCGGCCCTGAACTCGGGACCCCTGTGACCTGCTTACAGTGCCAAGACGCCGCATGCCTGGCGACGTGTCCGACGGGCGCATTGGTGCGCGATACATACGGAACGATCCGCCATCGGGAAGAGCGGTGCGTGCGCTGCGGCACCTGCGTTGCCGCCTGCCCGTTCGGCAACATGATCCAGGACTCCGATCGCCGCGTCGCCAAATGCGATCTGTGCGGCGGCGCTCCACGCTGCGTTCCCTTCTGCCCGACGACGGCCTTGCGATTTCTTCCCGCCTCCGCCGCAATCCGATAGCGACAACCGCAAGTGTGGCTCACCCCACCCCGAGAACACGCTTCACAGATGCGATGCGCTGTTCCCGCGCGATATCACCGGGTTTGACTTTCTTGACTGCCAGAGTAAGATGCCTCCACCCATTACCCATTCGTGCTGTAGCCAAGGGAGGGAAGTAATGCCTTCCATCCTGCATGTCGGCGTTGGGCGAGCCACAATCACACCGCCGATCGGTGTGGACCTGATGGGCTACTCGCGACGGAGCCGGCCGTCCACCGGCATCCACATGGATATGTTCGCCACCGCGCTGGTCGCAACAGCCAATGGCAAGACGGTGGCGATCCTCGACTGCGACCTGACCTACCTCCACCCGCCGCTCGTTGACGAGATCCGGGACGCCATCGCCGGCTATCTCGGTACCCAGCGGTCGCACATCCTCGTCAATTGCACGCATTCGCATTCGGCGCCGACCAGCTCGCCCGTGAAGATCGGCGGCGAGCAAGATCGGGTGCGTCCCGAGGAGGACGCGTACATCCGATCGCTTCCGCACTTGCTGCTATCCGCGGTCATGCAGGCGAATACCACTAAGCGGCCAGCGCGCATTGCGGCGGGCCATGGCCGGATCGAGTTTTCTACGAATCGCCGCGAGAAGCTGGCGGACGGCCGCACCGTGTTGGGCATCAATCACAACGGGCCGGTGGACCATGCGGTCGGAGTCGTGCGGATTGATAGCATGGATGGACGGCCGCTGGCGGCGGTCGTGAACTTCACTTGCCACCCGATCTTCGCGGGATCGGCGAGCCGTCTCATCAGTCCCGATTTTCCCGGTCCGATGCGGCGGACCGTGGAACGCGAAACGGGTGCGAGCTGCCTGTTTCTCCAAGGTTCGACGGGTAATATCAATCCTAAAAACCCCATGCATGCGGACGTGGCCGAGGCCGAGCGGGTTGGCACCATGCTGGGCCTCGAAGCCGCCAAGATCTTTCTCGATATCGAAACCCGGACGATGGTGCAACAGGAACACTGGTTGACATCCGTCGCGACGTTTCACCTCGTCCGCAAGGAACCGGTTGACACGCCCATTCCCAGCCTGGTCGCGGGAGTCGAGGAAGTGCTCTCGGTCCCGCTGAAGAAGCTGCCCGACCTCGCCGAGGCCAAGCACCTCCTTCAGGAGCGCAGGGAGGCACTTGAGGCGCTGATTGACGGTAAAGCCGATGTGGATGACCAGAACCCCGCCAAGTACCAGGTCATGTGGGCCGAACAACTAGTCCGCACGATCGAGCAGAAGCTCGGCCCATCGCACGTGCGGGTGCCGGTGCAGGCGATCCGGATCAACGACGTCGGTTTCGTCGGCGTGGCCGGCGAATTGTTTGTCGAAATCCAGTTGGCGATCAAGAAGGGCTCGCCGTTCCAGCCCACCTTCGTCGCCGCCTACAGCAACGGCTGCGTCGGCTACCTGCCCGTTGCCGATGCGTACCCCGATGGCGGGTACGAGGTAGATCATTCGTACAAAGGGTACCGGCTGCCTGCAGCCATCGCGCCTGGTGCGGCAGAACGCGTCGCAGAGACCGCACTGAAATTGCTGAACGCATTAACGAATACGTAGAGGCGATTTTCTTTGACTCGCCCGTTCGCGCGTCGACTCGCCCAGCGCGATTGGAGGGTGAACCGTTCCCTTGATCTGCGCGTGACGTTTTTCGTCCATGTTGTGTGTGCCTTGAGTTGTCGCGTGGCTTGTCGAAGCATGAACCATGTCGGACCCATCGAGCCTGACCACCGGAGGAACTATGGACGCGACCGAGCTTGCTTTCACGCCAGCGACGGAGTTGGATCGTCTCATCCGCACCCGCGCCATTTCACCGGTCGAAATCACCCGCACACTTCTCGAGCGGATTGATCGGCTCAACCCCACACTGCATGCCTTTCTCACCGTCACTGCCGACCTCGCGCTGGAGCAGGCGAAGGCCGCCGAGAAACGCGCGCAACAGAATGCCCGCCTGGGACCGCTGGACGGCATTCCGTATTCCCTGAAAGATCTGGAGGCCACCGCCGGGATCCGCACCACGTTCGGGTCCAAGTTTTTCGAGCAGAACGTCCCGACCGAAGACGGCATCGTCGCCAGTCGGATGAAGCGCTCCGGCGCCGTGTTACTCGGCAAGACCAATACGCCCAACTTCGGGCACAAGGACTCCTGCGACAACCTGATCGGCCCACCGTGCGTGAATCCGTGGAAGCTCGATCGGACCTCCGGGGCATCGTCTGGCGGGGCGGGCGCGGCGGTTGCTGCGGGCCTCGGACCGATCGCGCATGGCTCTGACGGCGCTGGCTCGATCCGCATCCCCTCTGCGCTTTGCGGTATCTTCGGCTTCAAGCCGTCGTTCGGCCGCATCGCCATGGCGCCCTCTGCGGATTACTGGGCGGCCCGCTCCCACAACGGGACGATGACCCGGACGGTGCGCGATGGGGCGCTGTTGCTGAACGCGATCGCCGGGCCGGACCCGCGGGATCCCTTGTCCATTGACGCGCCGCCTGCGGACTACCTCGCCGCCTGCGAAGGAAATCTGAACGGCCTGCGCGTGGTGTGGAGCGCCGACCTAGGCTATGCGCCGGTTGACCCGGAAGTGCGCCGGCTGTGCGAAGCGGCCGCGCGCCGGTTCGCCGAATGCGGGTGTGCGCTGGAAGAACGGAACCCCAGCTGGCCGGACCCGGGGACCTGGCACAAGATCACGTACGAGGTCAGCGTTGCGGGCCGCCAGATTGACCGCTACCGGGCACGGCCCGACTGGATCGAGCCGAGTCTGCGCCAGATGATCGAGAATGGGCAGAAGGTCTCGGCCATCGAACACTCGCAAGCGCTCATGGCCCGGAGCCCTTTTTACGATCAGGCGCGGCGATTCTTCGATTCCTGCGACCTGTTGCTCACGCCACAGATGCCCGTCGCGGCATGGGTCGCCGCCCCCACGGCAGACCCGCATCAAGGCCCGAAAGAGATAGGCGGACGGCCGACACCGACGATGTTCGACCGGCTGGCGTTTACGTTCCCCTTCAACCTGACAGGTCAGCCTGCCGCCACCGTGCCCTGCGGCTTCACGAGCGAAGGCCTGCCGGTCGGCTTGCAAATCGTGGGACGCTGGCACGCCGATGAGACCGTGCTGCGCGCCGCTGCCTGCTTCGAGGCAATCGCGCCCTGGGCGCAGCACCGACCGAAGATATAGGGAAATCGCAGATTTCGCAGATGATGCAGATTCCTGGACGAGGGTTCCGGAACAAAAATGAATCTGTGTAATCTGCGTAATCTGTGGTTAGATTACGGTCCCGAGAGGTGCCCGGTCGCAGGAGAGGCAAGGGCGGCGCATGGCATACTACCTGATCAATCGCTTGGTCCAGTTCGTTGCTGTCCTTGCATTCCTTTCGATCATCGTCTTCACGATCATCCGCCTGATCCCTGGCGATCCGGCCGCGGTAATGCTCGGCACGGAAGCCACCCCAGAAGTTCTCGCCCAGATCCGCCACGAAATGGGCCTAGACCAGCCTATCCCCGTGCAGTATTTGAAATGGCTGCAGAACGTCGCGGCCGGGAATTTTGGCACCTCATGGGTCTCAAAAAAGCCCGCCCTGCAGCTTATCCTGGGTGCGCTGCCGGTGACGCTGCAGCTCGTCGGCTGCTCATTTTTCATCGCACTGCTCATCGCGTTCCCCGCCGGACTCTTCTCGGCATTGCGCCCGCGCTCCTGGGTGGACCAGGGCTCGACGACGTTTGCCCTGCTCGGCATTTCGCTTCCGAGCTTCTGGCTCGGCATCATGCTGATCCTCCTCTTCTCCCTCCAATTCCGATGGCTGCCACCCTCGGGGTACGTAGCATTCACCACCGATCCGGCAGCCGCGTTAAAAGCCAGCCTACTCCCGTCTGTCACGTTGGGCGTGGCGTTGGCCGCCCCGCTCACCCGGTTCATCCGGTCGGGCATGCTGGATGTGCTCGGCCTCGATTACATCCGGACCGCCCGGGCCAAGGGGGTCGCGGAAGGCCGGGTAATCGCCCATCACGCCCTCCGCAATGCATTACTTTCGGTGGTGACGGTCCTGGGTCTTCAACTCGGAGGTCTCTTGGGTGGCAGCATTGTCATCGAGCAGGTGTTCGGGTGGCCGGGCATCGGACGGCTATCGCTCGCGGCCATCCAGCA
>DATJQT010000236.1:0-6679 GCA_035505475.1 Vulcanimicrobiaceae bacterium
TGAGGTGGCTGGCAATGCGCAGGAAGCCCTGCAGCAGTTCGAGGCAATGCGGCCGGATGTGCTACTCTGCGATATTCGCCTGCCAGGGATGAGCGGGATCGAGATCCTTGACCGGGTGCGAGCCGCGACCCCTGCGATGCCAGTCATCCTCATGACTGCCTATGGGACCCTGGACACGGCCGTGGATGCCATGCACAAGGGAGCATTCGAATACCTCAACAAGCCATTAGACCTGGACCAGGTCAAGCAAGTGATTGCCCGCGCCCTTTCCGACCGAAGCGATACGGTCGCCCTCGCGACCGAGCCGTCGCTGATTGCCGCAGCCGAGCCCGGTGTCCCCCGTCTGATCGGACGCAGTGCGGTCATGCAGAACGTGTTCAAGCTGATCGGGATGGTGAGCCACAACGCCGTCGCCGTCCTCATCGAAGGCGAGAGCGGCGTCGGCAAAGAGCTGGTGGCCAGGGCCATTCATCGCTACAGCGAACGCCAGCACCATCCGTTTCTCAGCGTAGATTGCGGCGCGTATCCTGAAGCCGGCCTGGACGCCGAACTCTACGGCATCGAGCCCATCGGTGGCGCGCGCCAGCCCGGCCGATTCGAGCTGGCGGATCGGGGAACCCTCTTTCTGGCAGAGATCCCCGTACTCTCCTTTGCCCAGCAAACGAAGCTCTTGCGCGTCCTCCAGGACAGGCAGATCGAGCGGCCGGGCATGAAGTCCATCCCCGTCGATGTCCGCATCGTTGCCGCGTCGCAGACCCCGCTGCGGGATGCCGTCGCTGCCAAGCAGTTTCGGGACGACCTGTTTTTCCGGCTCCAAGCCATCACCATTCCCGTCCCGCCCCTGCGCGAGCGGAAGGAAGATCTCTACGATCTCGCGGCCTACTTTGTGACAATCGCGGCGCGGGATGCGCAACGGGACCTCCGGGGCATTCGGCAGGACGCGATGGACGCGATGCTCCGGTACGATTGGCCCGGCAACGTCCGCGAGCTGGAGGCGGTGATTCGCCGCGCATCGGTCCTCACGCGCAGCCGTGTGATTGGGCTGACGGACCTGCCTCCGGAAATCTCTGAACGCGTCTCGAAGGCAGAGGCGTCCATGATCACTGGATTGAAAGCTGCGGCCGAAGCCGAGTTGAAATCGCGGCTGCAGGGTGGAGAGCGTGGCGAGACCTCCATTTACCACGATCTGGTCGGCACCGTCGAGGAAAGTCTGGTTCAGGCCGCACTCGCCATCACGGGAGGGAACCAGGTGCGAGCGGCCGAACTGCTCGGTGTGAATCGCACCACCCTGCGCAAGCGGTTGCACGCGAACGATGCGGATGCAGAAGACTAGTGGTGTCGCGCTGTGTCCGTTGCGGCCCTCCTGAAGAATCAGCCATCGGCCAAGAAATTCAGAATGTTGCACATGGGCAAATGTTCCATGCAAATGGTTGCGCGACCAGATCGCCGGAAATGGGGAGCGGATAGAAGATCGTTGTGGCAAGTCCAGACCTCAGATTAGTTGAAGGGTGCTTCGTAACAGGCTCCCCGCCTGCTGCTCGCACTGCCCCGCATGCCGTGTACACATCATAGACAGTCCCTCACAGCTCATGAATTCCGGACCTCTGGAAAGTTTCGTTCCTTACATAACCCTTTGAAATAATTCATCACTCTGACCGTGATCTGCGGAGACACCTCGCTCCGGCACGCAGCATGCTATGGCAATTCTTGAGAGGACACCCGTGCGCCCAAGCAAACGACGGCTGTTATTAGCAATCATGACAACCTTGTGTGCGACCGCAGGCACGATGGCGATCGCTGCCTGGGGCATGGAGGCAATCGAGATCGTCGGTCCTCGGCCGGGCGTCCGGATCGCGACCCTTGTCCCGCAGATCGAACTCACCACCCTCTTCCTCGTGAGCATATATTTTGGAACGCGACCCCTGAAAGCGAAGAACACACCCGCGTTTCGGACGGCCCTGGCGGCGACATCTCGGGGCTGTTCTCGCCTGATCTGGGGAACGAGCGCCCGACAGATGTTGTGGGTGGCGCTGGTACTGGCCTCCGGGACGGTCGTCTGGGCTTGTGCCAGCGCGGTCGGGCTGGGCCCGTCGCTCGGCGATATTTTGAAAGTCAGGGCCCTGCTCCTCGCGATCGCGGCGTTTGGCATCGGGTTCGCGGTGTGGAGCCGCGTGGTGTGGCCGCAGGCACCCGCGGCGGGGTTGGGGTGCGCGCTGGTCCTGGCGATGGCCGCGACTTCATTTCTCGTCGCACCGTTGGTTGCGGTCATGGGACCGCGGCCTCTGCTCGTGCAGGCCAGCATGCTCTGTAACCCATGGATTATCACCGCGGGGATTTCGCGTCTGGACTTCTTACATATGCAATGGATCTACGCGCTGTCCCCGTTGGGAAGGCTCGAGACATCCTACCCGGCGCTGGCCACGGCCGTCCTTGCCTACGGGGGTACTGGAACGCTTCTCCTCTGCTGGGCGGCCAGGGCCTTACACACACCACCCCGATAAGGAGGCATCCGATGGTTCGTCGCATCCTCACTGCTATTCTGCTGGCCAGTGTGTTCGCACTGGCGACCACAGCCGTCTGGGCTGGCGCGCCCACCCCAAAGGATCCTGCACCAGTGTCGCAAGCGCAGCGCGCCATCGACAACGGGCTCCGCTGGTTGCGTTCCGCCCAAAAGCCGGACGGCACCTGGGGCGGACACCTCGGCATCACGGAGCTGGCGGTGATGGCGTTTGCCCGAAGCCATCGCGCATACCGAGAAGAGGACGGCCCCTTCATGCGCCTGGCCATTGTCAAAATCCGGAACGCGGCAAAGCCCGATGGATCGATCACCGAGGGGAGCGGGAACGAAAGCACGAAGAATTACACGACGGCACTCGGCGTCTTGGCACTCGCGTCGCTGAATGACCCCAAAGACAAGGAGCTCATCCAGAAGGCGCAGGATTGGCTGAAGCGGCAGCAGACCGACGAGGCCAACGGGTACACACCGGACAACAAGTTCTACGGCGGGTTCGGGTACGGATCCAGCCTGCGCCCCGATCTCTCGAACACTCAGTTCGCGATCGAGGCCCTGCGCGCCTCGGGGCTGCCGGCCAATGATGCGGTCTTCGCCAAGGCCGTGAAGTTCATCTCGCGCGTCCAGAATCGGACCGAGTCGAACGACGTCCCGGGCGCGCTGGATGACGGGGGGTTCGCGTACTATCCCGGGTACAGTTTCGAGGGGGGATGGACCTCGACCGGCTCGATGACCTATGCCGGCATGAAGAGTTACATCTACGCCGATATGGACAAGAATGACCCGCGGGTGCAGGCAGCCCTCAAGTGGATCACCAAGAACTACACGGTGGATGAGCACCCCGGCCGCGGCTCGAAGACCTACTACTATTATATCGACGTGTTTGCACGCACCTGGCACATCATGAAAACGGATGTCGTGGTGACAGACGACGGCACCAAGCACGACTGGTTCAAAGAGATGGTGACGAAGCTCGTCGCCGAGCAGCGGCCGGAAGGCTATTGGGTGAATAGCCGCAGCGCGGACGAGTGGGAAGACCGACCCGAGCTGTGCACCGCGCATGCCCTGCTCGCCCTCATCTATGGCATGGACGCGTACACGGGGAAGAACTAGCGCGGCAATTCTATGTGGCGTTGGCTCAGCATCGCGGTTTTCGGGTTTTGGCTGGTTGCCGGCGGCCTGAGCGTGGACAGCGGTGCGGCGCGCGCCGGTGAACCGGTTCAGGCCTCGGTGGCCCTCCTCTCTGTCCCGGAATCGGGGGGATGGGCCGAGGCTCAACTGGTCCTGAAAACGGGCGATCGGGCCTG
Source organism: Vulcanimicrobiaceae bacterium (assembly GCA_035505475.1). GTDB lineage: Bacteria > Methylomirabilota > Methylomirabilia > Methylomirabilales > 2-02-FULL-66-22 > 2-02-FULL-66-22. Next base: position 3,820 of record DATJQT010000236.1, read on the forward strand.
GCGGGGGTCGGTCGAGCTGGCAGGAGGGACCGCGAAGCTGCACATCCAACTCGCCCTCGGCCCCCGCACTCAGCGGTTTTTGGTAGTCCCATGGTGGGTGGCGCCCGGTGCTGGCGCCCCGCGGGTGTGGGTGGACGGTGTGACCGTTGACACGGTCATCGTCCCTCCGCGGTCCCAGAGTCGCCCGCGTGTGCTGACCAGCACCGCCAAGGCGTCGGCGACCGCAGCGTCGCCAGCACTCGTGGAATCCGAGTGGACCCAGGCTCCCCTCTCCAGTTGGCCCGAAACCTGGCGGGCCTATGACGGTTTCGACCTGGTCCTCTTGCCGGAGTCGCTGGGCCGAGAACTCCGCCCCGAACAAGAATCTGCCTTGGAGCGGTGGATACGCTGGGGCGGGGCGGCGGCCATGATACGCCCCGATGCCCCCGAGGGTGTGCGCCCGCTGGGCAGGGGAGCCGTGTTTGTGGCGCACAATCTGGAGGCACTCCGGAAGGCGCAGGCCGCCTGGACGCAGCGAGGAGCTGGTGCGCACCTCTCCGAATCCCTCCTGATGGTGTGGGAACGCGCACGCCCATCGAATCAGCGGACGACCTGGGAGGCCCGGCGCCCGGGACGCGTTCTGGCCGCGACCGTGGCGGTATACGTGGTCTGCCTCGTGGCGGTCGCGGCGGCTCTCGCACTGCGTCCGAGCTGCCACCGCTTCGGGGTACACGCGCTCATGGTCCTCATCCCGGCTGTGATCCTCGCCACGGGTATCACGGTCTATGGAGGCGGCGCGTCGCACATCGAGGCGGAGGAAGTGACGCTCCTCCGCGACCAAGGCACGGGCGAAGGGGTGCACGCATGTGCCCTGTTCCGGGTGCGCGCGGATCGGCGGGCCACGCTGCAGTTCGCTCCGGTGCTCCGGCAGGCCGCGCTCTATGAAGCGGAGACGTCCAAGGATCGCCCGAGCCCCCATCGGGCAATCCGGTGGAACGTGGATGGCGAGGCTTGGGAGCGTGCGTTCGTGGCAGGCGAAACGGCGGTGATCCGCGCGGACGGCCTCGGGCCCGACCTCGGGATTCGGGTCACGCCCGCCGGGAACCGCGCATGGCAGATCGAGAATCGCGGCGCCTCCACGTTGCGGGCGGCCGGATTGCTTTTTCCGTCGGGCGAGTTTCGCGCCGTGGCGGACGTTCCCGCCGGGGCCCGGCTTCACCTCGCTGCCGGTCCTCAAAGCCAGAGCGAGCCGGGCCCGCTGTCCTTGCTGCCGGCATTCTGGGCGGCTCTCTTGCCCTCGAGCGTGCTGGACGCTCCCGGAGATCCGGTGTTCATTGCGTCGCTAGACCCTCCGGTCCGTTCGATGCGCCTGCTGCACGGCGAGCTGCACGGGACAGCCACCACCTATGTCGCGGTGTCGTTGCCGCCCGGTCCGGCATCCTGAACCGGTCACGGGGGAGCGTGGACGTGCTGGAGTTGACGCAGGTCGGATGTCGCATGGCCGGGCGCTGGGCGCTGCGGGAGATCTCGTTCGCAGTCCCGGCAGGACAAGCGTTTGGTCTGTCGGGGCCCAGCGGAAGCGGCAAGAGCCTCGTGCTGGCCGTCTGCGCCACGCTCATCCCGGGATACACGGGCATCGTGCGCGTCTGCGGCGAGGACGTCCGGAGCCGGCGATCATCCGTGCGGCGGCGCATCGGATACGTGCCGGATGCGATCGGCCTCGATCCAGATATGACCGTGCGTGAGGATCTCGAATTCTTCGCCGGCGCGCACGGCATGGCACGGCAGGCTGGGCGCAACGCCGCGGCAGCCGCGCTCGAACGCTGGCAGATGCGCCCGGTCGCTGACGAGCCGATGGGAACGCTCGGCCGCGGATTCCGGCAGCGGGTCGGGCTCGCGCGGGCCTGGCTGCACGAGCCACAAGTCCTCATTCTGGATGAGCCCGCCGGCGGGCTCGATGCCGAGGGGCGCGAGTTGTTCGCCGGCGCCCTCCGCCGTCACCTGGATGCGGGCGGCAGCGCTCTCCTCGGCACGTCGTCCGCCGATCTGTTGCAGTGGTCGGACCGGATCGGGTTTCTGGTCGCGGGCAGCCTGCACCGAGTCGCGGCGACCCGCGAACTCGTTTCAGAGCCGGCAATGCCGCTCTCTGGAGTGAGGTAGCTCCCCCATGATTCCTTTCTGGCGGGTCGGCGTGTGGCGCGGGCGGATCCCGGCGGTGGCGTCGTTCTGTGCCCTGCACACGCTCCTCGTCGCCTGGGTCGCCTGGTACATCATCGAAATGCACTGGAGCACGGCTCCGGTCGGGGCATCCGCAACGCCTCTGCCAGGTGTGGCGTTTCGGGCGGCCTGGATCGCCGGGGCGCTGTGCCTGCTTGTGGTCGCACCGGGTGTGGGCGCGGGCACCGCCCAAGGACGCTGGATCGGTCCGGACCCGACCCGGACGCTTCCCGTCAGCGAGACGGGTCGGGCTGCGTCGGCCTGGATCGCCTCGTGCGTGATGTCCGGCCTCATCTGGGCCGCCCCGCTTCCGTTCTACCTGGCGCTCTTCGGTATGGGAGCCTTCACGGTGTGGGATGCGGCGCCACCTTTCACGCTACAGGTCGCGGTCGTCACGGTCGGCCCACTCTTCGGCGTCCTTTTCGCGCGTTGGCGATCCCGGAAGAGCTGGACCGCGGAGGCTGGCCATGTCTGAGGCGCCGGCCATCCAGCGACTGCTGGCGCGCACCGCCCGGCGGCTCACGCTGCGGCGGGCCATGCGTCAGGCGCTTCGGGGTGCGGCGACAGCATCCGGGCTGGCCTGCGTCGGCCTGTTCGTATCCCGGATCGGTCTCGAAACCGGACCCATGGCCCTGTGGGTCTGTCTGGTCGCCGCCGGATATGT
>DATJQT010000237.1:0-5881 GCA_035505475.1 Vulcanimicrobiaceae bacterium
ATGGAAGGCAATTTCTCCGATCGAATGGTGCTGCGGAGATTCGACAACTTTACTGATCTCGCGCCGCTGCTCAACGAGCTGTCTGAAAAAATGGCGTTGTCGGCTCGCGCTGAACAATTTGTGCGGGAGACCCTTACCAACGAACTGAAAGAGATTGAAGCGCTGTGTCAGCGCGGCAGCGCGTCCGAAGCGTCTGCAAAGCTGAATGCGCTGCGCAATGCCGTCCAACAGATCCTGGGAGAAGAGGCGTGAACCGTGTTGCGTTCCGGATTTGGCCGATCGCGCGACAGGTGCGTCCAGGCTTCACGATGATCGAGCTGCTGTTGGGCATGGCGATTGTCGCTGTCCTCCTCTCCATCGCTATTCCGATGGTGCAAAACGCCCAGCTGCGCGCCCGCTACACTCGGGCCGGCGCCAATGCGCGTGTGATTGTTACCCAGTCCATTGCATTTGGGGTTACGAACGGAGTCTATCCGCGCGGCATTGCGGAACTGCGCAGCTCAGGATATGTGTCTCTGCCGGATCAGGACCCCTGGAATACGGATTATCAGCTCTGTTCGGCCCTCACGAACGGGGCGGCCATGGACAGCCAGGCAGATCTCTGGGTGTGCAGCCTGGGGCCTGTTCACGTTGGGAATTGCCCGGCCCCGACGGGTTCGGCGCTAGATATCAATGGATTCCCGACGACGGGAATGAACGGTTCGGTCGGGTTTTCGTCTGTGTACGGATCTTGGTCGGGTTCTTGAGGCGACTGCAAGTCTGTTCACAGGTTACGATTGCCCGCAGACGTCCGGTCGGCCATCCCACCCCTGATCTGTTTCACTCTTCGATCATATCCCCGCGCACATCCGTCGATACAGCGCCTCAGCCTCCGCGATGTCGCGCCGGAATGGCCCTTCCGTTTCGAGCTTCAGGCTCGTAAGCGCGGCCGCCCAGAGCACGGCCTCCGCCGGAGACGCCCGCAGGCGGCGGCACAGATACGCTGCTGTGCACGTGTCCCCACGCCCGCTCCGCCCTTGAATGTGCCGGGGCACGAGCGGCGCTTCATCGAACACATCATCGTGATAGACCATGACGCCGCCCGCATGGGTGAGCAGGATTTCCTTGGGGCCATAGGCGGCGAGCCGCTCGGCCGCGGCGTAACGATCGGACTTGCCGGTCAGGCTTTCCGCTTCCACCGCGTCGGTCTTCAGGACCGTGACGTGGCGCAGAATCGCCTCCTTGCCCGGCCATTCATCAAGCGCCAAGCGATTGCCGCGCAGAATGCGGATGTAGCCCTGGACATCCAGGGCCAGCATGCCCCCCTTGGCGGCCAGTGCTTCAATGACCTCTTTGGGCACTTCTCCGCGGACCGAGGCACCGATCACATAGGCCTTGGCATCGAGGTGTGCGACCTCGTCCGGTGTGAACGGCCCCGCGGAGCTGACGTATTCGATCGTCCGCTCGTCGAGGTTGATGGACGGATAGATCAGGTGCAAGACCGTCGATTTAGGCGTCGGCCGGGCGAAGGCGGTCACCCCGAGCCGCTCGAGCTGCTCGACGACATGCCAGTCCTGGTGGGCCAGGCGAGTGACGACGGCCGTTTTCAAACCCATACGGACGGCGACATTTGCGCCATAGTTGAACGCCCCGCCATCCACCGTGACCGTGCGGTCCGGGTAGACAATCACATCTTTGGTATAATGGCCGATGAAGGCGATATCGAATGACATGAACGGCCTCCAGCTTCCGCAGACTGCGAGTCAGGATGCAATCTCTCGTCGAAAATTGCAACCGCTTTAGGCCGCTCGGTCCTCGTGCTAAGATGCAGCCGTCAATTATTCTTGATCCGAGGAAACCGTATCACCGCCAAGACGCCACCGGGAGCCGCCAAGGCCGCCAGGGGCCGATGTCAGGGTCACATTCTCAAAGGCACCTCATGGTGCGGTGACGTAGGGGAAGGCGTTTGGGTGCTGAACCCTGTGACCCTTGGCGTTCTTGGCGCCATGGCGGTTCAAGAATTTCGGATCAGGGTTATGTCGCAGCGAAATTCCAGGAGGGCGCCGTGACCGCACGGACCGAACGGCTCCGGGAAGATCTCTTGACCATTGTCCCCACTGTGTGCCCCGACCGGGCGACGCTCTTGACAGCGTCCTGGCAGGACACCGAAGGCGAGCCGATCCTGATTCGGCGCGCGCTGGGGCTTGCGCACATCCTGCGAGGCATGCGCATTTGGATCCGGCCGGGGGAGCTGGTCGTCGGGAATCAGGCGAGCGCGCCGCGCGCGGCGCCCCTCTTTCCGGAATATGCCGTCCGCTGGTTGCGGGACGAGCTGGACGCACTCCCCACGCGCCCCACCGACCAGTTCCAGATCAGCGGGCAGACCGCCGCAGCCGTTCGGCAGGTCTGCGATTATTGGGCCGGCCGCACCCATCAGGACCGGGTCCAGGCGGTCACCCGCCGCAGCCTTCCGCCCACGCTGGCAACGGCCTTCGATTTTCGCCTCTCGAGCCTGAACCAGGTCATCAATAATCTCGGACGGCAGAGCACCGGCGACGGTCACGTCATCGTCAATCACGAGCAGGTGCTGCGGACAGGATTTCGCGGCCTGATTGCCGAGGCGCGCCGGTGCGCGGACGGCCTCGACATGGCGGACCCGGACAGCGTCGGGCGCCGCCTGTTCTATCAAGCCGTCGAAATCAGCCTCGAGGCTGGCATTGCCTTTGCCGAGCGCTTTGCCACCCTGGCAGAGGAGCAGGCGCGGACCGAGGTGGATCCTGCCCGACAGTCCGAGCTGATGACCATTGCAGCAACGTGTCGGCGGGTGCCCGCCGAGCCGGCACGTACCTTCCGTGAGGCGATCCAGGCCAGCTGGTTCATTCAGCTCCTGGTGCAGATCGAATCCAATGGTCATTCGATCGGCCCGGGGCGCCTCGATCAGTTCCTGTTCCCGTATTATGCGGCGGATCTTGCCGTAGGCCGGCTGACACGGGAACAGGCGCTCGAGCTGGTCGAATGCTACTGGCTGAAGTGTAGCGAACTGAACAAGGTACGGGAATGGGCCTACACCGAGTTCATGAGCGGGTATCCGCTGTTCCAAACCGTCACGCTGGGCGGCCAGACGCGCGACGGCCGGGACGCGGTCAACGATCTCACCTCGGTCTGCCTCGAGGCCACGGCCAACCTGAAGCTGGTGCAGCCGACCGTCGTCGTGCGCGTCCATTCCGGGTCTTCCGACGAGCACCTGCTGGAAGCGGCACGTTGCCTGGTCCGCCACGGCGGGGGCATGCCGGGCTTTTTCAACGACGAGGTCGGAATTCCGCTCTTGCTCCGGCTGGGCGTGAGTCTGGAGGACGCGCGGGACTGGTCCGTCATGGGCTGCTCCGAGCCGCAGGTTGCCGGGCAATTCAACACCGGAACCGGCGGCGGGTCGCACATCAACCTGCTGAAGGTGCTGGAGATCGCGCTCAATGGCGGCACCAACCCGAACACTGGCCTGGCGCCCTGGCCCGAGGACCGCGACTTGCGTTCCTTCCGATCCTTCGATGAGCTCTGGGGTGTGTTCCGCCGGCAACTGAGCCAATATCTCAGCATCTTGCCGGTGCTGGACAACATCACCTCGCACGCCTACGCGGATTTGACGCCGACGCCGTTCCTGTCCGCAATGGTGAATCATCGCCTGGCGGTCGGGAAAGACATCTCGCAGGGCGGGCCCCCCAATCATCACAGCATTGTCCAGCATGGCTACGGTTTAGCCAATGTGGCCAATGGGCTGGCGGCCGTGCGCCGACTGGTCTTTGACGAGCAGAAACTCACGGGTTCGGAGTTGGCGAGTGCCCTGGCGAGCAATTTTGCGGGTCCGCACGGGGAGGAAATCCGGCAACTGCTCCTCAACCGGGCACCGAAATTCGGGAATGACGATGACGCGGTGGATGCGCTGGCCCGCGATGTGGCGAGCGCCTACGTGAGCGAAGTTGCCAAGTACCGTCCGTTGCGGGGCGGCGTCGTGGGGCCGAGCACGCAATCCCTAACTGCCAACGTGCCTGCCGGGGCGAAGGTGGGCGCCACGCCTGACGGTCGCCGTACCGGCGAGCCGCTGGCCGACAACAATTCCCCAACGGCCGGCACCGACCTGGGCGGGCCGACGGCCGTCCTGAAATCGGTGGCCAAGCTCGATCACACCCTGATCAGCAACGGGACCATCCTGAATTTGAAGTTTCATCCCTCCGCCCTGGCCGGGGAAGGCCGACTGCGGAAATTCGTGGCCATGATCCGATCGTTCTTCGACCTCAAAGGGTTCCAGGTGCAATTCAACGTCATCTCGGCCGATATGCTCCGCGAGGCGCAGGCCCATCCGGAGCAGTACCGGAACCTGGTGGTCAAAGTGGCGGGGTATAGCGCCCTGTTCTCGAGCCTCGACCGAAAGCTGCAAGATCAATTGATCGCCCGGACTGCGCATGACATCCGGTGAACCGGGGCCGGCGGCCGGCCCGACCGGCACGGTATTCAGCATCGAGCGGTATGCGGTGCACGATGGGGCCGGCATCCGCACGATGGTGTATCTGAAGGGCTGCCCGCTCCGTTGCGTGTGGTGCGCCAATCCGGAAGGCCAAGATGCTGACGCAGAGCTGATTCGATTCCCCGAGCGCTGCATTGCCTGCGACGGCTGCGCGGCTGTGTGCGCCAGCGGCGCTGCGGGCATCGAGCCCATGCCCGAAGCGGTCTGTGCGCGCTGCGGCCGCTGCGCGGCTGCATGCCCTGCCGATGCCCGAAAGCTTTTCGGCCGAGAGATGACCGTCGCGGCCGTGATGGAAGAGGTCCTCAAGGATCGTGCGTTCTACCGCCGGTCGGGCGGCGGGGTCACGCTGAGCGGGGGCGAGCCGGCGGCCCAACCAGCGTTCGCTCACGCCGTGCTGTCGGCCTGCCGCGCACACGGGCTGGATACGGCGATCGAGACCTGCGGATACGCAGCATTCGCGCAACTGGCTCTGCTCGCCGCGGAATGCGATGAGGTGTTATTCGACCTCAAGCACATGGACAGCGACACGCACCGCCGACTCACGGGCGTCGGCAATGAACTTATTCTGGAGAACGTGCGACGGCTCACGCCTATGGCGGCGGTGCGCATCCGCGTCCCGGTGATTCCCGGGTACAACGACGGCGCGGACCACCTGGCCGCGCTCGCCGGCTTCGCCAGGTGCTTGGCCCCGGTTCCGGAAATCGAGCTGTTGCCCTACCATAATTACGGGTCAGCCAAGTATGCCCGCGCCGGGCGTGTCTACGCGCTCTCCGATGTGGCCTTGCCGACAGCAGAACAGATGCACGCGCTCGCCGCAGTCGTCCAGGCCGCCGGTGTGCCCTGCAGTGTGGGCTAACAGGATTCTGAAAAACCCGCTTTTCGCCTGACGGCTCAAAAAGGCCCAGGCGACCCGTCTTCGACGGGCACCCCGGCGCGGGGCGATCCGAGATGCGAGGCGTACTTAGCCGGGTACCCATTCTGATGGGTGGCCGCAACGCTGCAGATGGGCCTTTTTCAGCAGCCTGATAATCCTGCGGCGCGCTGAACGCCCCTCGAGATCGCCGCTACACATCGAAGGAGGATTCCGATGTCCACCAATACCACGTTTATGCTCACCGCTGCCCGCCTACTCGACGGGAGCGTTGCTGCCCCCCTCGAAGGCGGGGCCGTGCTGTTGGATGGTGGGCGGATCGCGGCGGTGGGCCGGGCCGCGGATATCGTCACGCCCGATGCCGGGCGCGTGGACTACGGGGATGCCACCATTCTGCCCGGTCTGGTGGATTCCCACACGCATCTGGTCTCGCCCGGGGACGGCACAGCCGGAGACGACACGGCAGCGGAAGACGATCAGATCCTGCTGCTCAGAGCTGTCAAGAATCTGCG
>DATJQT010000238.1:0-68340 GCA_035505475.1 Vulcanimicrobiaceae bacterium
ATTGATGCCCACGCCGGCGGCTTGGGTCTTCTTGGAGCCCGGCTCGATGGCCGAGCCGTGACTGCTGGCAAACTGAATCGCCGCCTAGCACTGATCGGGGGTACCTCCTCGTGCCATATGGCGGTTGCGGAAAGCCCGAGGTTCATTCGGGGCATCTGGGGCCCGTATTTTTCCGCGATGATACCCGGCCTGTGGCTGACCGAAGGTGGGCAATCGGCCACCGGGGCCCTGATCGACCATGTGATCTTTTCGCACGCCGCGGCCGCCCCCCTGCAACTTGAGACGTGGCGGACGGGCCGCACGATCTACGAGTTGCTCAACGCCCGGCTCGACGCCCTCGCCAAGGCCGAAGGCGTCGCTCATCCGGCGGAGTTGACGCGCGCGATCCATATTCAGCCCGACTTTCATGGTAATCGCTCGCCGCGCGCCGATCCAACGTTAAGAGGAACTATCTCCGGTCTGACGCTCTCCGCGACGGCCGACGATGTTGCGCGGCAGTACCTGGCGGCCGTGCATGCCGTGGCCTATGGCACGCGCCACATTCTTGAGGAGATGAACCGGCGCGGCTACGAAATCGACACGCTGCTGGTCTGCGGCGGAGGCAGCAAGAATCCGGTCTTTCTGCGGGAGCACGCGGACATCACGGGTTGCCGGGTGGTGCTGCCCAAGGAGCCGGAGGCCGTAATGCTTGGGACGGCGACCCTGGGCGCCGTCGCGGCTGGCGCCTTTCCGACGGTGCTGGCTGCGATGAACGCCATGAATGCCGCAGGCCGCACCATCAACCCGTCCCGTGGCCGGGTCGCGCGTTATCACGCCGCAAAATACCGTGTCTTCCACCGGATGCATGACGATTTCGTGGCTTACCGAAAAATGTTGAATTCATTTTCCCCATGAACCCAGCACCTCCAAGCGTTGGTCGAAAGGATCGGTTTGACCCACTCATTGCCATGATCAACGACTTCCAGCTAATTCCCTCCAAAGTCGCAAACCACCTATTGAAGGCGCCGGTGAAGGCAAGCGGATGGTATTTGCGCCAACCTTCTAATCGCCGTTATCGATCCGGTCCGATCGTCGGAAGACGAGATTTGGTCAATGCGCTTTTCCTCGGATTCGTGGCTATCTTCTCAGGGAGCGCATGTGCCGCGCCGGCGGCACTCGCGCCACTTCCCGATGGCTGGGATATTGTTCCGAGGCCAGCTAGTGCAAATTCCACTGGTGGTCCAGGGTTTGCCTTGTCCTCCAAAGTGACACTTTGGGGTCAGGGCGACAGCCTACAGGAGGCGGAACGTTTTGCAGCGACGTTAGGCGCGCTCACGGGTGAGAATCTGACCGTCGACCGAGAAAGGAAGACGGCCCAAATCCGTCTCGTCGAAATCCGGAGTACCTCCCATTCCGTTCCCGGAAGCTATCACCTATCCGTAGGTCCCGACCTCGTTGTGGCCGAAGCAGACAACCCGTCGGGTTTGTTCTACGCTTCACAAACGCTGCTTCAATTGGCGCGGCGTCAGCCAGATGGTAACTGGTGGATACCGTCGGGCGAGGTTGAAGATCAGCCCCGTTTTCGGTGGCGAGGATTGCTGGTTGATGTCTCCAACCATTTTCAGCCAAAGGAAGCCATCCTGCGGATCATCGATCAAATGGCGTATTACAAGATGAATATGCTGCAACTCCACCTGACCGACAATGGCGGGTGGCGCATCGAGATTCCCCAGTTTCCGAAGCTCACGTCGATTGGCGCACGCGGTGACCGCGACTCCCCCGGCGTTGGTAAACTGCAATTCTATACAGCGGATGACGTGCGCGAAATCGTCGCCTACGCTGGCAGCCGTTTCATCACGGTTGTTCCTGGCATAGAAATGCCCGGACATTCGGCTGCCGCCGCGAGGGCCTATCCAGAATACTATGATGGCGACCGAACGCTGAATCCAGCAGCTTCGGGCGTATTTGATTTTATCGCCACAATCGTCGACGACGTCGCCGGACTCTTCCCCGGTCCCTATTTACATTTCAGCGGCGACGAAGTGCAGGGGCACGGCGAACACTGGACGAAGATGCCCGACGTGGTTGCCTTCATGAAAGCGAAGGGTTTGGCCGACGAAGACGCGCTTGAGTCATATGTCTACCGGCGCATCGCGGCAATAGTGGTGCATGCGGGCCGATGCCCCATGGCATGGGATGAGGCTTCGGAGGCGGGGATCCCGAGACCTCTCCTGGTACAGTGGTGGCGAAAGAAACACCCGGATGTTCGTGATCGCGCCCTTGCAGCCGGTTATGAAGTGGTGCTCTCGCCTTCCGATCAGATCTACCTCGACTATGCGGCCGGACCCGGCGAGCCGGGGGCTCCGTGGGACGGTAACGATAACGGTCCAACGTCCGTCGGGAAAATCCTTCGCTGGGAGCCTGTACCTGACGGGCTGCCGGTAGATCAGTCGACGAGAATTGTCGGCATCGAAGCCGCACTATGGACGGAGTTCATTCGCACAGAGGATTATTTGCAGTTCATGCTTTATCCCCGGTTAGCCGCGGTGGCTGAGGTCGCCTGGGGCCCGCCAGGTCCGCGTGACATCAAGGAATTCGATCGGCGCATGGTGTCGCACATGGATCGATTCAAGAGGCTGGGCATCAATGCGCGGACAAATTTCAGAGATGCCTGGCGGTATATTACCCATTAACTAGACTCTGTCCGTCATCAGAGGTGCTGCCTTGATGAAAGTCGGAAGGAATGTGCGACGTCGCGTCTTTTCAGATGTCACCTGCGCCGTGCTGATGCCACGGGACCTTTGTGGAAAGTGAACTGTCCGGCACCAATGCTCATTGGAATCTGCTCCATGCTGACAATGATGGCGGAGCGTGGTGAAGAATTTGAATTCGGGGATGCGCTAGTTGCCACGGCGAAGGAGAGACTGATCAGCTTTGCTCCGCGGCCGACGATCGACGCTTGTGGCAACCGAACGGGAAAGCCGGGCAATTGCTGAAATTCCCCCGTTTGGAGTAGTGGCGGGTGTCCAGGCTCACAATTCGGAGCACCCTTAACTCTACGCGGTGCTTCCCTCCGGGTCGTATGATCTCAACAGCGCTCCAGCGGGTTTTGCTCGGGCACGGCAGACGTTCGAACACCAGGCCTTTAGGAACTCCGTCGGTTGGAGCCAATGTCCTGGCCAGGCAGCAAGGCCGGGGCTTCCGAGTCTGATGAGAGGAGAAGGAACCTCCGCCGAAAGCGCACGAATGCACCTTTGAGGGCGTGCGGTCGGAACCCGAATTGCCGGGTCACCGCAGCGGGACGGAAGCCGGCGGGAGCGAGGCCGCGATCGGCGTCGCGGGCGGCCTAAGGCAACGGACTGTAAACCGCCTTGCCCCGCCAGGAGGCGCGGGCGCAACGGACACGTCACTGGGCATTTCAGGCTTGAGAACGCAACCGTCGTGGCCTTCGGCTTGGAGTGTGACGATGGCCTTAGCCCCAGACCAGAGACCGTCTTCAATCACGATGACGTCAGTGGGCCGCAAGCTGGTCGGTGTCGGAGCGAAGAAGAGCAACCGCAATCGGTGATGCCAAGGACCGACCTTGTCATTGCCGAGCAAATCCACCTCCGGTTCGTAAAGCGGAACCAGCGCTAGTTCGCTTCCAGCCACGCTTATGCGCACCTGTGCTGCTAATTGCGGCTCCAGCCTCTTCAGATAGGAATCCAACTCGGCCTGTGTAATCTGTCCGTCGCCATTGGCATCCATCTGGCGGCGCTCGCTCGCGGACCACTCCTCGAAGAAAGTCAGATCCACGGTGACGTCGATGTACTGTGCCCCGACAATAATCTGAACCTGATGCTGGATGTAGGTGGTGAAAAAGGCGTGGGCTAAGGCCTCACGCGGCAAGAATGTCGCCAGGCCTGCGATCGCCAGACAGCGCGAAAAAAACGTCCAACGACGCGCCAGGAAATGCAGGATCGTCCATGGCACCATTGGGAAGATGGATATGGAGGAATGGGGCGTCATGGCGCCAACGATAATGGAGACATCTCAGGGAGTGCGCCGTGTGAGCAGGTCGCTGTTTGCACTTGTGTTCCGGAAGAGAACCAAGGCGGAAGACTTGAGCGGCGAATGGCGGGCACTCGGGAATACTGTAGGCACTGAGAGTGGCTCTCGTCCAGACTCGACCGATGAAAAGATCTTTGCCGGCTTAATCGGCTGCGGCGACTTGGAGCGCGCGCCGTGACCGATCATTGGCCGAACCGAAGTGACCAACCCAATGATAACAGCCCAATCGCAGCGATCCAACTCCCGACGACGCGAATAACAATCCGCATCCACGCGCGGGGAAGCGACACCACAAAGCCAGAAATGACCGCAACGAGAATAAACAACATCACTGCAATTCCGGTTAGCTGCAATAGCGCTGGCCTTAGGCCGGCCCCGCGCATAGCGACGCCGTTAAAGAAACCGTGGACGCCGCCTACCAGGACGGCGAGCGCAGCCACCACAACGGTCGGCAGCTCCCAGTCCGCCGCAATGAGAATGCCCAATACCAAGAACGAGCATGCTGTGAAGATCTGTCCCAATATGGGCTGTCCGTGGTTCGCCAATCCGGCGATCGCACCCGCGATCCAAATCAGCGGCAGGAAAAGCAGAGTCAAGCGTCCCGCCTTGGGCCCTCGCAGTCCGGCGAACAGGGCGAGTCCGACGACCGGCAACACGTCGTCCAACGACAACAGAAGATGACCGATGCCGTCGTAAACCGGCCCCAGCCCGGTCGTGACGAGGTGCGCCTCGGTAGTCGTCGCTCCCAGCGCGAAAACCAGGAAGAGGCGAGCCCCCTTTCTGCACTGCCGCGGGGCGCGCATACCTTCATCGTCCCGGTGCGGGCGCATCTGCCTTGGCGGCTGAAACGTGAGACTCAATGGGTTTGGGATTGGCCGCCGCCCAAAGGAACCATGCTCCAGCCATTGCGATCGTCGCGCCAGCAACGCGCACAATCTTCTGTCCGGTCGGCCAGCGACCTATCAAGCCAATTCCGATGCCGCAGCCATGTAGCAAGCCCGTGGCGATCACGAAACCGACGCTGTACAACAGGCCATTCTCCCCGGGTGCAAGTTCGGTGCCGTGAGCATGGCCGTGATACAAGCCGAATACGCCGACCAGCATTGCAGGCCAAATCAGCTTCCTTGGCTTTACTTCACCGGCCACCATGGCGCCAAGGAGGAGTGCCGACAGTCCGACGCCGATTTCAACGCCAGGCAATGGAATACCCACGAGTCCCAGGAATCCACCGATCGCCATAACCAGCGGAAACGTTACCGGCAGGAGCCAGACCGCCGGCACCCCGAGCTGGGCGCCCCACAGGCCGACCGCGATCATCGCTGCGATGTGATCGATTCCGGACCAAGGATGCCGGAAGCCGCTGGCAAAGCCGCCGGCTTCGCCGGATTCAATGTGCGCCCAAGCCAGCGGGCTGCTGGCAAGCCAAAGCGCAGCTATCGCAGCCGGCGCAGACCAAGAACGTGATTTCAAGTGGCGCATTGTTGGGAGTAATCTGGATGTCGTGTCGCAAAATCCGCGCGACGACATTTTTGGGGAGCAAATACGCGAGGCCACGGCAGTCGTAGATTGTGTCTTCCGAAGATGCCCTGATGCGAAAAGAGACGGTGATCGAATGGGCACACGCCGATCGACGTGCCCAGGTCGCCGGCGCAGATAACACTGCCCTCACTGGTCGCGGGTTCGGCAGGCTGGTGGAATTGGCGTTCCATGACCTTGAGCCAACACAATCCATTCGAGGTACCACTCTATGCCAAGAGAGTCACCGTGCGCTGTATGGTCCAAAAGGCCCCGAGCGAACCGACCACGTAAGCGGGGGTCAATTGCGCCCACTGGGGCCAGCGGATTTCCAGAAGGCGAAATGAATGAACCAAGAGCAGGATGATCGCGACAAACAGGAGTTGGCCCACTTCGACTCCGAGATTGAATTGCAGGAGTAGAAGCGGAAGCTCCGAACGAGGCAGGCCGAGCGTCGTGAGTCCGCTGGCGAATCCGAATCCATGCAATAGGCCGAATGCGAACGCCACGATCCATGGATGCAGAATCGCGAGACTCGTTTGGCCGCGCCGGACCCGTACCATTTCGGGCGCAAGAAACAGAATCGAAAGCGCAATTGCCGCGTTTAGCGGCGGCGCGGGCGCGCTCGCCCAGCCGAGGGTGGCGACGGCTAGCGTGATACTGTGCGCAGCCGTGAAGGCCGTGATTGTCTTTAGCAGCGTCCACCGATTACCCATAATCGATAACACGCCGAACACGAAGACCAGATGATCCACTCCGGTCAGGATGTGCTCGATACCCATCTGGAGGAATGCAATCGAGATCATGGGGCCGCGTAATGACATCCCGAGATTGAGGGAAACCCGGCGCTCCTGATGGTGAGCTTCGTGTCTTCCGTGCCGAAAGCACCGGACAAAACGACACGGATTCGCATTAGGGGTGTACCGTCGGAGATTTTCTTATGGCGACTTTGCATCCGCCCCGGTTGGTTTCTCAATCTCCACTTGGTACCGCCGGCGCAACATCTGGTAAGCGGCATCAGCTGCCGTCCGACGTTGCTCGCGCTGCCAGGCGGCCAGAACCACCCCGCGGATTGCCGCCGGCGGCGGCGCGCGCCCGTCGGCGGTTTTGAAATCATCGGCATGGGCGCGATAGAACGCGTCAAGTTCACCGGCGGTTGGTGTCGCGACGGGTGCCCGATCTTCAGCCATTTGCTCCATAAGCTGGCGGAGCCGGGTGCGCACAATCGGATCCTCCCGATCGAACCCCAACGCACGTGCCTCACGGACAAGCACCTCTTGGCGCACACAATCGCCGATCAGCATCTGAATCTCCTGCGGGTCGGGCTCTCGCCCGCTGCTTTGCCGGAAATCCGATATCCGCCGGTGGACGGTTGCCAGCGGGATGTAGATGCGGTTGCCCATCACTTGCTGTCCATCGCGACGGTTCTCGATGTCAAACACTCCGAAGATCAAGCCGCCAAGAACGAGAAAATGAACCAGAGGTTCACGGAGCATTTTCCTAAACGGAGATGTCGACTGCGCGGTCATGCACCTTCAATCGCCATCGTCAAGTCGGCCGTGCGCCTCGGAGCATCATCGTTTGGCCAGTTGAACGCTCGAAGTCGGGAATCGGGGGTCGGCCGTAAGTCGAGATCGACACCACGCCGTCAGCGGAAGGCGATTCACACGGATTGATCCTGGCCGGGGGATGTACCGACGGCAAGTGCCGGATGGGTAGCGCGGATGTAGAACGGCCGCGAGCACCAGACCGTCTCCGCCCCATCCGCGGCCATCAAGGCAGCCTCCGCGGATTGGTTTTGCCGGGTGGGCCCGAGCCGGATCTAGATTCTCCGCAAAGGCTTCTCGGAATAGGATTCGCATTGGCCTCAAGGCGCATTCGCCCTTGCTACCATCTCTTGCCAGAATTGCTCCGCCTGCTGATGGTACTTGAGAACCTCAGCTTGCTCACGGGGATCATCCAACCGGATCTGGCGCATGCGCTCCCGCACCCAGTCCAGGAAGAACTGGGCCGACGCTTCGCTGATGCGGCGTGAAATCGGACCAATTTCGACGTAGAAGGGCCCGGTCGAGGCAAAGCGAAATGTGTTTGGCACATTCGCCATGGCGCGCACCAAAAACCAGCCACTCTCCTCGAACGTGACCGAACCCAACGATCCGATCTGCTTCCATTCCGCATAGGAAACCGTCCTGATTACCCGTCCGTTCTGTATGATCTCGAGGGCAGAGATTGGATCACGTGAATCAAGCGCCACGTCCAATTTGAGGGTAAGGCTCCGGCCGGCGGTCGTCTTGAAAACGTGACCAGGCAACTCTCCATTTGCCCGGCAGCGGAGGAGGGGACCGTTGGACACGAATACCTGCCCCGCCTTCAAACCTGCCCACCAGCGTTGGTAACTCGGTTCACCATCAAGATGGACGTACATGCGGTCATAACCAACCGGATTGGGCAGCACCCCGGAAGCGCTGCCCGCCGAGGGTGGCAATCGGAGACCACAATTCAGGACATGGTAGTATATCGTCTGGGTCCAGAAACCGTCGCCTTGCGGGCCGGGAAACCGCTGCATGTCTCGGGATCGTCCCCAGGCTTCGGTAGGGACCCCGCCATTCCTCTGCATTTGATTATGGGCGATGCCAATGGAGTCTACCATCCCGCTTGCCAGCCAAACCGGAACATCCCACCAGAACGGCTTCTCGATATCAATCCAAGCTCCCGGGTGCCGTCGGGCTTCCGTGATGAACTGCATCGAGCTGGGGAATTCTCGCGTTGCTCTGATCATATCGAGCGGCCTCTCGAGATTGAAAAACAACACGGCGCCCCCATGGCGCTCGTATTCCCCGGCCATCAATTGACAAAAACGGTCACGGTCGAAGCGGATGAGTGGATTTGAGGGAGGCGGCTGTTCCGTCCACATATTTTGGGCGTTCCACCAGGTAATTACGGGTGCAACGTGCAGGTCCGAAGCCTGCATCAGCAACTTGATATCCGCGATCGATCGATGGATGTGCAATTCGCCCGACCACCAGCCTTCGCTGGTCAGGTCTGCTAAACGATGTAGCTGACATGTCACTCCCAGTGCGCCGTTTCCGGAGACCGTAAACCGGCCAGTCGTAAGCAGATATTCCGGACCGCGATCAATCTCGTAGGAATAGGCGCCGAACGGTAGGTCGAGCTTGGCGACACCCGGGCAAACAAAATGATCATGCCAGAACGGCCACATCTGCGGCTGGACCGGATTGCCCGCGGCGTCCTTGAGGTAGATGCAGCAAGGCACCGGCTCACCGGTATCAGCGTCGAGCACCATGACCAGCAGCGGGGCGTGGCTGGCGCCAGCGAAATGCCGCGTTAAGTCCTCTGACGAAGGGACTGCAGACATCCCAACCAGCGGGTGCAGCCCCAACGCGGTCAACACTGCCGCGATGGTGAAACGTCGGGTCCGCATTTGTTGTCGTGAGGTTAAGAGGAAAGCGAGGCAAAGTAGCCGGGTTTCCCTGGGCTTGCTTCCGAGGGTCAGCACGCGGAATCACCGGTTAACTTGCGGTTCAAGATGGGGTAACCGAGTTGAGCTTCGCCAAAGGGCTCTCGCTTGGTCCGCTCCCGTTTCACGGGAGCAGATCGACACGGTGTCAGGGTGCGGACAGGGCGCGCCGTTCCCGCTCGGTTTCTGCGGTCCGCCGCAATTCATCATAGAATTTCTTCGCCAGGGCCACGCGCTCCGACAACGCGTCAGCTTGCAGCGCGAGTTGTGTGCGATAGCGATAGTCTTCCGGCTTACCCTCGATGCTGAGCCGCCCCGCATCGCCGATTATCTGCTCGATCTGCGCCAAACTTTGCGCCATCGCCACGCGTTCCAGGAAAGGGTCGCTTTGCAGGGCCAACTCCGTACGCATGCGATTTGGCTGCGGTCGCCCGTCGGAGTTAGGACGGCGCCCATCGGCTATGATTTGCTCGATCTGTGCCAAACTGGCCAGTCGCGCCCCGAGCAATTCTTGGAGGCCATCGAACTTCCAGAAGCGCAGCCCGTCGCGCACGACGTAAACCGGCGTGGTATGCGCGCTCGTCCCGTCGCCGGCACGGGCACGGGCGGCAATCCAACAGCCATTCCCCGCCTGCACGGTGAAGTCGAGGTCGGCTTCCGGGTGCTTCGGGTCTGTGGACTCGGCGGCTCGCAGAACTTCGCCGTGTCTGACGATCTCGAGTCTTACCGGCGCCATGCGTTTCGGGTCCCCCCACGCGCGAGCGTGGATATGCAGAGTGCGGTCGGCTGCGAGATGGATTTCGTCGCCGGGAAGGGCGTCGTCGACCTGGAATTCGATCATCGGTCCGCTGCTGACGAATGTGTGGCCCAGACGAAAGGCCTCAAACCATGTATCGGCAGAGAATGGTTTCTGTCCCAAGTAAGCATAGACGCGGACTTCACCGATGGTGCCGCCCCACGGCACGTCCGAACCGGCCGAGGCAGTGAGCTTGAATCCCAGATTGAGGAAGTCGTAATAGAGATCGGTGTTCAGATAATTGAATTGGAGGATTTCGGCAAAGTCAGCATTTTGGCGCGGGGCAAATAGGCTCATGCCGCGGTGGACGTTGAATTCGTCGGTGTTGACATGCGCGTAGCCAGCCAGCCCGCCCTGGGCGTGGACGGCGTCAAAAATGTCGTCATAGAAGAAATAGTGGTCGGCATCGCGCACCATGCTAGTGATGTTCATCGCCAGCACGTGGCCGAAATCGCCGAGGCGGGGGTCTTCTTGCCCGGGCACAAGCACATAATCACCGTCCACCACGCGATAGTGCGGGCCGAATCCGCGTTGTTCGAAGAAGGTACGGTAAATCTGGCCCATCTTCATGACGTTAGCGAGGTGAACGTCCTCCGCTTTAACCCAAGCCATCAGGCGGCGCGCGTCGGCGTCGGAGAGAATGCGGCAGTGCACATGATCGTCGCTGGACCACCAACCTCGCCGGGGCATGTCCACCCAGCGGCGCGGTTGAAACGTTCTTTCCACCGTTTCCCCGGAGCGAATCGTCACGTCTTCAAAGATGATCTCGTGCTCGACGCCACGGCGAACGCCGATTTGCCAAACGCCAGGGGCAAGCACCATGTCAAATGACCCGGGCACACACCAGAACTGCTCATTAAGGAGGGGGGCAGGGAGGTTAGCGATGCGCTCTGCGTCACTGGTCCACCCTTTGCCCTCGAACTGCGCGGTAAAATCGATCGCATTGGGGGGCGGACGCAGCAACCCGTCCGTGCGCCACATCAGCCGCACCATTGCGGGTGTGGGCTGGCCCGTGTCGGACGACAGGACGGTGACTTTTAGGCGTCCGGGCGCGGGCACCCGAACATCCAAGGGTAGACGCACCGCCGGCAAACCGGGCCGGCGGATCTCCAGCATCACGGTGGTACGGCCGAAGGGAACGTTTTCGAGCCCCGCAACAATATAGGTCGTTCCACGCGCGGCAGCGTCCAGAGCGACAAGGCTTCCTTCCCACGGCGACGGGGTAAACGCGCCGGAGCCGACGCTGTACTGCACGCCATTGCCTCCGCTTACCACTTCGAATAGCAACGCCCCGCTGTCACCGGGAAATTCGACCGGTCCAGACGGTGAGACCCGTGGTTGCGCGGCGGTCAGGTCCAAGCGGACGAGCTGGCGGCAATCCTTCACCTGCTCGAGCAGCCGTTCAGAGGCAGCAATGGCCCGGCTTGTGGCAATGCGACAGGCGGCGTCATCGCCCGCATGTAATTTCTGCTGCAGGGAGTCACGCAAATCGCGATTAAGGGCTTCAATATCAGCGCGCTTGTCGGGACCGAAGAGATACCAGTAGTTGCGCGCCACGCGGCCGGCAAACTCAACAGCGCCCGGCGGCGGAAGCGGAGCGGAGTCGGCCGCCCGGGCCGGTGCCGGACACTTAATCAGGACGAGCGCCGCGATTAGCAGCGCCGGAGACAAGGGGAGCGCGTGGCGAGTTTTCATAAATTAGGCGGGAACGGGAATTGGGATGGGGCGGGTTTTTGGGATGGCGGATTAGAAAGATCTTTCGACAGAGAAGGATGTCAGGGGCGACATGTTGTGGCGGATGCTGCGATCAACGAGCGGTTCCTTCGCGGAAGGAGGCGCGGGTAACAGCGCGGCGCGCCGCACCATCGGATCTCTTTTCCGAGGGCGACTTCGTCGCGTACCTTGATTCTGTGGTTAGGGTCACGTGCCTTGTCGGCCGGCGTTGGGCGCTACGGCGGGGTGCACCATGAAAGCTGCGGCGCAACGATGAGCGCATCCACATTCGCAAACGGTGTTTCCACAGGTAGCGTGCAACCGGAGCCCAGGATGAAACGCCGCTTGCCCACGGCAGCGGTCAGCGCCTGCTGGGCGGCGGCGGCCACATCGGCGGGATCACCCTGCGAAAGCATGGCCACGGGATCGAGGTTTCCCCAGATTGCGGTGTCGGCCCCGGCGACGCGGCAAGCGTCGGCCAAGTCCGTACGGTGGTCGATCTCAAGCATGTCCGCCCCGCTACGGGCCATGTCGGCAACGATGGCGTGGGCATCTCCGCAGATGTGCAGCGAGACCGGCTTGCGAGTGGTTGCCCGAAGTTCCGCGATCAAACGCTGCTCAAACGGTAACACCTGCTCACGGTAGCGCCGTGGACCGATCAGGCCGGCTGGAGAGTCGCCACCGGTCAAGACATCGGCCCCGGCGCCTGCGAGCGCCCGTCCGTAGGCCAGGGCTTGGGCGAGACAGCGTTCCATCAGCGCATCGACTAAGGCCGGGGCCTCGTCTATTGCGAGCATCAGCTCGGTGAGACCCATCATTGCCGCAGCGAGTGAGAAGGGAAATTGATCGAAGCAGGCGATCACCGCGGTCTCGCCTCCGATTTGGGCCGCGACCCGGCGGGTTGCCTCCAGCATTAGCGGACACCGACCCTGTCGCTCCGGATCGGGTGGCGGCAGTGCGCGCACGTCGGCCGGGGAACAGACCCGCGGCCCGCCCAATCCGCCCCAGGGTTGATCCTCGGCCAGCGGGCCGACCCGGGCGCCCATGGCCTCGGCACTGACCCACGTGTCGGCTGAAATCACCACGGCGTCTGGCCGGAACCGATCGTAGTAACAGATGACCGCGTCGGCCAGCGCCACGGGATCGCTGGTGTACCGATTCAGCGAGATGCCGGCCACCCGCGCGCAGAAATGCACCGCGAGCGGAGCGACGGGAGAGCGCGGGACCGGTTTACCCGCGAGCGCGTCGAGAAAGAGCTGCCGTCTGCTGGGCTGGGACATGGTGGAGAAAAACCAGTTTCCCAAGAGCGAGTGGCGCTAGGCGTGTTCCGCTAGGACGGCCTAATCCACGCCGGGCGGGATTTTGGCGGAACCTCGCGAGAGGATTGGGTAATCCTCGCTGTTTGTGGCCGCCGTGGCCATGATTCCTGCAATCTGTTCGACAATGTCAGGATGTCCCTGTGCGACGTTGCGGGTCTCCCCTGCATCCTTCTCCAGATCGTAGAGCTCGATCGGAGCGTCAACACGGTTGCGGACTCCCTTCCAGTCTCCGAGCCGCACTGCTTGCATATAAGTCTGCCGCACGTGGCCATAATCCCAGTAAAGGAACTCGTGGTGCTTTTGCCCGTTCGGTGATCCTAACAACGTCGGTGCCACGGATATTCCGTCGATGCCATGGGGTTGGGGCAAACCCGCAAGTTCCGCCGCCGTGGGCAGGAAATCCCAGAATGCCCAGACGAGCTCGCTGACTTGGCCTGGTGCGACAGTGCCCGGCCAGCGCACAATCAAGGGAATTCGGATGCCACCTTCATAGAGGTCGCGTTTTCCGCCACGCAGCCCGCCGCTGCTCTTAAAGAACTGCGTGACGGGATGATCATACGGCCCGTTGTCGCTGGAGAACAGCACGATGGTGTTGCGATCGATGCCCATGTCCCGCAGCAGATCCAGCACTTCCCCAACCGAGTGATCAATCCGCGAGACCATCGCGGCATAGTTCTTCGCACTCTGCGGCCAGTCCCGGTTTGAGTAGGGCTTGTCGTTGGGAACCTCGAAATGATCCGGAGAGTCTGGAGGATACTCGGAATAATGCGGCAATGTCGTCGCAAGATATAGGAAAAAGGGATGTTGCGAATTTTGCCGGATGAATGCCTTAGCCTTCTGTACAAACAGGTCCGGCGCATATTCCTCGCGGGCTCCGGCCCGATTGCCGACCATGATTCCCACATCGTTCATCATGGTCAGGTGCTGAAGGATTACCATGCGCTCATTTTCCCACAATGTCTCAGGGTAGTAATTGATCGCGAGATCCTGATCCAATTCCCCATACCAGTAATCAAAGCCTTGGGCGTTCGGGACTCCCCATGTGCCAGTGTCGCCAAGGGACCATTTGCCGATGGCGGCGGTCCGGTAGCCCGCCTTCTTGAGGACCTCCGCAACGGTCACGTCGTCCGGGCGCAGCGCGACGCCGTGGGGAACATTGTCGCGGATTCGGTTGTGTCCGTTGTGCATGCCCGTCAGCAGGCTGCAACGGGAGGGCGCACAAACGGCCGAGCCGGCGTACGCCTGGGTGAATCTCATTCCCTGCGCGGCCATCTGGTCGATTCTCGGGGTCAGAATCTTATCCTGCCCGTAGCAGCCAAGATCTCCGTACCCAAGATCGTCGACCAGAATAAAGATGATATTGGGCTTCTCCGTAGCTTGGACCCCTGTGGTCATCAGCATTCCCACACTCAGGAGCCCCAGCGCGCTCCAGCGGTGTACGCGGCTCCCACTCATCTCACCGCCGTTTTCGGTGGGTCTCATTTTTGGTGCAACGTTTTCGCCAGTCATCAGAAGATCGTTTCGCAACGCCTCGGGTTCAACCTGCCGGACGCAGGTGAGAAGTGGATGGGTGGCGGCAAGTGCAGCCGTTACGATTTTTTGATCCATGTCATGCCTCCGTTTACGTTTGTTTCCGTTGCCTTGGCGTCGGCCCATTGAACCCGAAGTGAGGAAGGTCCGCGCAAGTTGACGTGGACTTTCTTCACCACGGCCTCGGCTGGCTTGATCACGATCCACCCGCCATCCCGAACCGCGGTGCAGTTGTAGGCCAGGAGGGTGCCGTCAGCGTGCTCAAGAACAAAGGCGGAGGTGAGCGCGACCTCTTCAAGGCACTTGAAGATCTCGTGGACGTCGTTGTCGCTCGAGTTGGCCGTGAACCAGTCCGAGACCATATCGACATACTGTTCGCCAACAGAGACATCGCAGAATTTGCCCTGCCGAACATTGAATTGGTTCGCATTGTAGGTATCGGCGCTTGTGCCGGGGAAGTTCTCGCTCGACTGAACGGTCTTGACAGAAGGATCGACCACAAACGCCCAGCGCAGCTTCCCGGTCCGGTCGTCGATCAGTTGCACGCAGCTTCCGAGGGCGTTCATCGTCTGGACCAGCCAGTCTTCGTTGCCGTCGAGCAGGTAGGCGTAGTAGGTCGCATAAATGCGCCAAGCGGACCAACCGTGCGGGGAGCTGATCATGTTATTTCCCATCATCACGTCGAACTGCGCTTCCCAGAAGCGGAGGGTTCCCCCCCGTTGGCGGCTGTCCGGTATCGCGAGTTGGGTCAGACAGTCGTGCGCTTGCAGTAATTCGCGCCCTTTGGCCGCATAACGCTCACGTGTTGCCGCCTCCTTTTGGTGCAACGCAAAATCCAATATCTGCAACGCCGCGCACGAAATCATCCCGTCTTCGAAGGTGGGTTCGCCTTCCGTCTCAAGGGACCCCATACCGCCACGCATCAACTGGTCGATCGCCCCCTGAACAGACTGGTAATGCCGCTCGTACCGCTCCTGCCAAACCTTCTCCGGCCGTCTTTTCTCCTCGTCGAAAAGCTCCATCAAGCTTTTTGCGGGGTAGGCCACACAAGTGTAATTGGTTTTTCCTCTGCGATAGGTTGTGTCGTTTCCTTGCGGGTCAGTTATTCCTCTGTGATATGCTCCGTCGTCTCCCTGCGTGTGCGTGATAAGCCAATCGGCGAGCGCGGCGGCTGCTTCCAGATCCTTCTCGTTGCCGGTGGCGCGGTATTTTGCGACGAGAATGCCGATGGTGGCGGCTTCGTTCTGAATACGCTGGGGGTGACGCACCGGCTGCCAGTCGCGGTCATACATTAGTCGCATCAACAGATCGAATCGCTCATTGGTCTGCCGCAGCAATTCCGGGTCGGGAAAATGGACCTCGGCGAGATACGCCGAATAGAGCCCATACCAGCTCTCGCAGCACCAGCTCGCCTTTTGACGAAATTGGAAAGAGGCGAGCCTCGCCTGTTGCAGGTACCAACTCCACGGTTTCCGGACCGTGATCGTCGCTTCCGACACATGGCCCGCGGCATCCTCGGCCGTAAGGCTGTACGCGCCAACCCCATCTGTCGGCAGGTAGGTGAAGGTTTTCTCTGCCGTCACATCGAGAGGATGGATTGCATTGCTCGGCGCGCGGATCTGCACCGCTCTGAGCTCTCCAGAGTGGACCAACAGAGAGAATGGTTCGCCCGGCGCCAGAGTCGTCCGATTTATCTCGAACATGGGCGCCTGGGCGAGCGCGGCCAGTTGTTTTGGCACAGCGGACAGCGCCGCGATCGGGGCAAGAAAAATCCTCCATGTCCTCGTCTCGCCGGCCTCGAGCCCGGAAAGATGCTGCGGGTGCCGCAATGGCAATGGAGCGGAATCCAGGAGATCGAGATTGATGCTGATTATCCGATGCCCCCAAAACGGCGCATTCTTCGGCCCGTAGCCGTAGTTGTACACCAGGCTCCATGAGGCGATCGGGTCAGGCGAGGCAAGACCCAGAATCCGGCCCGCGGGCGTCATCAGGTAGCCCACGAAGTGGGTCCGCTCACAGCGCAGCATGGTCGGAAAATACACTCCGTTCCACTGGGGGTATTTCGCCATGTAGTTGCTCAAGCCGACACGCAAACCGAGTTTCTGGGGCGCAAAGGCGCCCCGGCCTCGATTGGTCGCAGTGGCGGTTATGACCATCCGGTCCTGTTCAAGCGTGTACTGCAGATTCAAATCGACATCATCCAGCCGCCCCTGAAAACCACCATCACCGCAGGCTTTCATTGCCACCGGAGTCGACGTTGTGTTTCGGATACAGAACCAGGCGACGCCTTGGAATCCTTCGGAAGCCAGAGGTATTGAGCTCCACCCGCTTGCCTCCTGGGTTGCCAGCTTGATGAAGCGACCTTGCTCGTCGAGAGACACGTCCCACCAGTTGTTCGCAAGGTGCACCGATTGGCTCGTTGCAGGAAGTGCCAATAGGGCAAAACCAAGGAACCGACGTATTGCAGTCGACGGCGCCCCAAGACCCGCTCGCTTGGCTCTCAAAAATCGGTGGACAGCGCGGCGCATCTTGCGACGGATCATTGAACCCACGACTTACAGCTCGCTGAACCCATTGCCAAGCGATCAACCGGAGCGCCTGCGACGGACGATGGGCAGACCGCGAGACAGAACGGCAACAGGTTGGTTTCCGGCTTCACGGCTCTGGTAGATGACACAGGCTGCAGGTGGAGGTTTGGACGAGATCGTCGATGTGGTGCCGCCATGGTCGGAGCAATTCGATCTCCCGGTGACACTTGCGGCAGTCGTAGTCCCGCTCGGTCGCCTTATTGTGAACCCGCCCAAAATGCCAGTAGCCGGATTGGGAGGCGAAAAACATCATCGGAAGTCGGTGGCAGATCTTGCAGACAAAGCTGCTGCGCGGATTTTCCGATGCCGTGATAACGGAGGCTGACAGGGGTGCGCGGGCCTCTGGAAGCGCAGTGGAGCTTGGGTCGGCAACGCCGGTGGCGATAAAGCGGCCTGCCCTGCGCCCTTGCAGGAGGGACGGCCCGAGAAACGTTCCTTCCAGGCCGGCTTTGCCGTTGACGCCGCCTAGTCCGGATGCTTCCCCGACTGCAAAAAGACCGGCAATTGGCTTGTCGTCGGCACCCAGCACTCGGCAATTAACGTCGATCTTCAGTCCGCCCATGTTCTTGCGGGTCATCGGAAACAGTTGCATCGCGTAATAGGGCGGCGTATCCAGCGGCGGCGGCACGGAGGGACGCACGAGTGCAAAATCCATCAGCAAAGAGTCCTGCGCATGCCGTCCGAACCGCAGGAACTCGGTATCATCGCGATCCTGGACGAGCCGATTGTAGCGAACTATTGAAGCTTCCAATTGCTCCGCCGGGAGCCCCGTTTTTTGCGCCAGTTCGGCCCAGGTTTGGCCCTGCTTCGTCACCGCAGAATTGTCGACGAGGAGCGTCCGTACCGCTTTGGGGTCGGCCCAATCGGTGCCGGAGCAATCCAGAGAATTGACGCTCTTTGCGTCAAAGATCATCCAATAGCTCGCCGGCTTTTGCTGCATCAAGGCGGCCAAGGCAAGTTGGGCAGCAAGCCATTCATTCACAAATCGCTTGCCCTGCGCGTTGATCCAGACGGCGTTTATGTTCGTGACCTTGACTCCCCGGGTCTCGTGGGGAAAGCGGGGATCGGGAACGCCGCACGCGTAATGCCATTGGTGGTCCAACCGGTGGGTGGCGCCTCCGACAGCGGTTCCCATTGCGATGCCGGAGCCGTCGGAATTTGTGCTGGCGCCGAGCAGCAGGCGATCTGGCTTTGGTAAAGCGCCCGGCCAATTGGTGCGCACGAGTTGCTCGTTGCCCTGAAAACCGCCGGTGGCAAGGACGACCGCGCGCGCCTCGAATCGAACCTTCGCGCCCGTGCGCAGGTTTGTGCCAACCGCACCAATGACAATGTCGTTGCGGGACAGTAATTTATCAATCCTGGTGTTCCAGGAGAACTGGATCCGCTCGCTCCTCAGACAGTCGCGGTAGATTGGGAGCACAACGCCGAGTCCCTCTTGCGGATTTCGATGGAAGCGTGGGAGATGATTTCCCCCGGCCTGATTGAGGGCCGTGAAACGGACGCCTAAATCCGTCAGCCAATCGTAGATTTCCCGGCGCGAATCGCGCACGTAGATGTGGACCCAGGCAGGATCCGCGTCCTCGCCCCATTTCAACATGTCGTCCTCCGCAAGCGCGGAGGAGTCCTGGATGCCGTGGCTGCGCTGCAACGGAGTGCCGACGATCCAAAGGCCCCCGGTCGAAACGACACCGTTGCCGCCGAACACCGAACTTCTCTCCGCCACGATGACACTCCTGCCGCCGTGGGCGGCTTCCCAGGCAGTACTCAGACCGCTGACGCCGCCCCCTACAACCAGTACGTCGGTGGACACGACTTGCTCCCGTCCGTGGCGGAGCGCAACTAATGCCAAGATTCCCAAGAGCAGTATGCCGGCGGCCAGACCGACGCAGAATTGGATGCGTTTCCTACAGGGCCGGGGGCGTGGGGCGGCCACGCGTCGGATTTGCTCGCGGATGCTGTTACGTATATCACGGATAGTCCTCATGACATGATCCCGGTTCTCCCAACTACTGGAGGGATCGATTCCGGGTGGGGGAATAGGAAGAGGCCATGATGCCGAAAATAAGGTCCTCGTCGTTAGGAGGGGACAGTGGCAAGAGCGCCACAGGAAACCTCTGGAAAGGGATGTCGCGGATGCCGCGCCCCTCGGCGTAACGGAGGGTCCGCTCCTCCTCCGCCGCGAAACGTTTGCTCTTCATGGTCTGGGCCTCTGCCTCACGAGGGCACGATCCCGTCATCTGGTCCGGAGAATACGAGCCACACCACTCAGTCATGAGAAACAAGAAATATTTGTTGCAGCATCAAACGTCAAGTGTTTAGCTGGCGACGTGATTTGCACCCTAGTTGTCCTAGCGGCTGGGCTTGGCAGCCGCTATAGCGGGTTGAAGCAGCTCGATGAGGTCGGCCCCCGGGGCGAGACCATGCTCGACTACTCCGTCTTGGATGCGGTGCGGGCGGGTTTTGACCGCGTGGTGTTCGTGATTCGGCGGGATCTTGAGGCAAAATTTCGGGCCCGGATTGGTGCGAAATATGCCGATGTGGTCCGGATCGACTACGCGTTCCAAACGCTTGATGCCCTCCCAGGTGGATTCACGCCCCCGGCGGGGCGGACCAAGCCATGGGGGACGGGCCATGCCACTTGGTGTGCACGAACCGCCATCAATGGGCCGTTCGCAGTCATCAATGCCGACGATTTCTACGGCCAGGATTCGTTCGCCCAACTCGCGTCTTTTTTTCGTTCCAATGCGAATGGCGCCGCCGCCCAGCCGTTGTTTGCCAGCGTCGGTTTTCGGCTGACCAACACCCTCTCGGAAAACGGTGCAGTTTCGCGTGGTCTTTGTGGCGTCAGGAGCGATGGTTCGCTTGAGAGCGTGACCGAGCATACTGGCATCCGGAGCGAAGACGTTGGGCCGGGGCTGGCCTTTTCGGGCCAGGAGATCGTCTCAATGAATTGCTGGGGTTTTACACCAGCACTCTTCCCGGCGCTGGGCCGTCGGTTGGAGGACTTCCTGCGGAAACACAGTGCCGATCCCAAGGCGGAATTCTATCTTCCGGCTGCGGTGTCTGACATGATTGCGGCTGGCGAGGCCCGGGTGCGGCTCTTGCCCACGAACGCGATGTGGCTGGGAATCACCTACCGCGAAGACCGGCCACGCGTGATGGCGGCGCTCGCGGAACGGGAGCGCGCCGGCGGAGATCCGGCGGCATTGACGAAGACAGCCGGGCTCGCGGGTGTTCGATGAGTACCTCTGGACCAATTGCCCACCGCGTGGACCTCGGCGCGATTGCACAGGGGTTCCCATCGCTGGGCCGCTTCCAAGGCGGCGGACCTTATGGAAGCGGTCACATCAACGACACGTTTGCGGTCATTTTTGACCGAGCCGGCACGCTGACACGTTACATCTTCCAGAGAATCAACCACCGCATATTCAAGGACGTGCCGGCGTTGATGGACAACATCCAGCGCGTGACCGCCCACGCTGCGACGAAAGCTCACGCCGCCAGCGGGGCGGACGTGTCACGGCGCGTCCTCACCCTCGTTCCTGCGCGTGACGGCCGGCCGTTTCATCAAGATCCGCATGGCTCTTATTGGCGTTGTTATCTTTTCATCGAGAAAGCGCGCACCTACGACGTGATCGAGAACCCAAAGCAGGCTTACGAGGCGGCCCGCGCGTTCGGGGCGTTCCAGCAGATGCTGGTTGACCTGCCGGGCAACCGCCTGCACGAGACAATCCCGTTTTTTCACCATACGCGGCAGCGTTTTGAAGCCCTGCGCGCCGCAGTCGCGGCCGATCGGCGCGGGCGCCGGCCCGCCGCGGCGTCCGAGTTGGAGTTTGCGTTTGCCCGCGAGGGCCTGGTGGATGTCCTGCTCGACCTGCAGGAGTGCGGCGAGATTCCGGAGCGCGTCACCCACAACGACACCAAGCTCAACAACGTGATGCTGGACGACGCCACTCAGGAGGGAATCTGTGTCATCGATCTTGACACCGTGATGCCGGGTCTCGCCCTCTATGACTTTGGAGACATGGTGCGCTCCGCCACCAGCGTCGCCGCCGAGGACGATCGCGACCTCGGCCGAGTGGCGATGCGGATGCCGATCTACGAGGCGCTCGTGGCCGGCTACCTCGCTTCGGCCGGCCGCTTCCTCAACGCCGCCGAGCGCGCCCACCTCGCCTTTTCGGGGAAGCTGATTACCTTTGAAATCGGACTCCGGTTTCTCACGGATTACCTGGAGGGCGACGTCTACTTCAAAACCAAGCGGCCGGGCCACAACCTGGACCGGGCGCGCAACCAGTTCGCCCTCGTGCGGAGCATCGAACAACAGGAGCCGGCGATGCAGGCGGTGGTCGAACGCTTCGCCCGGAACGCCCCGCCGTGAAAGCCCTTATCACCGGAGGGGCAGGGTTCATCGGCAGTCACCTCGCCGCGCAATTGCAGGGGCGGGCCGCTGTGCGCGTGCTCGATAACCTGCGGACGGGCCGGCGGCGGAACTTGAACGGTCTGGAGGTTGAGTTCATCGAGGGCTCGATTCTGGACCGCGACACGGTGTGCCAGGCCATGCGCGGCATCGACCAGGTGTTTCACCTTGCGGCGCTGGTAAGCGTGCCGGAGTCCGTGCGCGAGCCACGCGCCTGCGTCGAGATCAACGTGCTTGGCCTGCTCAACGTGCTCCAAGCTGCCGCGGACGCCGGCGTCAGGAAACTCTGCTTCGCCAGTTCGGCGGCGGTTTATGGCGACAATCCGACCGTGCCGAAGACCGAGGATATGGTGCCGGAGCCCCGCAGCCCCTACGCGGTGACGAAATTCGACGGAGAGTGCTACTGTCGCCAGTTCACCGAGGCCGGCCGGCTCGAAACTGTCGCCCTGCGCTTCTTCAACGTCTTCGGCTCGCGTCAGGATCCGGAGAGCCCGTACGCCGCCGCCGTGCCGATTTTCCTCCGCCAGGCGCTGGCCAGCGAGCCGCTGACGATATTTGGTGACGGCCGGCAGACGCGCGATTTCATCGCCGTGCAGGACATCGCGGCGGCGTGTCGCTTCGTCGCCGAGACACCGGGGCTCACGGGTGTCTTCAATGCCGGCTATGGCAGCGCCGTCACCGTGCTCGATTTAGCGCGGCGGATCATCGCGCTCACCGGGTCGCGCTCAGTCATCCAGCACGCGCCGGAGCGGCCGGGCGACGTGCGCCATTCGCGGGCGGCTGTGGACAAGCTGCGCGCTGCGGGCTTCCTGCCCTCAGGCTCCCTCGAATCCGGGCTGGCCGCGATGATCGCGTCCCTGCGCCCTTGACTCCCCGTCACCATGGACACTCCAAACCTGGAAAGCCGACAGCGCGAGCGCATCCGGACGGAGATCTTTGCGACGGCGGATGAGGCTGCGCGCCTGCTCGCCGACGAAATCGCCGGGTTGATCCGTGGCAACGACGGCGCGCACCGGCCGACTGTGCTCGGCCTCGCCACGGGCTCCACGCCCGTGCGCCTCTACCGCCAGCTCATCCGGCTGCACCGCGAAGCTGGGCTCAGTTTCCGGAACGTCATCACCTTTAATCTCGACGAGTACTACGGCCTGCCGCGCTCGCATCCGGAGAGCTACTGGCGCTTCATGCACGAACAGCTCTTCGCCCATATCGACATCCCCGCGAATCACGTCCACGTGCCCGACGGCCTGGTACCGCGCCCGGAGGTCTTCGCCTGGTGCCAGCACTACGAGCAGCAAATCCGCGATGCCGGCGGGCTCGACTTGCAGGTTCTCGGCATCGGCCGCACCGGCCACGTCGGCTTCAACGAACCGGGCTCGGCCCGCGAGTCCCGCACGAGGCTGGTCACCCTTGACCGGCTCACCCGCCGCGATGCGGCCCGCGATTTTCTCGGTGAGGCCAACGTGCCGCGGCATGCCCTCACGATGGGCGTGGGCACCATTTGGGAGGCGCGACGGATCGTCCTCCTCGCCTGGGGCCAGGCCAAGGCCCGCGTGGTGGCGGACGCCGTCGAACGACCCGCGAGCGACGCGCTGCCCGCCAGTTTCCTGCAGGGCCATCCCGATGCGCGCTTTCTCGTCGACGAGGCGGCGGCCGCTGAGCTCACGCGCGCGAAACACCCCTGGCTCGCCGGCACGGTGTCATGGTCTCCGGCTTTGGCGCGCCGAGCGGTCGTGTGGTTGGCGCGCACCGTGGACAAGCCGGTGCTCAAGCTGCTGGACGAGCATTACAGCGAGCACGGCATGGCCGATCTGCTCACCGAGCACGGTCCGGCCTACGGGCTTAACATCCGGATCTTCAACGAGCTCCAGCACACGATAACCGGCTGGCCAGGCGGCAAGCCCGAGGCGGACGACACCCATCGCCCGGAACGCGCGCGACCGTTCCCGAAGCGGGTCGTGGTCTTCAGCCCTGAGCCTTCCGACGATGTGCTGGGGATGGGAGGCACGCTACGGCGACTGGTGGAACAGGACCACGAGGTGTGGGTGGTGTACCAGACCTCCGGCAACCTTGCCGTGCCCGACGACGACGTTGCCATGGCGACGGAATTCGTCGGCGAGCTGACGAATGCCGACCGGGCGAACGGCAACCCCGAAGGCGGCCTGCTACAGCAGGCCCGCCAGCAACTGGCGGCGAAGTCCGCGTTCGAGGTAGATCCGCCTGAACTCCGCCGCCTCAAGGGCTTCGTCCGCCGCGCCGAGGCCCGCGCCGCGCTCAAGGTCTGCGGAATTGACGCCGGGCACGCCCGCTTCCTCGACCTGCCGTTCTACGAGAGCGGACGGTACCGCCAGTTCCAAATGGCCGACACCGATGCCGCTCTGGTGGCCGACCTGTTGCAGCAGATAAAGCCGCACCAGGTGTTTGCCACCGGTCAGAGGGACGATCCCAGTTCCGTGGCGGCGGTCTGTTTCGAGATCGTTCGGCGCGCCTTTGCCTTGGTCCGTACAGAACCGTGGACCGGCGACTGCCGCGTCTGGCTCTATCACAGTCCGGACAAGCTCTGGGAGACGTCCGAAATCGAAATGGCCGTTCCGTTAAGCCCGCGTGAGCTGGCGACGAAGATCCAGGCAATCTTCCACCACCGCAGCCAAAGCAGCCAGAGTCCGATCGAATCGGACCTGCGCGAGCCTTGGCAGCAGGCCGAAAACTGCAACCGGGAGACCGCCCGCATTTACGACCGTCTGGGTCTGGCCGAATACGAGGCGCTCGAGGCATTCCTGCGCCTCGCCCTGTAAACCCACCGATCGCGAAAGGCCATGAAGCTCGTCGCCATCGACTGGGTCATCGTCGTTTGCTCGCTGTTCATCTGTTTTGTCCCTGCGCTGTTCTTCGGCCGGCGCGCGGGACGAAATACCTCCGAGTTCTTCGCCTCCGGCCGCTCCGTTCCGTGGTGGCTGGCGGGATTATCGATGGTCGCGACGACCTTCAGCAGCGATACCCCGAACTGGGTTACCCAGCAGGTGCGCCAGTACGGCGTGGCGGGCAATTGGCAGTGGTGGGCGTTCGTTCTCACCGGCGTGTCCACGGTGTTCTTCTTCGCCCGCCTCTGGCGGCGCTCCGGGGTGATGACCGACTTGGAGTACTACGAGCTGCGCTATTCCGGCCGGGCGGCCTCGGTGGTCCGCGGCTTCCGCGCGGTGTACCTCGGCCTGTTCTTTAACTGCTTCATCATGGGCATGGTCACGCTCGCGGCGTGCAAGATCGCCAACATCCTCTTCGGCCTCTCACCGTGGCAGACCATTTTGGTCTGCGGCGTGCTCAACGTTATCTTCGCGGCGCACTCGGGTTTGTGGGGTGTGCTCGTCATCGACATGGTGCAGTTCTTCATCAAGATGACGGCGGTCGTCGCGGCGGCGTATTTCGGCCTCAAGGAGGTGGCGCGGCACACCGGGGTTGGAGACGGCGCGCTGGCGGGGCTGCACCAGCTGGTCGCCCTGCTTGGCACCCGGCAAGTCATCTTTCACCCCGGCGCGCAGCCGGTACTGTCGGCGATCGACGGCCGCGGCCAGCCGATGCTCGACCTGCTGCCGAATTTCTCCACCGGCGAGCTGGTGTTGATGATCTTCATCGTGCCGCTCGCGATTGGCTGGTGGGCCAATTGGTATCCGGGGGCCGAGCCGGGCGGTGGCAGCTACATCGCGCAACGCATGCTCGCCTCGAAGTCCGAGAAGGACGCGCTCGGGGCGACGCTGTTCTTCAACGTCGCACACTACGTAGTGCGCCCGTGGCCGTGGATCATCACCGCTCTCTGCTCGGTGATCATCTTCCCGCGGCTGCAGGACATTCAGGCGGCGTTTCCAGGGGCCGACCCGACCCTGATCGGCCACGACAGTGCGTTCCCGGCCATGCTTAAGTTCCTGCCGGTTGGCTTCGCGGGTCTTATGGTGGGCGGGCTGATCGCGGCCAATTCCTCGACCATCCTCACCCACCTCAACTGGGGGTCCTCCTACCTCGTCCACGACTTCTATCGGCGGTTCCTCGTCAAGCAGGCGCCCGAGCGCCACTACGTAACCGCAGGCCGCATCTGCACCGGCGGCCTCTATCTCGTGGCTGCGCTGCTGAGCCGGATGCTGACCTCGGCGCAGGACGGCTTCGAGGCGCTGATCTCGATTGGGGCCGGCACGGGCTTGCTCTATCTGCTGCGCTGGTTCTGGTGGCGCATCAACGCGTGGTGCGAAATCGTGGCGATGATCAGCTCGTTCGCGATCTCGGTGACATTTCTGCTGTTGAAGCGGACCGGCCATGTCCTGCCATTCGCGCACACCGTGTTGTATTCGGTCGCATGCACCACGATCTGTTGGCTGGTGACCGCGTTTTTGGGAGCGCCCACCAGCCGCGATCGCCTGATCGCATTCTATCGGAAGGTGCACCCTGCCGGGCCGGGATGGGCGAAAATCCGCCGGGAGGCAGAGGTAACCGAAGCCGAGGTGGCGCTCCACGGGGATCACATGGGCCGGGCGACCCTGGGCTGGATCGCCGGTTGCGCGACGATCTGGTCGTCGCTCTTCGCCATTGGCGATTTCCTCTATGGCCGCACTCCCGCGGCCCTGCTGCTCACCGGCGTGTTCGTGGTCAGCGGGGCGGTGTTGCTGGTGGTGATCAGCCGCCTCTGGGACCGGAGCGGCCGGGCCGGGGAACGGCCCGAAGGCTTGGGGGGCGACCGGCCGCCGGATTTGGTTCCTGGCGGCCGTCAGCCTGCAAGGAGTGAGCACTATTTGGACCACCCCGACCATTGATTAGACTGAAGATTATCCCAGCCCTGGATCCGGAGTTCCTGCCGGCCGTCCTGTGGAATCGCGCGTACCGCGACCTCGTTGCCCATGACTTCGGCGCGCGGCCTTTCGTTGTGGCGTTGATCCGCGGCGACGGCGGGGTGTCCCGATTCGAGGGGCGCGTGCTTTCGGCCGGACACCCGGCCGCCGCCCTGACCCGCACCTACGTGGAACGACTGCTAAAGTTCCTCCTCTGGCAAAAAGGCGGCTGCCGTGTGTTGATGGCGGGCGCGGGCGAGATCGTGCCGCAGCTCGCGCAGGCCTATGGCCCGGCGGGGGCGCGGGCGTTTGACGCGGAGCTGCTGGGCGAGCGCATCTATGGGCGGGTGTTCTCGGTCGAAGCTGCCGAGTTTGCGCGACTGCCGGCGGTGTCCGACGGCCAGCTGTCGCTCGGATGTCAGCTGGACGGATGCCGCATCGGCTTTGACCTCGGCGGGAGCGACCGCAAGGCGGCGGCGCTGATCGACGGACGCGTGGTGTTTTCCGAGGAGGTCGCGTGGAGTCCATATTTCGAGAAGGATCCGGCTTATCATCTTGATGGAGTCCATGATTCGCTGGCCCGCGCAGCGGCGCATCTGCCGCGGGTCGACGCGATTGGTGGCAGTGCGGCCGGTGTGTACGTAGGCAACGAAGTCCGCGTCGCCTCCCTCTTCCGCGGTGTGCCGCCGGACCTCTTTGAGCGAAAGATCCGCCGGATGTTCTTCACCCTGCAGGCCCGGTGGGGCGGCGTGCCCTTCGTGGTCGTCAACGACGGCGAGGTCACGGCCCTCGCAGGCTCGATGGCGTTGAATGACAACGCTGTGCTCGGCATCTCGATGGGGACAAGCCAGGCCGGCGGCTACGTGACGCCGGAGGGCAGCATCACTCCCTGGCTCAATGAGCTCGCATTTGCGCCGATCGACTACCGGCCCGATGCACCACGTGACGAGTGGTCGGGAGACGTCGGGTGTGGTGTGCAGTATCTATCGCAGCAGGCCGTGGGGCGGCTCGCAGCCCGGGCCGGCTTTGAATTCCCTCCGAGCCTGCCATTGCCCGAGCGACTCGTGGCCGTACAGCAGGCGCTGCAGGGTGGGGATCGTCGGGCCCGCGCCATCTACGAGACGATCGGCACGTTTTTGGGCTACGCGATCGCCCACTATGCCGACTTCTATGCGATCCGGCACGTGCTTGTCTTGGGCCGCGTGACCTCCGGCGAAGGCGGGGGCATCCTCCGCGACCGGGCGACCGCTGTGTTGCGTGCCGAATGCCCTGCCACCGCCGGCGAGATCGCCCTGCACACGCCGGACGAAAAATTCAAGCGGCTCGGCCAGGCCGTCGCCGCGGCCAGCCTGCCGAGGCTGTCGTCAACCCGCTGACTCTTCCTTTATGAAATTATCCCAACCAGATGCGGACGTCTTTGTCCCGGACTCCAATCTCTCGGCTTCCGCCGCCTTGGCGCGCACGACCCACCTTTGCATCGCGGCGCACCAGGATGACATCGAGATCATGGCTTACCACGGAATTTCCGAGTGCTTCGGTCGCACCGACAAGTGGTTCTCGGGAGTGGTAGTCACCAATGGCGCGGGCAGCCCTCGCACCGGGCTCTACGGCAGTTATGGCGACGCCGAGATGCAGGTTGTGCGCCGCCGCGAGCAGCGCAAAGCCGCTTACGTGGGTGATTACTCGATCCAGATTCAACTCGGGCACCCGAGCGCATCAGTCAGGGACCCAGATAATGCGGCGGTACAATCCGATCTGACGAAGGTTCTTGCGGGCGCCGGGGCCGAAGTAGTCTATCTCCATCAACCCGCGGACAAACACGACACGCACGTTGCAGTAATGGCACACGGCCTCAAGGCGCTTCGCGCATTGCCCGCGGCAAAACGACCGAAGCGTGTTTACGGCTGCGAAGTCTGGCGAGATCTCGACTGGTTGCTGGACACGGACAAACAGGTTCTCGATGTGAGTGCATTTCCAAACGTCGCATCGTCGCTGATTGGCATATTCGATTCACAGATCAGCGGCGGCAAGCGCTACGACTTGGCGACGATCGGTCGAAGGCAAGCGCATGCAACCTACCATTTGTCCCATGCGACTGACAAATGCAGTGGCATAACCTGGGCGATCGACCTCACGCCCATGGTTGTCGATCCGGGGCTGTCTCTTGTCGCTTACACGGCAAGCCTTGTTGATCGGTTCAAGGAGGATGTGATGGCGCGCCTGACGAAGGTCTTGTGAAAGTTTCCCCAAACTGAGCCGACGCCCGGCGGTGCGCGTGCAATGCATTCCGGATAGCTAAAGGTGATATTTGCTCTCGCTACCGGCTGCCTGCGGCAAACCTTGCTTTTGGTGAACCCTCCTACCCCAGCTCCTGTCGACTTAACCCGGATCCAACATCGACGTGAACGGTTGATGATGCTGCCCTTCGCGTGCGATCTTCGCGCGAGTTTGCCACGCCCATTGCATTCGGCGCTAATGACAAACGCCAGTCTTGCGGGTGTGCCGCCCACCCTGCGGGACCGCGTGGGAGAGAATATTTGTTCTACGGCCTTTCCATACCCGCAATTTCTTCAGAGCTCTGGAGAATTGGCTTATACCGAATTGGACATTGTCGAACTGGAGAATGCCTCCTGGCGTGTGGCGATATGCCCCAATCTCGGCGGCCGTGTGTTGCAAGTCTATGATCGCCATCGCCAGCGTGACTTACTGTTCCAACCCGCAGCGTTGAACCAAGCGGTTGTGGGCCTTGCCGGAGCTTGGTTCATCGGGGGAGTGGAATTCAATGGGTTCCGCTATGGACATAACATCCACGGTTTATCGGCGGTTGAGTCTCGACAGGCGCGATTACACGACGGTATGCCGGCAGTGGAGTTGGAGGCATTCGACGAATTGTTCGAGTGTTCTTGGCGCGTAATCATCGCGCTGGGGGTGGCGCAGGTGTTCTTCCGGATTGAACTGACCAATCATAGTGCTGAACCACAGCCGGGATATTGGTGGACCAATATCGCTGTTCCGACGCACCGGCAGACCCGCATCATGTGCTGCCCGGGCCCTATGCTTCACCACGGCATGTTTCGGGTGGGTTACCAACACGACTTTTGGCCGACATTGCACGGCCAAGACTGGTCGCGCTGGCCAAATCACCACGAAATCATCTCCGGTTACCTCTATGAGAATCGCAGTGACTTTGTTGGATATGCTGATGGCGTAGCGGGATTCGCCTTTGTCCATCAAGCCGATCACTCGATTTGCCGCGGTCGGAAGCTCTGGAGCATCGGCGCGAATCGCGACCACACGATCTGGTCCGACCGACTTCTTGAGCCGGCATCGACCTCGTATATCGAGTTACAGAGCGGCCTTTATCCCTTGCAGGTCGGATGTGGACAGCTTCAACCCGGCGAGCGGCGGGCATGGACCGAAAGTTTGGGCGCGATTGACTGGGAGCCAACCGAGGATGCCAGCCAAGGCGATTACCACGTGCTATTCGACCGTTTCGAGCAATTGGCGGCGGAAAGAATGAGGGCGGAATTCCTGATGCGGAACTCGACCGAAGCCTGGCTGGCCGCAGAAGGTGCGCCGCTTACGGCGGCATCACCACGAGTGAATCTGTCGAAGCGAGTCACCCTTGACCCGCGACGAGTGACTTCAGCGGAAGTCACCCGCACGGTTGAACAGGGATGGGTGGCGGGCGCTGCGTGGCGCCGCAAGCTCGAGGAGCTAGTGGCCAAAAATGAGCTGAGCAGACCAGGACAACTCGCGCTCGCCGCGGCAATGATGGATGCGGGTCAGATCGACGGCTGCCTCGGGCGCCTGCAGTTGTTGGCTGACGCGGACGATCCGACGGCGGGATGGGCGGCCTACTTGCTTGGGCTATATTCCGCTGATTGGCATTGGCTGGAGCGCGCGATCGCGCGTTTGCCGGATCGCGCGGAGATCTGGTTGGCCCTTGATAGCGCTCTGGCTCATCAACAGCGCCACGAAGAACGGGCCCAACTATGGCATCGCGCCCCGAGGCCTCTAATGGCACGCGACGATGTTCGCGTGGCGCAAGCGGTCGGTGCGCTCGCGCGTTGTGAGTGGGATCGAGTACGAATGCTGTTGCAGGCACCCTTGCTGGCCATTGCTGAGGGCTCGATAACTCCATGGCTCATTTACCGGGAAAGCTACGTGGCGGAGGCGATGACGCTATGGTGCGATGGCAACGACGAGAATGCATCCCGTCTGTTTTTTCTCGGCGGACAAAGCGCGTCACAGTTCGGGGTGGGGCGTGACGAAGCAGGATGGGGGCAGGATATGATCTACTACCGTTGGCGCCTGGCCCAAGAGAGAGGACGTTCGGTGGAAGCTGCACTTCTGCTAGGTATGAGTATGCGGCACGAGCCTTACGCCGGTTCGATTTCCGCCGCCTACTTGGCACGGCTAGCAATCGAGGCGGCGCACCCGTCAGCAAACAAACGAATCGAGGCGCTGCAGCGTTGGGATGACCAGAGCGGTGAGGGGGCGTCAGTGTTTACGCCACTGCGCGCAGCACTAGTTGAGACGCTCACGTCGGGGGCAGCCACGCGCTGGAGCAAACTGCGAAACGATCCGCTCTATCTTCACCGAGCTGCGTTTGAATGCAGTTTGAGCTCCCGTCGTCCTGCGGTTCCCGCAGGGTTTTGCCGAACCTAGCCCTTGAAGTTCCACTTGTGCGAACTTCCTACCCGGTTCGCTCGCTGTCCAAGTGATTACGTGGAAGAGAGAAGTCGCGAAGCAGTTGCACGGGCTGTTTGGAAGGCGGACCGATCATGACTCGGCCGCTGCCGCTCGCGAGGCCGAGCCGTCCAGCAAGATCGGCGGGCTTGAGGTGCAGGTCGACTGGACAAAAAGAATGTCGAGGGGCCAGGGCCCTGACCCCGACACGGACTGATCGAGCAAGACCATGCGCGAATGACGGTCAAATTCCAGTGCGAGATACGGGGCGCGCCGCGGGCGATCTGCGATCACTGGCCCCGGCCACTGTCTGCCTGCAATCCCGCGCTGCTGCGAGCGCCCGATGAATGGCGTATAGCGCACCCACAGTCTGCCTCGCGTCAGATGGCTTACCGGCCTGATCGAGCAATTCATCAGTGATATTGTGGGAAATTGAAGAAGCTCCGCCTTCCAGTCCGAGCGTAACGGAGCGAATCGAGCCACCATTCTTGGATTTTCAAACGAGGCGGGTTATGATCTCATGTAACAAATCGATGCCGTTGCCGAAACCAAAACAGGACTCAAAGACAAAGCAATCCATGAGGATACAGGCGAGCCGTGACGCGTTGGCGCTGGGCAATGGAGCTCCCGACTTGGAGAAGACGATACGTCGTTTGGCGTCAACCCGGGCGTGGGACGTGCACAAGCCGCTTCCAACGACACGCGAAATCGGCAGTCGGTACGCGATTTCCAACGCCACGGTGTGCCGCCTGCTCAACCGCCTCTATGGAGAGGGCGTGATCTGGCGCCAGGAGAATGGGCGGTATTTCTTGAACGAGAGCCGCCAGCTGTTCGAGCGCCGGAAACCGTACGCTTGCCTGCTCCGAAAGCTGCAGCATTGGAGTCGAGTCTATCAGGGCGTTATGAGCGGGTTTAGCCAAACGTTTGGCGATGATCGAGCGATGATGCTGTTTGTGCACAATCAATCGCTCGTGCGCCATGCCGACATTGCGCACCCGCCTGTGCATGCCGGCGTCGAGGCACAACGAGAGTCGTTAGCCGAGTTTTTTCGGGATAACAGTAACGGGTTCCGGGGAATCTTGCTGGATGAAGTATGGCTCGATGACGTCTTGAAGGAATTCCCGGAACAGCTGGCAAACGCCGTTATCGTGTGTCGGCCCACGACGTTGCCGAACCTCTCGAGTGTCAGCGTTGATTTTGAATCCGGGGCTCTTTTGGCGGTCGGTCATCTTTACGCCCGCGGTTTCGATGAGATCTGGCTCGCGATTCCATTCGTCGAATCCGTGTCGGTCGAGCTGATGATGCAGGCTGCAATCAAGTCTGCCGCCCGTCTGGGCAAACCTATCAAGGAGAAGAATATCTGCATGGTTGCATCGCCCGACGACCGTGAACGCCTTCTCGACCGCGTAAGAAGCTCCAAGGTGCGTGCGGGAATATTCTGTTTTGAAGACAACATCAGTCTGATTCTCAGGAAGATCTTCGCAGCTGCCGACATTGATTGTCCGACGCGGGTCGGGCTCCTCTCGGCTATGGGAACTGACCTTGTCGTCGACCAGCGGATTTCCAGCCTAAAGATCGATTTCGAGAGGATCGGACGTGCGGCTGGAGAGATCCTCCTCGGAAGGAAACACGACATCGTTGCTATTCCACCGCAGCTATTCTCCGGGACGAGCACTTGAGGCAAAGTCGGTGCTGCCAAGGCGGGAGCCCTCCCCATGGGGCTGTCGTCGCGATCACAACGCTTCAACGGGAGTTCGTCGATCGGTGGATGGCGTCGGAGGTCCAAGGCGACATTCGTAGGTCAGCCTCGTGCACACTCCTGGGGGTCTTCGGGAGAATCCACGATCCGTGGTCAAACCCCACGGTGACCATCTGGCGGCCGGTCCGCCAGGAGTTCGCCGCCGATGGCCCCGTTCTCCGGCGGGTTCTCCTTGAGCAGGATCACGATGGTCTGCCGGGGCAGGCCGAAGGCCTTGACAGCGGCGTCAGTGACGGTCCTGACCAACTCCCGTTTCCTGGCGACGTCGGCAATTCTCGGTCCCTCGATGGATATGTTCGGCATGGGGTCCTCCTTGGGGTAAGCGGGTGACGTTGGGGCCTTACCCGGCGGGGGCGGGCCGGGGAACAGTGGGGCAGCCCGCGGCCAACGCAGAGTCTTGGGTCAATCCAGCTAACTCGAAACCCGCATTCCGGGCCCCCTGAGCTCGTGCTTCTTCAGCTGGCCGCGAACCGTCCCGCCTTTAGGCGCCGGGCCGCAGCTCAGATGAAGAGGCGCTTCTGATCCGGGCCCCAAGTCTTGCGTGAGCACCCGGGAGCGGCCCGCTCGGCGGCCGAGCACGAGCACACCGTGACGCGCATCTTCCCGCGCCTGGGCCGCGTGCGCCCGACCGCGGCGGTCCTCCAGGCGCTCGGCTGAATCCGGACGGCAGGGTGTGATTTCAACCAGGGCGGTCGGTCAGATTCGATCTGCACCGAGAGTTGGGGAGGTGGTCGGTGGAAGGTTGCGGTTCAGCGGAATGCCGGCGGCCAAGGCACGGCCGTTCCAGCTTCCGATGATCTCCCCGTTGACGGTCAACTGGTACACTCGCTCGGGGGTGGCCTGGCGGAAAACGACGACGGGTCGACGGCGCCAGCGGAACGGGCTGCAGAGGCGGAATCGAATCTGGTCTTCCTCAACGGCACACTCGGTCAGGTCCAGTCCGTTGACGCCGACGCCGCGCGCCGCGGCCACATCCACGATCGCGTCGCGGAGATACTCCTCCTCGATCTCGATTCCGGCCATGCCGCTGCCGGTGCCCCAGTGGAAGCTGGTGACCGCGCCCTTGCCGCCGTAGCCGGTGTGGGCCCAGTTCTCGGCCGGGGACACCGGAAACTGCGCGCGCAGCGCCGCCACGCCCCGTTCGAGGTATTCGATTTCCGCCGTCGCGCGGTAGTAGTCCAGCAGGAGGTTGCCAAAGAAACTCTGCCGCGCATCGGACCACTCGGCGTCGGAGTTCTGCGTGGTGAATCCGCCGAGCAGGAGCGGTGGGGCGACCTCCGGGTCAAGACCCGGGTGGGTCCAGCATTGCTGGTAGAGCAGGAGGTAATCCAGGAGGTGGCGGCCCCGGTCCAGCCACGAGCGTTCGCCGGTCACGCGGCCCATGGCCAGGTAGGCGGCCACGGTTTGCCCGAGCGCGAGGTTGTTCGCCGGCCACTGCGCGGTCCGCGCGTCGAAAACCGGTTCGCGCGGGCTGCAGCTCCAGAAGGTCTCATAATCGTACCACTGGCGCTGCGGGACCACCGCTTCCTCGAGAAAGGCGAAACCACGCCGGGCCGCCGCGAGCCAGGCGGGATTCGAGTCCTGCGCGTAGAGCTCTAGCAGGAAGAGAACCACGGGGCCGGTTTCCGCCTTTGTCGCCACGGCCCGGTCGAGCCGCACGGAACCGTCCTCGTTGAACTGGGTCGGCAGCATGCCATCCGGCATCTGCCTCGCCACCAGGAACTCTGCGAGCGCCTCGCACCGCGGCACGATGGCCGCAGAGCCCGGCAAGCCGGCGGCCCGCCAGCGCAGCAGCCAATACGCCGTCCAGCTCATGTCGTAACCGAGGAAACCCTCCTCG
The DNA here is from genome assembly GCA_035505475.1 of Vulcanimicrobiaceae bacterium. GTDB lineage: Bacteria > Methylomirabilota > Methylomirabilia > Methylomirabilales > 2-02-FULL-66-22 > 2-02-FULL-66-22. The sequence continues at coordinate 34,485 of DATJQT010000238.1, forward strand.
GTGCCGGCGCCGCAGCCGTCGCCCGCGGCCCAAAGCGGGTTGGCGCCCTCGCGGCCGGGGGCCGCGATGGTCTTGAACGCGCCTTCGCGCCCGGGCGCCTGCAGGGCGAGGGCGACGGTCCGGCCGGCGAGTTGCAGCAAGGCGTCATTGCCCTCGCGCCGGGAATGGAGGGCCATCCCGAATGCCGTCCGCATCGCATTGAACCAGGATGTCAGATAGGCGGCCGGACCCGGGCCCCAGCGGTCCGTGCGCACGGCCCCGCCGGTGGTGCCGTCGGGCAGGGGTACGTCGAGCCACAATCGGGCGGTCTCTTCGCCCCAGACCACCCGGCGCCAGTCGTCCCACAGCGCCGCGCCCCGATAGCGGGCATCCGTGGCCGCCTGTTGGGGCGCGGCGCCGGCCTGTTCGCGGCGCCCGAACCACGCCCAGTGGGCGCGCACCGCCTCGCGGAACGCCGAGCCGGGATCGGCGTCGGCCGTGACCAGCAGATAGTAGGCGTTGACGAGTTGGGTCGGCAAAGCCCAGGTGCATCCGGTCGCAGGCGCGTAGACCGAATGCGAGGCCAGACGCGCGGGGACGAACCCGACCGTGAGGAGGGGCCCGGCGGGCACGTCGAGGTCGAGCGTGTGGGGGCAGCGCGCCAGGACGTCCCGCTCCAACCTGGCCAGATCGGGGACGATGCCCACGGCGGACCGCCCTGACTGGACGAGCACAAGGGGGGCCTTGTACTGGGCATCCGGATTGAATCCGCCCACCGAGGGCGAAAACGTCCAATCGGCCGGCGCCAGAAACCGGAATTGGTCGCCGAAGGAGGCGATGCTCACCTCCCGGCCGGGCACCATCCGGGTGACCACGTGGAGCCAGGGTCCGTCGTCGAGGCATCGCACGGTGCGCGTGATCGCGAGGCCGTCGACGAGAAGCTCCTCGGTCAACGTTCCTCCGGCTACCGACACGCGGCCCACCGTGCCGCGGAGCAGTTGCCCGCCGGCGCCGGCCACTGCGCACGGGCCGACGCTGCGATCTGCGGAGGAGTCCGCCACGGGCACCCACTTCCCGTCCCGGCGGGCCAGGTAGCGCTCGCGCAGTTGGCCGGCTTCGACGCGGGCCTCGACGCGAATCCGCGCTCCCTCGAGCACGGCGGTCGATGCGAGCGGCGCCCGCGCGTCGGGGGATTCGGTGGATGACATGATCCGGGTGGGGCGGGTTCGCGCGGGCTTTTTTGGCGGGAGGCGGTCGGGGCGCGTCACCGCGGGGCGTGAGCCGCGTTCCGGTCGATTCGGGCTTGGAGTTGTGCCGCGTAGAATTGGGGGTCGAGGGGCAGATCCACCGTGCGGTCGAGCCAGGTTGAGAGGAGCATGGCGTTGGCCAGCTCGACCGCGCCGATCGCCTCCTCGACGGGGGCGAGCACCGGGACGCCGTCGAGGATCGCATCGGTGAAGTTCTGCAGGATGCCGGCGTGCTGCGGATCCGGGCCGGTCACCGCGAGCGGGACCTCGACCGCGGCCGGCGTGGCAAAGCCCTTGACCGAGGTGCGCGCGAACTCGGTGGTGGAGGTCGCGTTGCGCAGGAACTGCAGATGGTGGTCTTCATACAGCAATCGTCCGCCTTCCGCGGCGATCTCGAGGCGGTTGGTGCCGGGAGCCTCGCCGTTGGAGGTGATGAACGTCCCGGTCGCGCCGCCGTCGAATTCGCAATATGCGGTCACGTCGTCTTCGACCTCGATCGCATGGTGCCGGCCGAAGGCGCAGAAGGCCCGCACGCGGCGGGGCCGGCCGAACAGCCAGCCGAGCATGTCCAGGCAATGAGAACTCTGGTTGATGAGAACGCCGCCGCCTTCCCCCGCCCACGTGCCCCGCCACGGGGCGGAGGCATAGTAGGCGTCGGGGCGGAAGCCGTCGGTCACCGTCCATTGCACGCGCAGCATGCGCCCCAGTTCGCCCGAGCGAATCATGCTGCGGATGGCCTGAAACGCCGGGTTCGTGCGCATATTGTAGACCACGCCCAGAACGAGGCGCGGGTCGCGGCCGGCCGCGAGCAGCGGCGCGCAGGCGGCCACGTGGGTCGACAGCGGCTTCTCCACCAGGACGTGACAGCCCGCGCGCAGGCCGGCGAGGGCCGCGGGCACGTGGGCCGGGTGGGGGAGGGCGATCAACAGGGCGTTGATGGTCCGTTCGGACAGCATGTCCTCCAGCCGGTCGAAGGTGCGCACCGGGTCCGCATGGGGTGCGAGGCGGGCCCGGTCGGCGTCGCACACCGCGGCGAGTCGCGCCCGCTTGATCGCGCCCGACGCCAGGAGACGGCAGTGCAGCGCGCCGATGTTTCCCAGCCCCACGACGCCGAAGCGGACCGGAGCGGTGCGGTCCGGCGTCACCGGCGGGGGAATTTCAGCCACCGGGCCCCGAGTTGCGACGAGCGCACGGCGGTCTCGATGAAGGCCAGGCCCTCCACGCCGTCGTCGATCGTCGGATAGTCCAGGCCCGCGGGCGGGCGCCGCCCCTCCACCTCGGCGCTGATGGCGCGAAAGGCCTCCTGGTAGATGTTGGCGAACGCCTCGAGGTACCCTTCGGGGTGACCGAACGGAATCCGGGTGAAATGGGCCGCGGTCCGGCCGACGTAGCTGTTGCCCCGGCGCCAAACCTGGGCGGGCGCGTCGGGAAATTTCAGGACCAACTCGTTCGGCTGCTCCTGGTACCACTCCAGGGCGGCCTTCGTACCGTAGACGCGGATATTCAGGTTGTTCTCCTCGCCGACGCAGATCTGCGAGCAGTGCAGGACGCCCTTGGCGCCGCCGGCGTAGTGCAGGAGGATGTTGCCGTCGTCGTCGAGGCGGCGCCCGGGCACGAACGTGGTCAGGTCGGCGCTCAGTTCCGCGATGCGCAGGCCGGTGACGTAGCGCGCCAGGTTTTCCGCATGGGTGCCGATGTCGCCCAGGCACCCGGCCGCGCCGCTGCGGCGCGGATCCGTCCGCCAGGCGGCCTGTTTCTGCCCCGTGGCCTCGAGGCGGGTGCTGAGCCAGCCCTGGGAGTACTCCACCACGACCTTGCGGATCGTGCCCAGGCGGCCCGCGCGCACGAAATCCCGCGCCTGCTTCACCATCGCGTTGCCGGTGTAATTGTGCGTGAGCACGAATACCTTCCCGGTCCGGCGGACGATCGCCCGCAGGCGCCGGGCCTCGGCCAGGGTCAGGGTGGCCGGCTTGTCGCACACGACGTTGAAGCCGGCCGCAAGGAACCGGCTGGCGACGGGGAAATGCTGGTGATTCGGCGTCACGATGACGACGAAGTCGAGGCGGCGATCGGCCGGGAGCCGTGACTCGGCCCGCGCCATCTCCTCGTAGGAGCCGTAAGTCCGGGCGGGGTCGACAAGGAGGTCGCGGCCCGACGCGCGCGCGCGCGCGGGATCCGAGGAGAAGGCGCCGGCGGCCAGCGTGGCCCGGCCGTCCATGATCGCCGCGATCCGGTGGACGGCGCCGATGAAGGCGCCCCGCCCGCCGCCGATCATGCCATAGCGGAGTTTCCTGTTCATGGTGGTCGAGGGTCGGGGTTGGGGCGCGATCCGCGGCGGTCAGGCTTTCCGCTCAAACGCCGCATCGAACGCGACCGCGCCCGGAGGGAAGTCGGCGCGGCGCACGAAGGCGGCGGCCTCGGTGGCGCCGTGGATTCGGTCCATGCGGATGTCCTCCCACTCGACGGAGAGGGGGCCGGCGTAGTGGACGTCGTTCAGGGCGACGATGATCGCCTCAAAGTCGATGTCGCCGCGACCCGGTGAACGAAAGTCCCAATACCGCCGGGCGTCGCCAAAGCTCGCGTGGCCGCCGAAGACGCCGACCGAGCCGTCCCCGTGGCCCCACCACGCATCTTTCATATGCACATGATAGATGCGGCGGCCGAGGACGCGGATGAACTTGACGTAGTCGACGCCTTGGTAGCCGAGATGCGACGGGTCGAAGTTGAAGCCGAAGCGCCGGTGCTGCTTGACCGCCTCCACCGCCCGCTGGGCGCTGGCGAGATCGAAGGCGATCTCCGTGGGATGCACCTCGAGCGCGAAGTTGACGTCGGCCTGGTCGAAAGCCTCCAGGATCGGCATCCAGCGCGTCGCAAAGTCCTGAAAGCCCTGGTCCCAGAATTCCTGGGTCGTGGGGGGAAAGGCGTAGAGCGAATGCCAGATCGACGACCCGGTGAAGCCGTTGACCACCGGGGGAAATTCGCTGGCGCCGCGCCCGCGCGGCCGGGCGTCGAAGAATTTCCGGGCCGCCCGGGCCGTCAGGACCATCCGCTCGGCCGCGCGGCGGCGGACGCCCTCCGCCTCGCCGTCGCCCCAGATCTCGGGCGGGAGGATGGCCCGGTGGCGCTCGTCGATCCGGTCGCAGACGGCCTGGCCGACGAGGTGACTCGAGATCGCGAAGCAGGTGAGGCCGTGCTCGGCGAGCAGCGCCCACAGGTCCCGGACGTAGCGCGGGGAGGCGGCGGCCTGGACGACATCGAAGTGGTCGCCCCAGCAGGCGAGCTCGACGCCGTCATAGCCCATTTTCTTGACCAGGGGCAGCAGCTCGCGGAGAGGCAGGTCGGCCCACTGGCCGGTGAACAAGGTGACGGGGCGTGGCATGGCGGGTTGGGGTTGCGGACCGGGTTGGCGCCGGCGGCGCGGGGTCGGGTCAGAGGACCGGGTTGGGCACGAACGAACCGCCCCGGCAGCGCTTGAGGTAGTGCAGCGCGGCCACCTGGCCGGTCATTTCGAGGGCGTCGCGATAGACCGGGTCGTGCCAGCCTTCGATGTCGATGCTGCCCTTGAAGCCGTGGCGCCGCAGTTCGCTGATGATGTCCGTCCAGTTGCTGTCCCCAAATCCGGGGTGGCGGTGGTGAACGGCCGGTTGGGGGCCGCGGATTCCGTGGCGGCGGATCACGTCCCAGTAGACGGTCGCGTCCTTGCCGTGGACATGGAAGATCTTCGGCACCCAGGTCCGCAGTTGCGGCAGCGGGTCGATCAGCTCGCCCAGCTGGTGGCAGGGCTCCCATTCGAGGCCGAGATGGGCGTCCGGGATCGCGTCGAACATGAGCTCCCAGGCGTCGGGGGAGAGGGCGATGTTCCAGTCGCCGCTCTGCCAGGAGCCGCCCATCCAGCAGTTTTCGAAGGCCAGCCGGACGCCCTGGTTGGCGGCGCGGCGGGCGAGCTCGCCGAACACCTGCTGGAACCGCGGCAGGCTGTCCGGCACGGGCTTGCCGCGCAACCGGCCGGCGAACCCGCACACCAGGTCGGTGCCGAAGCGTCGCGCGTGGTCGATGCAGAGTTCCCAGCCGCGGATGGTGTCCTGGGCGGCGGCATCGTTTTCGAGGGGGTTGCCGTAGATGCCCAGGGCGGAGACGATGACCCCGGAGCCGGCGAGCACGGGTTCCAGCTCGGCGGCGAGGCGGGCGAGGTCGACGCCGCCCAGCGTTTGGAAGAAATTCACCTGAAAGGACTCGAAGCCATGCGGCAGGATCTGCCGGATGTACTCCGCGGTCTTTTCCTTGCGACCGGCCATGGTGCCGATGCGGATCGATTCCCGAGCGAGGTCTGGAGTCATGAGTGGAGGGGGCGGTGCTGGGCGACGCGCCGGCGGAACAGGCAGCATACCGGGTGCGGCGCCTCGTGCCTATGCCTAGGGGTGGACATCTTGTGTGGGAAATTGACCTTCCGGTCACTTCATGCCGGTAAATGTGATGCCCTCGATGAAATAGCGCTGGGCGAACAAGAAGAGGACGATCACGGGTAGTGTCATGAGTAGTGAGCCGGCCATCATGATGGTCGTCGTGCCGCCCGACTGGACGTTCAGGGCGTAGAGGCCGAAGGACAGCGGGTACAGGCGCTGGTCGGAGACAAAGAGCAGGGGTCCGGTGAAATCGTTCCAGGCGCCAATGAAGGTGAAGATCGCGATGGCGGCGAGGCTGGGCCGGATCAGGGGCAGAACGACGTGCCAGTAGATCTGCCAGTAGCTGCAACCGTCGATGCGCGCGGCGTCCTCGAGGTCGCGCGGCAGGCCGCGCAGAAACTGGTGGAGCAGGAAGACGAAGAAGGCGTTGGCCAGGAGGCTGCCGGTCCAGAGCGGGTACAGGGTGTTGTACCAGCCGAGCGCGCGCATGATCAGGAAATGGGGGATCATCGTCACCTGGCTGGGGACCACCATGGTGGCGATCATGAGCAGGAAGCACAGGCGCCGGCCCGGCCAGCGCAGACGCGCGAAGCTGTAGGCGACCAGCGAGCAGCTGAACAGGGTCCCGACCAGCTGGAGAATGACGAGGAAGACGCTCGTGGCGACGTAGCGCCAGAACGGGATGTAGTTCAGGGTCTGCTGGTAGTTCTGGGTGATCTTCTCCCACCAGGCGCGCAGCCAGCCGCTGCGGACGATCTCCAGCGTGATTCTGATCTGATGCGGGTCGGTGGCAAATTGCGGGCCGTGCGCCACCTCGCGCCACAGGATCCAGGTGCGGAGCTGATTGGACTGGTCGTCGGCGCTGGGGCGTTGCCAGGTGGCCTCGGACCAGTTGTCGTCCGCAAGCGTGATCGGCCGCTCCGCGCGATACTGGCGGCCGTCCATCTCCACGGTGGCATAAAGGCGGTTCCATGAGGCGTCGGCGCGCAGAAAGACCTGGAGGCGCCGGAGGCGGGAGACCGGAAAGGTGGTGGTGAAGGTCCGGGTTAGCTGCACCCGGTCGCCGGAGGAGAAGTCGTATTGCAATCGGCCGGCGGGCAGGCCGGGCAGCGGGGCGGTGAAACGGGCGGCGGCCGGTCCGCCGATCTGCCAGGTGCCGGCCTCGCGGTCGGGCGGCGCCAGCACGTCCTGCGTCAGGTCATCCGCGGTGGCGGTGAGATTGCCGAGGAGCAACGAGCGCTCGACCTGCGCCTGGGTTTCGGCGACTTCGCGGTCGCCGATGAGGCGCGGGAGCGAGGCGGCCAGCGCCGCGGGCGCTTGCCGCCACCAGGCGGCCGGCTGGCTGAGGCGGAGGTGCTGGAAGAGGCCGCGCGCCACGGCGACGGTCATCTGGTCGGGGTCGACCGCGGCCGGCCAGGCGGTGGGCGCGGCGCGCAACTGGCGTTCGATCGCGGCCAGCACGGCGCGGCCCGACGCGGTGGCGGGGCCGGCGAAGCGGCTGCCGTCGACGTAGGGCGACTGGCGGCGCGGCCGGGGCGCCGCGGGGAGGACCCCGGCGGCGGGATTGGAGAATTCCCGCTCGGTCTTGATCGACGCCAGCAGCATCCAGGCGAGGGGCCAGGCAAAGACGATCGCGCCGGCCGTCAGCAGGAGGTAAAGCAGGCCGCGGTGGGCCCAGCGGGCGATCTGGTCAGTCGCCCTCATAGTGCACCCACCGCTTGGAGAGACGCATCTGGACCAGCGTGAGGCCGAGCACGATCAGCACGAGGATCCAGGCCATGGCCGAGGCATAACCCATGTGGAGGTAGCGAAAGGCGTTGTTGAAGAGATGATAGACGAAGAAGAGCGTCGAATTGACCGGGCCGCCCTGCGTCATGATGAACGCCTGCGAGAAGATCTGGAAGGTGCCGATCAGCCCCATCACGAGGTTGAAGAAGATGTAGGGCGTGAGCATCGGCAGCGTGATGTGCCGGAACTTCTGCCACGGCCCGGCCCCGTCGAGTTCGGCGGCCTCGTAATAGCTGCGGCTGATCCCGTTGAGGCCGGCGAGCCAGACGATCATGCTGCCGCCCGCGCCCCACAGGCCCATGAGGATCAGCGCCGGCTTGGTCAGCCGCGGGTCCTGCAGCCAGTTCGGGCCCCCGATGCCGAAGAGCGCCAGCCAGTGATTGAGCAGGCCGGTGCCGGGGTTGAGGATCCAGATCCAGAGGATGCTCGAGGCGACGGCGGGGACGATGGACGGGAGGTAGAACAGCGTGCGCCAGACCGCGATCCCCCGCACCCGGGTGTTCAACAGGAGCGCCAGGCCGAGGCCGACGACCATGCCAAGCGGCACGCCGATGACCATGAACAGCGTGTTCTTGAGCGAAATCCAGAACAGGGGATCGTCGGCGAGCAGCCAGCGGTAGTTCTCCCAGCCGACAAAGCGGGCGGGATTGAGGATGTCGTAACTGCAGAAGCTGATCACGAGCGAGAAGAAGATCGGGCCGCCCGTGAACACCACGAAACCGACGATCCACGGCAGCGCGAAGCCGGCGCCGGCGACGCGCTCGCGCCAGTGGGTCCGGCCGTCCGCGGGGGGCAACGCGTGGCCGGCGGGGGAGGGCCGGGCCAGGCGCAGGCGCCGCGCGAGGCGGGGGATGAGGGTGGACGTCTCCCACGCCACGACCCCGATCGCCACCGCGACGAGGAGGCCGGCATAAAGCCAGAACAGCGGGCGCCAGTGGACCGGCGACCCGTGCGCGGGGGCCAGGGCGCGGTTGAGTTCCTTCTGCACGTTCTTGTTCGCGCGCGCGAGCGCGGCCGCCGGCGAAAGCGTCCGGTAGAGCGCGTTCTGGGTCGCGGCAATCAGCTCGTTGTACATCAGCTGGCCGACCGGCGTGACGGGACGGTGGGTGGCGGCGGGCAGCAGGCGGTTGAAGCCGTCGACCGCGGCGCGCACTTTGGCGGGCAGCCGGGGGTTGCCGGCGACGTAGCGCGCGTACAGGGCCCGGTTGACCGCGATGTTGGCGTTCTGGCCGGGCACGAAAACGTGCCCCTGGCTCGTCGCGAGGGAGTCGGCGCTGGCGGCCATGATCAACTGGGCGCGCGGGGAGGAGAGGAACCGGATGAGCGCCCACGCGGCTTCGGGATGGCGCGCGTCCGCGGGGATGGCGTAACCCCAACCCGTGAGCATGTTCGCCGGCGTGCGGCCGGCCGCCAGTTCCCGCGCCGGCATCGGCAGGGGAGCGACGCCATAGTCGACGTCCTGCCCATAGGTCACCAGGTCGTTCGGGATGACGCTGAACTGGTCGATCTTCATCGCCACGCGGTTGGTGACGAAGGGATCGAGCGCCGCCTGCTCCTGGCCGAACTGGAACCCGAAGACGTTGCGGACGCCGCCCAGGCGGTCGTACAGGCCGGTCAGCCACGCCAGGGCGCCGACGACGCGCGGGTTGTCCAGCGTCGCGGCGCGGCCGTCCGGGCTGAGGAAGCTTCCGCCGTTCATCCAGCCGTACAGATAAAGCGGCGGCGTGGTGGTCCCGTAGGCCGGGAGAAAGCCGATCTGCGCGATGTGCCCAAAATGGTCGAACGTCGTGAGGCGCGCGGCCATGGCCTCGAGCTCCTCCCACGTCCGCGGCGGGGCGGCCTCGCCCTGGGCGTCGACGCAGCCGGCCCGCCGGAGCAGGTCCTTGTTGTACAGCAGGGCGCGGTCCTCGATGTCGCCCGGGATGGCGTAGACTCCCGACCGCGCCCCGGCGGGATCGTGATAGTTCACCTCGTCCCACGCCGCGGGGAAGTAGTCTTCGGCCCGGATCGCGTCGGGCTGGTGATGGTCGCGGTCCCGCGCGAGGAAGGGGTCCAGGCGCAGGAAGGCGCCGCGCGCGGCCCATTCGGCCACCGCGATCCGGTCGTAGTAGATGACGTCCGGCGGCGCGCCCCCCGCCACGCCGAGCAGGAAACGGGTGGGGTCCTCCGACGGGTTGCGCGTGCCGGTCTGGCCGCTGACGACCCGGTAGACGGGCTGCGACGGGTCCCGGGCGTGGCGCTGGCGGCTTTCGTCCTCGAACACCCGCACGGCGTCGTCGAGGGCGCCGGCGATCGGGCCGCCCAGGCCCTGGTAGGAGATCTCCACCACGCCGGGCGGCGGCCGGCGGTCGGACCGCGCCGGATCCAGCAGCCAGAGCAGGCCGAGGACCCCGGCGGCAAGCAGCGCGGTTTTGCGGGCGGGGGTGAGCAGGCGGGGCATGACGGGGCGCCGGGCGTCGCGGCCGTAATGCTATCCACAAGGCCGGCCCGTGCCAATGCCTGAGCGTGGAATTCTTGTGCCGAAAAATGTCCGCCGCGCCGGCGGGACTACCGCCGGAGGCGAAACGCGGCCGGGCCGCAGCCCAGATGGCGGCCGAACACGTGGCTGAAATGGTGGCGGTTGGCGTAGCCCGTGGCCTCCGCGATCATCTCGATGGTCTCGTCGGTGAAGGTCAGGCGCCGGCAGGCCTCCTGCAGCCGGCGCTCGGTGAGGTAGGCGGCCGGCGTCGTGTCGAGCGTCCGGCGGAAGAGGCGGATGAACGCCTCGACGCTCATGCCCATGCGCGCGGCGAGGAACGCGTTGGGGAGCGGATGGTCCAGCGAGTGCTCGATCAGCTCGAGCAGCGACCGCAGCCGGGGCGGCAGGTTCGGGCCGGCGTGGAGTTTGGCGCGGGCGAAGCACTCGTGCAGCAGGCCGGCGCAGAGATGATAGAGCTGGGCGTCGGGCGGCGCCGTCTCGGCGTCGGGAGGGACCGTCTTGCCGTCGGGGGCGTGCAGCTCGAGCTTGTGCCGCAGGAGGCGCTCGATGCAGTCGTTCAGCCCGGTGTCGCTCTTGATGATGATCGGGCCCTGCCGCGGCGCCTGCACCGCGGGCTGGATCGAAAAGTGAATCCACAGGTGCGGCACCAGGCGCCGGGCGGAGCCCTTGGGCAGGCAGTGGTACGGGACGTTTTCCGGTATGAGCAGGACCCGCCGGGGGCCGAGGGGATAGCGCGTGCGGTCGATCTCCACGGCGTCGCCATCGCGTCGGTTGGCGTACAACCGCCAGAATGGCCCGCGCACATCGCGCCAGCACCACTCCGGGCCGTTCAGTTTGAACCCCACTTCGTGGACCCGCAGGCTCCACCAGAAGCTGGGGTCAATTTTAGACATAACTTTCCCACCTATGGGCATAGACGATTCTGACAGTATCCTGTACGGTAGGCGCACGCTGGACAATGTCCAGTGGTACGTCGCACCAAGTTCCTCAAATCCCCGCTGCGGGCCCGGTCGGGCCCTTCGGCGGTCCCTGTCTAACCCCATGAATACCGCAATGGCATCTCGATTGCTTCGCCTCGCAGCAATTCCGCTCGGGGCTTTTTGGCTCACCGCTTCCGTCGTCGCGCAGACCGCCCCGGTGGCGGGCCCCGCCACGGCATCGTCGACTCCCTCCACTCCGAGCGTCACGAAGATGTCCGACTTCGTCGTGACGACGACGCAGGACCAGGGCTATCAGGCGACCAACACGATCGCCGCCACCCATATCGACACGCCGCTGAAGGACGTGCCGTTCAATTTGCAGGTCGTCACGCCCGACATGATCAAGGACATCGCGGCATTCGACGTGCAGTCCGCGCTCGAATACGTGCCCGGCGTCACGCCCTCCGCGGACTCGGGCGGGACGATCCGCGGCTTCGCCTCCAGTTGGACGGAGCGCAACGGTTTCGAGTGGTTCGACCCCGATGACGTGATCAACGTGGAGCGCGTCGAGGTCGTGCGCGGGCCCAATGCCGTGCTTTACGGGCAGGGGCAACCCGGCGGCCTGTTGAACTACATCACCAAGCGACCCGAATTCGGGAAGGAGTTCGCCGAACTGGGCTACACGGTCGGTTCCTTCAGCTATAGTCGCGAGTCGCTCGACTATAACAACTCCGCCGGCCCGGTGGCCTACCGCCTGCTGGGAGCCTACTACTCGTCCCACGGCTACGGGTTGCCCATGCTGACCCACGAGTACGAGCACAACCGCATGGGGATGATCGAGCCCCAGATCAGTGTGAAGCTGCCCACCAACACGGTGGTCACGCTCGACGCCGAATACACCAACTACGAACGCACCAAGCCCAACGGCATTTTCACCCAGACGGTCAACGGCTCGTCCGTGCCCATCCCGCTGCTCTACAATCTTCCGACGTTCACGAGCTGGAACGGCCCGCAGTTCAACGACGAGAACAACATCCGCAATTTCATGGGCGTCGTGGACCAGCGGTTCACGGACAACCTCTCGTTCAACGGCGGTTACGACTGGTACGGCCGCACCGACCACCAGTACTACATCGTGAATCCGGCGGTGACCACCGGCGATCCCGCGCACCCCGGCGTGACCGAGGTCCGCGGGCAGTACCTCCACAAGGTGAACGGCAACACCGACGCCAGCTGGCGCGGCGACCTGCTCTACAAGTTCGACGTCGGGCAGACCCGGAACCAGATCATGCTCGGGTACTGGCAGAACAACTTTCTGTTCACCCAGAGCCGCCAGCAGGGGATGATCCTGCCGGCCAACTACACCCCCGCCGGGGGCGGCGGTCCCGACCCGTACCAGAATATCGCCTACTACAACGGCATCTGGAACCAGGCGGCGCCGTACAACAGCTGGTTCAGCCTCCAGAACCCGAATCCGGCGCTCGGCATCCCGAACGACATGACCTGGATCTGGAACCCGGCCTTCTTCCTCCGCCAGTACCAGGACGAGCAGTATTACTACGCCACCTACCAGGGTTTCTATTTCAACGACCGGATCATCACCCTGCTCGGCGTGGATCAGGCCCGGCTGTCGCAGGCCAATGACTCGCCCAGCAACGGCCAGGCGCACGCCACCATCGCGTCCGGCAAACAGACCAGCCCCCTGATCGGGGCGATCTACCGTCCGATCCAGCCCCTCTCGCTCTACGCGCTGACTTCCTCGTCGCTGGTGCTGAACAGCGGCCAGGACGGGAGCGGCGCCTGGCTGCCGCCGCGCAAGGGCGTCAGCTATGAGGGCGGCGCCAAGGTGGACTTCTGGGGCGGGCGGCTGTCGGGCACGATCAGCTACTACGACATTGTGTTCAAGAACCGCGTGGAATTCGACCCCAACGCCCCGAACGTCGATCCGACGCAGCACGGCGCGAACATCCTGATCGGCCAGGACACGTCCAAGGGCGTCGACGTGGACCTTCTGGCGACGCCGGTGGACGGCTGGCAGATTGTGTTCGGCTACTCGAACATCGATGAATACATCTCCCAGGACCTGAATCCGGTGGTCGTCGGGCGCAAGGGCAACGGCATCGTGCCCAACCAGTGGAAGATCTGGAACAACTACCAGTTCCGCTCCGGGCCCCTGAAGGGCTTCTCGTTCGGCCTCGGCCTGCAGTGGTTCGACAAGACGCTGCTCAGCTATGTGGGCACCAATCCCTCTTACGAGAAGTCCTACTTCACGGGTGACGCGCGCATCGGCTATGCGGCGAAGTTCCACAACCACGAGTGGCGCATTGATCTCAATGGCAAGAACCTCATCCAGACGCCGCTCGCGGTCGGCTACAACGCGGCCAACAACTACGCGCCGTACTACTTCAACACGCCGGTGCAGTATTACCTGTCGATCTCCGTCGATCTTTGATGGCACCGGTCCGGATTGACCGGCTGGTGTCGCTCCGATCTCGCGCTTCCGGCGGGGCCCGCGGCGGGCGGGCTCCCCGGAAGTCGCCGTTTGCTCCCGGGACCGGCCGCCTCCGGCTCCTTCGATCTGTGACCACCCTACTTCCGTGAAACCACTGTCCGTCCTCCTCCTGACCGGGGCCAACAACCATGACTGGCGCCGGTCGGCGCCCTTCTTCCGCGACCTGCTGCAGGCGTCGGGTCGATTTGCGGTCACCCTGACCGAGGATCCCTCGGCGGCGCTGACGGATCCGGCGGCGGTCGCCCGGCATGAGCTGTTCTTCATCGATTACAACGGCCCGGACTGGAGCAATGTCGCGCGGACGAATTTCCTGGCTGCCGTGCGCCGCGGCACCGGCGTGGCGGCCGTCCATGCGACCAACAACTCGTTTCCCCACTGGGAGGAGTTCGGACGGCTGCTGGGCCTGATGTGGCGGCAGGAAAGTGGCCACGGGCAGTTCCATGAGTTCGAGGTCCGCATCGACGACGGCGATCATCCGATCACGCGTGGCGTGGCGGGCTTCCGGACCGCCGACGAGCTCTATCACGGGTTGGTCCGCCCGCCGGGCACGGAGCTGCGCGTGCTGGCTTCGGCCTGGTCCGACGCGGGCCGCGGAGGCACCGGTCGCTGGGAGCCGGTGCTGGCGGTGAACCAGTACGGCGCCGGCCGGGTCTTTTATCATGCGCTGGGCCACTTGTGGCCCGGCGATCCGGCGGCCCATGCCGGCAACTCGCTGGTCGCGCTGCTGAACCCGGCGTTTCGGGACACGCTTTTGCGCGGTTGCGAGTGGGCGGCGAGCGGAAGCGTGACGCCGCCGGCCGCATCCGCTAAGGGGTGAGTCATGTATCGCGTGGGCGTCATCGGCCTCGGCTCGATCGCCGCCGGCTACGGCACGCCGACGGAGGCGGCGCCCTATTGCCACGTGGGCGGGATCCGGCACAGCTCGCGGGTGTGCCTCGCGGCGGTGGCGGACCTGAGCGCCGAGCGGCGCGAAGGCTTCCGGGCGAAGTGGGGGGCGGCGTTTCCCGAGGTGCACTACTACGCGGCGGTCGATGAGATGCTCGCGGCCGAACGCCTCGACATCGTCGCGGTCTGCGTGCGCGGCCCCCATCATTTCGCGGTCACCCGCGAGGTGCTGGCCGCGCCCTGCCGCGCGATTTTTCTGGAGAAGCCGCCGACCTGTTCGCTCGCCGAGCTGGACGAACTGCTCCGGCTGGCGCGGGCGAAGTCGGTGTCGATCACCGGCTCCTATTCGCGCCACTGGGTCCCGCACGTCCTCCGCCTGGAGGAGCTCGTGGCCGGCGGGATCATCGGCGAGGTGAAAACGGTGGTGGGTTACGCCGGCGGCCTGTTCCTGTCGTTCGCGAGCCACACCACGGATCTGCTCTGCCAGTTCGCGGGCTACCGGCCGGTGGCGGTCCAGGCGCGCGGGCACGTGGCCCCGGAGACCGCGGCGCGCACCCCGGCGGACGCCGGCGAACCGGAGCCGCAGCTGGAGAGCCTGCACGTGGAGTTCGCCAGCGGGGTGGTGGGATTTCAGGTGGGGGCCGACGGACCCCACGGCTGCTTTTACGCCGACGTGTTTGGCACGGCGGGCCGGGCGCGGGTCGGCATGTACGTCGATCCGCTGGTGACCGACGCCAAGGGCCAGGCGATCGATCTCGCGGCCCAGGGACTGCCGCCGCCGGCCAGCGTCTTCACGGTCGCCTACAACCAGATCGCGGACCATCTCGACGGAGGGGCGCCGCCGGCCTGCACCGGCGGAGAACTGCTCGCCGTCGCCGAAATCGGCTTCGGGGGGATTGAAAGTGCCCGGAGCGGGCGGCGCGTCGTGCTGCCCAACACCCAGCGGACGCGCCGGATTTTCGCCAATGGCTGAACCCAGGCGCCCCGGCCCGGCCGCGCGCCCCACGGCGAACCAGTGACTGGATTCAAATCACATTTATGGACAACAGGGTGAAAGTCGGGGTCGTCGGCTGCGGCAAGATCAGCGAGGCCTATTTCAAGGGGATGCGGCGCTACGACATCCTCGAGATCGCCGCGTGCGCCGATCTCGATCTGGGCCGGGCGCGGGCGCAGGCGCAGGCCTTCGGCGTCGCCCGGGCCTGTGCCACGGAAGAGCTGTTGGCGGACCCGGCGATCGAAATCGTGGTGAACCTGACGACGCCGCAGGCGCACGTGGCGGTCAACGAACAGGCGCTGCGCGCCGGCAAGCATGTCTACGTCGAAAAGCCGTTCGCCCTCGACGTGGCCGGCGGACGCGGGGTGCTCGCGCTCGCCAGCGCCCAGCGGCGGCGCATCGCCTGCGCACCCGATACGTTCCTGGGCGGCGGCCTGCAGACGTGCCGGAAGCTGATCGACGACGGGGCCATCGGCCGGCCGGTGGCCGCCCTGGCGTTCTTCATGGGGCGCGGCCATGAGTCCTGGCATCCGGCCCCGGAGTTCTACTACCAGCCGGGCGGCGGCCCCGTCTTCGACATGGGGCCCTATTACATCACGGCGTTGGTCAATCTGCTGGGACCGGTGGCGCGCGTCGGCGCCTCGAGCAAGATCACGTTTCCGGAGCGCGTGATCACCAATCCGGAACGCCTGGGGCAGAAGATCCCGGTGGCGACCCCGACCCACGTGACGGGGGTGATGGATTTTGCCAACGGAACCGCCGTCACCATCGCGATGAGCTTCGACGTGTGGCCCTATCCGCTGCCTCAGATCGTCCTCTTCGGCACGGACAGCACCCTCGAGGTGCCCGACCCCAACGTCTTCCGCGGTCCCGTGCGGCTGCGCAGCAAGGACGGCAAGACCTACGAGGAGATCCCGCTGACCCACACCGACGACCGCGCGCGCGGCTCCGGCGTGGCGGATCTGGCCTACGCCGTCCGCAGCGGGCGGGCCCACCGCGCCAACGGGGAAATGGCCAATCACGTGGTCGAGGTCATGGCGGCGTTTGAAAAATCGTCCGAGTCGCAGAATCATGTGCGGATAGGCAGTACTTGTGAACGGCCCGCCATGCTTCCGCTTGGGCTTGCCCCGAACGAACTCGATCCCTGACACCGGGTTCCGCCGGTCGTCCCGCCACCGGCCGCATGCCCACCCGCCATGGTTACCATCGATCTAGCCGGCCAGGATCAGCGTCGAGCGGCCTGCCTGCGCGCCGCCCGGGAGATGGCGCGCGGGTATTTCACGCCGGCGGGCGCCTGGGCGGGGGCCGGCGCGCCGCCGGAGACCCGGGAATGGCTCTGGACGGTCTTCGCCTTGTTGGCGGGTGATCCGGCGGACGTTGCGTGGGCGAGCAGCCTGGTGCTCGCCGCCCCGCCGCCGGGAACGCCGGAATATCCGTTCTGTGTCTTCGCCAACAACCACGCCGCGCACTTGCTGGCCCATGATGCGGACCGCTTCTCGGCGCCCGCCCGGGCGCGCCTCGAGAGCTGGGCCCGGCAGGCGATCCAGGAGAAGATGGGCAGCCGCCAGGCCGCCCTGCAGTTTCACGGCTACAATGACAACATGCCGGCCAAGGCGACGCTGGGCATGATTCTGGGCGGGGAGTACTTCGGCGATCGGCCGGCCGTGGAGCAGGGCTTGTGGAACCTCCACCAGCTCCGGCTGCTGCTGGCGCGCCGGGGCGTCATTTCGGAGCACTGCAGCCCCACCTACAGCCCGCTGACGCTCACGAACCTGGCGGAAATCGCGGCCCTCGCGCGGAGCGAGGAAGCGCGCACCCTCGCGGGCGCCTGCGCCGAGCGCCTCTGGTGCGAGCTCCTGGCTCACTACCACGCCCCGACCCGGTCCATCGCCGGGCCGTTTTCGCGCGCCTACGCGACCGACTCAGCCGGCCACCTGAGCGCGCTGCACTTTCTCCTCTGGCTGGTGTTTGGGGCTGGCGTGGTGCCTGACCCGCTGGTGGAGCTCTCGCGCCGCCCGCCGCGGCTGGTCGTGCATCACTCGGGGGATGTGTTCTTCGTCCTGATCTGCCTCGCCTTCGTGGCCGCCTGCCGGCACGAGCCGCCGGCCAAGGCGGTGGAATGGATGGCGCAGCGGCAATTCCCCTTTCGCTTTGCCGCCACCACCGAGCGCGGCGAAGGCGGCACGCTCGGTGCCGGGCCCGCCGCCTGGCCGGCGTCACCCGTGACGCTGGCGAGCTACCAGACGTCCGCCTACGCCCTCGGTACCAGCAACGGCGACTGGATCTCGCAGGCGGAGCGCTGGCATCTGGTCTACCGGCGGACCGCGGAGGCCCGCGACTGGGCCGACGTTCGCCATCTGACCCTCCGCTATCTGGCCGACGACGACCTTCCCGGACGCAGCCTCCCGAGTCCGCGCGGGGACTTTCAGGGGGAGGCCGATTTCGTGGTGGAGCGGGGCCTGCATCACACCGTCCAGGCGGACAGCATCTCCCTGGTGGTTTCCCGACCCGTTCCCGAATTGGCCGGGAAGCCGCTCCGCCGACTGGGGCTGGCGGTCATCATCCCCGAGCATCTCAACCGTCTCGAGGATCTGCGCTGGGAGGACGGTCACCTCTGGTTGCGCGACGGACCCTTTCGGCTGGCGGTCCGCCCGCTCGGCGTCCGGCGCTGGGCATCCGGCACCCCGGAAGTCGTCATTCTGGGGTCAGGCCCGTACCGCGTGGCGATGTTCCCCAACCACCTCGGCGGAGCCCGCGCCTTCAGCGAGGACGAACTGCGCGCGACGACCAGTGGATTTGTCGCCATCGCCGGGTCGGCGGAGGGGGGTACCGAGGACAAGTTCCGCGCCCGCGTGCTCGCGGCGACCCTCACGGACTATATCTGGAACAACCAGCGCATTGTGCAGTGGCGGGGCTGCGGCCACGCCTTGGAACTGTCGTATGGCGTGCTGACCAACGGCGTGCGGCATGCGGTCGTCGACGGCCGGGCCGTCGCAACGCCCCCGTGGGAGGCCGACGGCCTGCCGTTCGCCAAGCTGCCGCTGGCCGGCACGGGCCCCCAGGCCAACCCGTGGCCGTTCCCGTTCCGAGCGGAGGGGTACCGGTGGACCGAGTTTCCCAGCGTGCTGCTGGCGGCACCCGGCCCGGGCGTGCGGCCGGCGGGCGCGAACCCGGCACCGAAACCTTCATGAGCAACCGCAAATTCAGGGTCGGCATCATCGGCGTGGGCGGCATCGCCCGCTCGGCGCACATCCCGGGCTGGAAGAGCCTGCCGGAGGCGGAGATTGTCGCGGTGGCGGATTCGCTGCCGGGGCGCGCCCAGGCCGTGGCGCGGGAGCACGGCATCGCGCAGGCCTTCGACGACTACCGCGACCTGCTGGGGCTCGACCTCGACGCGGTCGACATCTGCGCCCCGAACCGGGTGCACACGCCGGCGGTGCTCGCGGCGCTGCGCACCGGCAGGCACGTCCTGTGCGAGAAGCCGCTCGCGGTGACGGCGCGCGAAGTGCGCGCGATGGGGCGGCTGGCCGACCGCCGCAAGCTCACGTTGATGACGGCGCAGTTCCACCGCTTCACCGCGGCCTCGCTCGCCGCCAAGAGCTGGGCGGACGCCGGCGGCCTCGGCCGCGTCTACCACGCGCGCGTGCGGGCCATGCGCCGCGCCCTCCTGCCGGTCGCGCCGGGCTTCATCGACGCGCGGCTGTCCGGCGGCGGGCCCTGCCTCGACATTGGCGTGCACGCCCTGGACGTGTGCCTGTGGCTGATGGGCTTCCCGCGCCCGGTGCGGGTGAGTGGCGTGACCAAGGTCAATTTCGCCAAGGGCCATCGCATCCCCGGCGCCTGGGGGGAGTGGGACCGCCGCCTGTTTTCGGTGGAGGATTTCGCGGCCGGCTTCGTCCACTTCGACAACGGCGCCACCCTGATGCTGGAGGCGGCGTGGCTGGGCCACCAGCCCGAGAGCGAAGAGCTGAACTGCCAGCTTTACGGCCTCAACGGCGGCTTGAAATGGCCCTCGGGCGAGATCGCCACGGTCCAGGGCCGGGCTCTGGTGCAGGGCACGGTGGCCGGGGCGCGCGGCGTCGACAAACCCTTCGCCGCCGAAATCAAGGCCTTTGTCGAGGCGGTGGTGGACCGCAAGCCGTCGCCCGTGCCGTGGACGGAAACCGTCAAGGTCATCGCCATCCTCGAGGCGATCTATGCGTCGCAGCGGCGCGGCCGGGAGGTCATTCTGAAATGAGCCGTCGCCGCCGGCCGCCAATCTGATGAAAACCGCCCGCCTCCACCGATTGTTCAATCCGCGCACGGGTCGCTGCTTTGACGTGGCCCTGGACCATGGCTTTTTCAACGAGGGCGGGTTCTTGACCGGCATCGAAGATCTGCCCCGGGCCATCGCCGCGGTGGTCGAGGCCGGCCCCGACGCCATTCAATTGACGGTGGGGCAGGCCGCCCACCTCCAGCGGTTGCCGGTGCGCCCGAAGCCGGCGCTGGTCCTGCGCACCGACGTGGCCAACGTCTACGGCGCGCAGCTGCCGCGGACGCTCTTTTCCCGGATGATCGGCGACCCGGTCCTGCAGGCGGTCCGTCTCGACGCGGCGGCGGTGGTGGTGAATCTGTTCCGCATCCCCGATCAGCCCGAATTGGCCGACCAGTGCCTGCAGAACATCCTCGCCCTCAAGCCGGCCTGCGACCACCACGGCATGCCGCTCATGATCGAGCCGCTGGTTTTCCGGCCCAATGACGCGGCGGGCGGGTACATGGTCGACGGTGACCCCGCCAAGATCATCCCCCTGGTCCGCCAGGCCGTGGAGCTGGGCGCCGACGTCATCAAGGCGGACCCGACCGACGACCCGGCCGGCTACCACCGGGTGATCGAGACCGCCGGCGGCGTGCCGGTGCTGGTGCGCGGCGGCGGCAAGGTCGCCGACGCGGAGATTCTCGCGCGCACCGAGGCCCTGCTCCGGCAGGGGGCGGCCGGCATCGTTTACGGGCGCAACATCATCCAGCATCCGAAACCGGCCGCCATCACCCGCGCCCTGATGGCCGTGGTGCACGACGGGGCCACGGCGCCCGAGGCGCTGCGCCTGCTCACCTGAGGACCCATGACTCCCGCGTCGCCCACCGTCCGGGTCGGAATCATCGGCGGCGGCCTGATGGGCCGCGAAGTGGCGAGCGCCTTCGGGCGCTGGTTCGCCCTCGAGGATGTGCCCGTGCGCGCGGAGCTGACCGCGGTGTGTGATTTGCAGCCCGCCACGCTCGAATGGTTCCGCCGCGTGCCCTCCGTCCGCCTGCTCACGACCGACCACCGGGAGCTGCTGGCCGCGCCCGAGGTGGAGGTGGTCTATGTCGCGGTGCCGCACCACCGGCACGAGGAAATCTATCTCGACGTCCTGCGCGCCGGCCGGGACCTGTTCGCGGAGAAGCCGTTCGGCCTCGACCTGGGCGCGGCCCGGCGCGTGCGGGACGAGGCGCGACGCCTGGGCCGCTTCGTGCGGGTCTCGTCGGAATTTCCCTTTGTGCCCGGGGCGCAACGGGCGTTCCAGCGGGTGGCGCAGGGCGGGCTGGGGCGCCTGCTCACGGCGCGCTGCGCCTTTCTCCACTCCAGCGATCTCGATCCCCTGAAGCCCATCAACTGGAAGCGCCAGGTCCAATTCTGCGGCGAGGCCGGAGTCATGGCGGACCTTGGTCTGCACGTCGCCCATCTGCCCCTGCGCCTCGGATGGCGGCCCGAGGCGCTGTTCGCCGTGCTGCAGAAGGTCTACGCGACCCGGCCCGATGGCCGGGGCGGATCCGCGCCCTGCGACACTTGGGACAACGCGACGCTGCATTGCCGGGTGGCGCTCGGTGACCAGACGCTGCCGCTGACGCTCGAGATGAAACGGATGGCGCCGACCGAGACCAACACCTGGATTTTCGAGGTACTCGGGACCGACGGCGGCGTGCGCTACTCCACCAAGGAGCCGAAGACGTTCTGGACGTACCGGCGGGGCGAGGAGCAGGTCTGGAGCAAGGTCGACCTGGGATTCGCCACGCCGTTCAAGACCATCACGGGGGCCATCTTCGAGCCGGGGTTCCCGGACGTGATCATGCAGATGTGGGCGGCCTATCTCGCCGAGCGCGCCGGGCGGCTGGGGGAGCGGTTCGGCTGCGCCACGCCGGACGAGGCGGTGGCCAGCCAGGAGCTGTGGGCCGCGGCCTTGGAGTCGCACCGGCGCCAAACCGTGGTGTCTTTGCCGCGATGACATCCGCCGGGTCCCGCCTGCGGAGCATCCATGGGGCGCCGTCGTGGCGCCTGGCCAGCGACCGGGTGGAGGCCTTTGTCGCCCGCGACGGCGGCCATCTCGGGCCGGTCACCTTTCGCACCGCGCGGGGACGGGTCCGGCCCCTGGCGGTCGCGCCGTGGGCGGGCGGGCGCCTGGCGCCGGCCACGCCGGCGGTGTTGCGGACGCTGCGCGGCGATTTCTTCTGCCTGCCGTTCGGCGAAAATGGGCGGCCGTGGCGCGGCGAGCGCCATCCGGTCCACGGCGAAACGGCGTCGCGCCGCTGGCGCCTGCTGTCGTCGACCGAGCGCGGGCCGGTCGCCGAGCTGGCGGCGGAGATGGTCACGCGGATCCGTCCCGGCCGCGTCCGCAAGCTGCTGCGCGTGCGCCAGGGCGAGACCAATGTCTACTGCCGCCACGAGCTGCGCGGCTTCCGGGGCCGGCTGTGCCTTGGCCACCACGCGATGCTGGCGTTTCCCGACGAGCCGGGCGCCGGCCGCATCGCCCTGAGTCCGTGGCGCCTGGGCCAGGTCTGCCCGCGCCCGTTCGAATCCGCCGCCCAGGGGGGCTACTCGGCGCTCCGGACTGGAGCGCGTTTTCGCGACCTGCGGCGCGTGCCCCTGGCCGCCGGTGGCTGGGCGGACCTCACCCGCTATCCGGCCCGCGCCGGCTTCGAAGACCTCGTCCTGGTGTCGGCCCGGCCGCGGACCCGGCTGGCATGGACGACGGTGACGTTTCCGCGCCAGGGCTACGTGTGGATCGCGCTCAAGGACCCGCGGGTGCTCGCCTCGACGGTCCTCTGGCATTCGAACGGCGGCCGGCATTATCCGCCTTGGAACGGGCGCCATCGGCGGGTGCTCGGCCTGGAGGAGGTCACGGGCTATTTCCATTTCGGGCTCGCCGATTCCGCCGGCCCGAACCCGCTGGCGCGGCGGGGCGTGCCGACGACCGTGCGGCTGCGCCCGGACCGGACCACGGTGGTCAATTATGTCATGGGAGTGGCAGCGGTTCCGCCGGACTTCGACTGCGTCCGCCAGGTGCGCTTCGCGCGGGACCATGTGGTCCTGACGGCCGGGTCCGGCGCCGTCGTCCGGCATCCCGTGGACCTTTCATTCTTCGACCCGGCCGCGCAATGAAGTGCTCCGAGATCAACCGCGCCTACGACGACGCCTGCGCCTGTTTCCGCCGGCATGCCTGGGCCCTGCCGCCGCGGCCGCGGTGGGACATCACGGACTTCGGCCTGGGGAATTTTGCGCATTTTGGCCTCACGCTGGTCAACCTCGCGACCGAGCCGGAGTATTGCGAGAAGCTGATGTATGCCCGCCGCCGCCAGACGACGCCCTGCCACACCCACGTCCGGAAGAAGGAGGACATCATCTGCCGCGTGGGGGAGCTGACGCTGCGCCTGTGGCCGGCGCGGCCGGTGGCCGGCGCCGGACCGGGTCCGGCCTTCGTGGTGCCGGTCAACGGCAGCGGCGAATCCATCGTGGCCGGGGGGGAGCTGACGCTGGCGGCGGGAAGCCGGGTGACGCTGGTCCCCGGCGTCTGGCATGAATTCTGGGCCCGCACCGCCGAGTGCATCATCGGTGAGGTGAGCACGGCCAACGACGACCTGCACGACAACTGCTTCCTTGACCCGGGCATCGGGCGGTTTCCGGGGCTCGAGGAGGACGAACCCCTGCGGGTGGCGCTGGAGCGGCGATGAGCGCCCACCGGCCATCGCGGCCGCGCCGGGGCATCCTGGCCGGCGGCAATTGGATCGTCGACCACGTGAAGGTCATCGACACGTGGCCGCCGCAGGACGCGCTCGCGTCCATCCTCGGGCAGACGGCCAGCAATGGCGGCGCGCCCTACAATGTGCTGAAGGACCTGGCGCGCCTCGGCGCCCCCTTTCCGCTGGCGGGCGTCGGGCTGGTGGGGCGCGACGTCGACGGCCGCGCCATCCGCGCCGACTGCGCCGCCTGCGGCATCGACGTGCGCCGGCTCCGGATGACCCGGCTCGCCGCGACGTCCTCCACCGACGTCATGACCGTGCAGTCCACCGGGCGGCGGACCTTTTTTCACCAGCGCGGGGCGAACGCCCTGCTCGATGCGGGCGATTTCGATTTCGCCGCGAGCCGCGCCCGGATCTTCCACCTCGGCTATCTGCTGCTGCTGGACCGTCTCGATGGCGCCGACCGCGGCCGGCCGCGCGTCTGCCGCGTGCTGGCGGCGGCGCGGCGCCAGGGATTGAAAACCTCGATCGACGTGGTCAGCGAGGATTCCCGCCGCTATCGGCGGGTGGTGCTGCCGGCGCTGCCGTTCGTCGACTATTGCTTCGCCAACGACTTCGAGGCGGAGCGGCTGACCGGCGTCCGTCTGCGCTCGCGCCGCGGCATCGTTGCGGCCGCCGCGGAACGGGCGGCGCGGCGCCTGCTGGCGGCCGGGGTGAGGGAGTGGGTCTTCATCCATTTCGCCGAGGCGGTGCTGGCGGCGCACGCCGGCGGCGGCTGCTGGTGGCAGCCGAGCGTGCGGGTGCGGCCGGCCGACATCCGCGGGGCCGCGGGGGCGGGGGACGCCCTGGCGGCGGGAATTCTGTTCGGCCTGCACGAAGGCTGGCCCATCCCCCGGTGCCTCCGCCTGGGCGTCGCGGCGGCGGCGGCATCGCTGTCCCATCCGACCTGTTCGGAGGGCGTGGGGACGGCGGCGGCGTGCCTCGCGCAGGCCGGCAGGCGGGGGTTTCGGCGCCTCCCCGGCATGAACCGGCGGGTCGCCGGCGCCCGGCGACGATTCGCCCCGGCGCCATGAATCCCCCCTCGCCTCAACGGGTGAATCCTGCCGAGCGGCCCCGCCGCCGGGCGTCCCTTCCGGCGGCCTTTCCCCTGCGCCAGGTGCACCTGGATTTCCACACCTCGCCTTTCATTCCGGACGTCGGCGCCGAGTTCGACGGACGGAAGTTCGCGCGGACGCTGCGCCAGGCCCACGTCAACAGCGTCACGGTCTTCGCCAAATGCCTGCACGGGATGTGCTATTTTCCCACCCGGGTGGGCACGCCGCACCCGGCCCTGCGGGGCCGCGACCTGCTGGGCGAGATGCTCGAGGCCCTGCGGCGCGAGGACATCCGGGCGCCGGTCTACATCGCCGTCGGCTGGGAGGAGGATGCCGCCTCGCGCCATCCGGAGTGGCGGCAGATGCGGGCGGACGGTTCGTTCGCGCGCGCGACGCTCGCGGGCGCGGTGCAGGCGGACGGCTGGCAGTTTCTCGACTGGGTCAACCCGGACTACCAGGACCACGTTGAGGCGCTGACCCGCGAGGTCGTGGCGCGCTACGGCGGGGTGGACGGTTTCTTCTATGACATCCTGTTCTACGCCCGGCAGGCCCATGGTTCGGCGGCCGCGTGGCGGTTCCGCCGGCGCCGCGCGCTGACGGCCGACGGCGACGAAACCTTCGCCCGCTTCGAGGGGGCGGCCCAGGCGGCGTTCAGCGCGCGGTTCACGAAACTGCTCCGCGGCCTGCAGCCGGGCGGCCGGGTCTTCTACAATGCGACGGGCGAGATCTCGATGGACGCGGCGGTGGGGGTGCGCGCGCGGTACGCGCTCATGACCCACATGGAGATCGAGTCGCTGCCGTCGGGCTTCTGGGGCTACCACCATTTTCCGCGCTTGGCGCGCAGCTGCGGCCGCTGGGGGCGGCCCTGGCTCGGCATGACCGGGCGCTTCCAGAAGGAGTGGGGCGATTTTGGCGGCATCAAGCCCGCGGCCGCGCTCGAGTATGACTGTTTTCGCGCGCAGGCGCTGGGCGGGGGCAACTCGATCGGCGACCAGCTGCCGCCGCGCGGCACGCCGGACCCGGCGGCCTATGCCCTCATCGGCCGTGTGTACGCGCAATGCGCGGCCGCCGAGCCATATTACGCCCGCAGCGCCCCGCTGCCGCGGGTGGGGGTGTTCACCGCCCATTACCCCGGACGGGATCCGCACCGCGCCAATCTCGCGGACGAAGGCGCGCTGCTGATGTGCGACGAGATCCACGAGGACGCGTCGCTCCTCGACGAACAGGCGTCGCTGGACGGATTCGCCGTGCTGGTGCTCCCCGACGCGGCCGTGGTCACCGACCGGCTCCGGGCGAAGCTGCGCGCCTTCCACCGGCGGGGCGGGCGCCTGATCGTGTCGCATCGCGCCGGCTGCGATGCCGCCGGGCGGTGGGCCCTGGATTTTCTGCCGCTGCGCTTCGCGGGCGAGGTCGAGAAATATCCGGCCTATTGGCGGACGCGCCGGGGCTTCGCCCCCGGGCTGGCCGGGAGCGACCGCGTCATTTACTCCCGCGGGCTGAATGTGGTCCCCGGGCGCGGCGCCCAGGTGCTGGTGGACCGCGTGCTGCCGTACTTCCGGCGGACTGCGCTGACCTACTGCTCGCACGCCCAAACGCCGCCCGTGGCGAAACCGGACCGGTTTCCGGCGGTGGTCGCCGGCCGGCGTTTCGTCTATTTTGCGGACCCGATCTTTAGCGAGTACCGCGAGAGCGGCAACGTCGTGACCCGCGAAGTCTGGCGGCGGGCGATGGAACGCCTCGCCGGCCCGCCGCCGTTCGGTGCCGGCCTGCCGACCACGATCCTGTGCGTGCCGCGGCGGCGGGGGCGCGACCTGCTGCTCACCCTGCTGCACTATGTGCCGGTGCGGAAGGCGCTCGAACGGGATGTGCTGGAGGAAGCGATGGGCTTTGCCGGCGAGATTCTGCGCCTGCCACCGGGGGCGGCCACGGTGCGCGTATTTGGCACCGGGCAGTCGCTCGAACCAGCGGGACGGGGCGGGTTCTTGCTGCCCGTCGCCAAGGGTCGCCTGTTGCTCGAGGTGCCCGGATATTTTCGCCGCCCGGCCCGGGGGAGGTCCCGATGAAGGCGCGAACCCCGGCCGACGCCGTGGCGCTGGGAATCATCGGCGCGGGGCAGGTCGTGCGCCACCAGCTGGAGGCTCTGGCGGCCGCCCCCGCGGTGCGGGTGGTGGCGGTGACGGACCTCGATGGCCGGGCGGCGCGTGAGATCGCCGGTGCGCTGGGCGCCGCCGACGTCGTGGCCGATTATCAATCCCTGCTGCGGCACCCGGCGGTCGAGGCGGTGTATGTGGCGACGCCGCCGCGGCTGCACCGGCCCATGATCCTCGAGGCGATCGCCGCGGAGCGTCATGTCCTTTGTGAGAAGCCGTTTGTGCTCAACGCCGCGGAGGCCCGCGAGGTGGCCGCGGCCGCGGCGCGCCGCCCGGCGCTGATCGTGGCGAGCTGCTCCAGCCGCATGCATTTTGGCGCGGCGGTGCAGTCGGCGCATGCGCTCATCGCCCGCGGCGGGTTGGGGCGGCTGCTGGGCGTGCGCCACCTGGTGACCTGCTGGCCGCGACCGCCCCGGCCCCCGGGGTGGAAAACCAACCGGGCCGAGGCCGGCGGCGGCGCGGCCATGGACTGGGGCGTCTACCATTTCGAGTTCCTGCGGCGGTTGTTGGGGGACGCCTGGGATCCGGTGAGCGTCGCCGCGACGACCGAGGCCGAGTGGGGCGACGGTCCGGGGCTGGAATCGGGGTTCTCGGCGACCGTCGTCTGCCGGTCGGGGCTGCGCGTCCAGGTCGAGCGGCGGTGCGAGATCGGGCCGCTGCTCGAGCGGACCGAAGTGCGGGGAACGGAGGGAGGCCTCGATGTACCGATGCTCGGCGGTGCCATCCCGGAGACGCTGACCCGGCATTGCCGCGCGGAAGACGGCCGCGTGCGAACCGAGTCCGGGCTCACGGAGCCCGTCAAGGACCACCGCCCCATGCTGCTCTTCCCGCTGCTCGACTTTGCCGCGGCGGTGCGCGGACGCGCGCCAGCCGCGACTTCGCCGGCGTCCGAGCTCGGGTTGCACCTGCTGCTGGACGCGCTTTATGTCTCCGCGGCACGGGGCGGGATCCCCGTCGATCTGCCGGTATGAAACGCCGCGTCTACGCCTTCAGCAACCACTTTGAGCATGCGGACCGCCGCTATGCGCTGGCCGAGCAATGGTCGATTCTGCGCGAGCTGGGCTACGACGGCGGGTATCAAACCGTCAACCTGGGCGACGCGACAGACCGCGAGGTGTGCGCGCAACTCCCGGGACTTTGCGCCCGGACCGGTCTGGACCTCGCGGCCGTCTACTCCGTGGCTGAGCCCTGGGCGCCCGCGCGGGCGGGCGGCTGGTCGGCCGTGGAGTTGGTGGCGGCCCTTCGTCCCGGCGACACGCTGGAGCTGGCGATCAACCGGGGCTGGTGTCAGGACTTGTCAGCCGCCCGATTCGACGATGAGGCAGTCGCCTTCCTCCAGCCGTTGCTCGCCGCGGCCCGGCGCCGCGGCATCACGCTGTCGCTCTATCCGCACTTCGGTTTCTGGCTCGAACGGATCGAGGATTGCGTGCGGCTGGCCGCGAAAGCGGACGACCCGCACCTGCGGGTGACGTTCTGCGGCTTTCACTGGTACGCGTGCGGCGGTGGCGACGACGCCCGCGGGCTGGCGGCGGCGCTCCGGCTGGCGCGCCCGTGGCTGCATCGCGTCAATGTGTGCGGGTCCCGCCTGGTGGTACCGGCCGTCGCCGGCAGCCTCCCCGCCACCATCGAGCCCGTGGGACAGGGCGATTTCCCGTTGGAGGAATTCCTGCGGCAGCTCGACGCGGTGGGGTACACCGGCCCCGTCGGGTTTCAAGGCTACCGGATCGGCGGGCATCCGCCGGCCACCCTGCGGCAGTCGCTGGCGGCGTTTCGCGCCGCCGAGGCCCGGGTGGCGGTGGGCTGAACGGCGTCCTGTTTTCCCATGGCCAAGGTCGTCATCGAGAACCTGCTCAAGATCTTCCCGGAGAAGAGCGGGCCCGGCGTGCGCGCCGTCAACGCGATCAACCTCACGGTGGAGGACCGCGAGTTCATGGTCCTGGTCGGGCCCTCCGGCTGCGGCAAGTCGACGACCCTGCGCATGATCGCGGGGCTGGAGGAGATCGACGGCGGCACGATCGCGATCGACGGGCGGGTGGTCAACCGCGTGCCGCCCAAGGACCGCGACATCGCGATGGTGTTTCAGAACTACGCGCTCTACCCGCACATGACCGTGTTCGACAACCTCGCCTTCGGGTTGAAGCTGCGGCACCTGCCGCGGGCGGAAATCGCGGCGCGGGTGCAAACGGCGGCGGCGCAGCTCGGCCTGGAGGGGTGCCTGGAGCGCAAACCCAAGGCGCTGTCCGGCGGCCAGCGCCAGCGCGTCGCCCTGGGCCGCGCCATCGTGCGGCAGCCGAAGGTGTTCCTCTTCGACGAGCCCCTGTCCAACCTGGATGCGAAGATGCGGGTGTCGACCCGCACCGAGATCGCCAAGCTGCACGACCGCCTCGGCGCCACCATGATCTACGTGACCCACGACCAGGTGGAGGCGATGACCATGGGCGACCGCATCTGCGTGATGAAGGACGGCGACATCATGCAGGTCGCCGAGCCGCTGACGCTCTATAATCAACCGGCCAATCTCTTCGTCGCCGGTTTCATCGGCAGCCCGCCGATGAATTTCTTCAAGGGGGCCGTGGAGGCGGCGGGGGGCCGCCTGATCTTTGTCGAGGCCAATGCCACCGGGCGCGCTTTGCGCCTGCCGCTTCCGGAGGCGCTGGCGCGCCGGGCCGCGGGCCGGGCCGGGCAGCCGCTGATCCTCGGCTTGCGTCCCGAGGATGTGCACGACCTCACCCTCGCCAAGGCATTCGATCCCGCCTGCGCCGCAGAGGTGCGCATCGAGGTCGTCGAGCCGATGGGAGCGGAGACGTACCTGTATCTGCAGACGGGGGCCCACTCGTTTGTCGCGCGGGTGCGCGCCAGCGACCAGTTCGATGTCGACCGGCCGCTGCCGGTGGTCTTCGACCTCGCCAAGGCCCACCTCTTTGACGCCGCCACCGGGAGCGTGTTGCGCTAGCGCGCCCGCCGGCGGGGCTCAGGTCAGGGGCGGGACATCGACCCACGTGCGCCGGGCGGAGGACTCCAGCCCCTTTTCGGCGAGCTGCACTCCCTTGGCGCCCTCCAGCAGCGTCCAGCGGAACGGCTCGTGGGCGACGACATGGCGCAGGAAGAGCTCCCACTGCACCTTGAAGGCGTTGTCGAAGGTCGTGGTGTCGGGCACCTTTTGCCAGCCGTCGAAGAACTTGATCGGCTGCTCGATGTCGGGATTCCACACGGCCCGCGGCGTGACTTCCGCCCGCTGCGTCCAGCAGTCGCGCAGCCCGGCCACGGCGGAGCCCTGGGTGCCGTCCACCTGCAGGGTGAGGAGGTCGTCGCGGCGCACGCGCACGCACCAGGAGCTGTTGAAGTGCAGGATCACGCCCTGGTCGGTCTCGAAGGTGGCATAGGCGGCGTCGTCGGCCGTGCAGGCGTAGGGGCGGCCCTGCTCGTCGCGCCGCTCGGGAATGTGGGTGACGCACCGGCAGGACACGGCCGTGACGTTGCCGAAGAGATTGTCGATGACGTACCGCCAGTGGCAGAGCATGTCGATCGCCATGCCCCCGCCGTCCTCCTTGCGGTAGTTCCACGACGGCCGCTGCGCGGGCTGCCGGTCGCCCTCGAAGACCCAGTAGCCGAATTCGCCGCGGACGGAGAGGATCCGGCCAAAGAAGCCGGAGTCGATCAGCAGCTTCAGCTTGCGCAGGCCGGGCAGCCAGAGCTTGTCCTGCACGACGCCGTTCTTCAGGCCGGCGTCGCGGCACTCGCGGGCGAGCGCCAGCGCGGTCGCCGTGTCCACCGCGATGGGCTTCTCGCAGTAGATCGCCTTGCGGGCGGCGATCGCCTGGCGGACGCCGTCGGCCCGGCGGTCCGTCGTCTGGGCGTCGAAATAGATCTGGTTGGCCGGGTCGGCCAGGGCGCTGGAGAGATCGGTCGTGAACCGGGCGACGTCGTGGGCCCGGGCGAGGGCCTCGAGCTTGTCCGCGTTGCGGCCGACCAAAATCGGGTCCGGGAGGATGACATCACCGTTGGCCAGGCGCACGCCGCCCTGCTGGCGGATGGCGAGGATGGAGCGGATCAGGTGCTGATTCGTCCCCATTCGGCCGGTGACGCCGTTCATGATGATGCCGATGGAGTGATGTTTCATGGAGTGCGGGGAGCCGGCGGTTCCGGGTCCGGGGTCAGACGTGGGCGCGGTAGGCCGCGACGATTTCCTGGAGGAATTTCGTCTGGTCGGTGGCCCAGAGGCGGGTGGAGAAGATCTCGACTTCGTGGAAGCCGCGGAAACCGGCGGCGTCCACCCACCCGCGGATCTGGCGGATGGGGATGCAGCCTTCGCCCATGAGCCCCCGGTCGTTGAGGAGGTCGATGGTCGGGGTGCGCCAGTCGCAGACGTGAAAGGCGAAGAGTTTGTCATCCCGGCCGCAGGCCTTGATCTCAGCCTCGAGGTTTTCGTCCCACCAGACGTGGTAGACATCGATGGCGACTCCGAGGGCGGGGGACCGCAGCGCCTGGCAGACGGCTCGCGCTTGCGCGACGGTGTTCACGGCCGAGCGTTCGTCCGCGTACATGGGATGCAGCGGCTCGAGGGCCAGCTTGACGCCGGCCTTCTCGGCGTGCGGCAGCACCGCCGCCAGACCCTCGGTGATCTGGCGCCGGGATTCGGCCAGCGGCTGGCCGGGGACCGCGCCGGCGACCATCACGATGTGCGGGGCCCCGAGGGCCGCCGCTTCGTCGATGCAGCGGCGGTTCTCATCGAGCGCGCGGGCGCGGCCGGCCGCCGTCGCCGCGGGGAAGAACCCGCCGCGGCACAGGGAGACCACGGTCAGGCCGTGTTCGCGGATCAGCCGGCCGACGGCGCGGACGTCCCGCCCCTGGAGGGCCTGCCGCCAGACCGTGATCCCCGCGATGCCGGCAGCCGCATAGCGCGGCACGGCCTCCTCCACCGACCACGGCTTCGTCGTGATCGTATGGAGGCAGAGGCGCGAGAGGTCGCGCAGAGGCGGAATCTGGTGGGCGGGTGGGCTCACGCGCCGAAGAACGTGTAGTAGGGGCCGCCGCGCGCCAGGCCGTGCAGCAGCAGGGCGAGTTCGCGGGCATGGTAGTCACCCCACAGGCAAGCCTCGCCGCAGGGAATTTTGCGGCCGGCCGGGATGTGGTCCCAACCATTGGGCCGATGATAGACCGCGTGCAGGAGCAGCCCCTCGTGCCGCGCGGAAGTCGCCAGATAGGGTTCGTTGAAGATGGTCCTGGCGATGGTCAGGCCCGCGGCCGCATAGCGCGACCCCGCCTTGGGCTCCTGGGTGCGCAGGTGGCGGCCCAGGCGCAGGAGACCCTGGGCGGCGATGGCGGCGGCGGAACTGTCCACCGGCTCGTGCTCGTTGAAGGGCTCGGCGGGCCGGTCGAGGTAGTCGCCGAGGCGGGACAGGCCGGGGGCGCCAGTGTCCCAGTAGGGCACGCCGTCGGTCGGGGTGTTCGCCAGGTAGAAGTCGGCGGTGGCGCGGGCGGTGTCGCGGAAGCGCCGGAGGATCCGCGCCTTGCCGCCGTGGGCCCGGAATTCCGCGTCGGGCAGTGTGGCGAGAAACTCCAGCTGCTCGGCAAATCCGAGCACGACCCAGGCGAGGCCGCGGGTCCAGGTGGTGAACGGCGAGTAACCCTGCTGCGTGCCGGGGCAGCGGTACGAGCCGTCGTTCAGGTTGAAGATCGACTCGTGGGCGACGCGGCCGCGCACGTCGTAGGCGTCGCGTCCCCGCCCGAAGTAGACGCTGAATCGCGCCGTGGTCTCCGCGTGCCGGAGGAGCCGGTCGAGCAGCGAAATCCGGCGGTCGCGCTCCCCCAGGAGCACGTGGCCGAGGCGGTGCGCGAGGGCCAGCGAGCGCAGCGAGCGGATGGTGTCGGCGAACAGGGAGTGCGGTCCGTTGAACGAGTAGATGTAGCCCAGGCCTTCGGGCAGCTCCGTCCAGCGCGCGGCCTGGACCGCGCCCGACACCCGGAGCGCCAGCTCGTAGGTGCGGAGCTCGTCGGCGCCGGCGGCAAAACGGCCCGCCCGGGCCAGCTGGTGCAGGACGCCGTAGGTGGAGACGTTGTTGAAGCCGTGGTCGTGGACCCCCACATGCGTCAAATGCGGGGGCATCGCCCGCCGCGTGCCCTCGCGGCCCCAGGCGAGCATCCGGCGATCGCCGGTGGCCGCGAACTGCAGCAGGGGCGAGCCGAATTGAAATCCCTGGGTCCAGTCCGTCCAGCCGCGGGCCGTGTAGCGCCCGTTGACGGTGAACACCGGCGCCCCGCGGCGCGGGCCCCAGCGCTTCTGGAGGAGACGGATCTTGGCGGCGGAGTGCTCCAGCAGCCGGTCAACGTCCGCGCGCAGCGCTTGCGGCGTGAGGGAGGGGTCGGGGCGGATCATGGGCGGCGGCTCAGAAGCGGCGCAGGCGCAGGCCGCCGTCGATGGCGATCACGGCGCCGGTGGAATAGGGGAAGTCGCCGGCGACGATCGCGCGCACGGCGCGGCCGACATCCTCGGGCGTCCCCCAGCGGCGCTGCGGCACGAGGCCCCCGGCGATGAGACGGTCGTATTTTTCCTTCGCCCCGGCGGTCATGTCGGTGGCCATGATGCCGGGCCGCAGCTCGAGCACCTGGATGTTCTCGGCGGCCAGCCGCACGGCCCACAGCTGCGCGGCCATCGCGAGGCCGGCCTTCGAGATGCAATAGTCGCCGCGGTTGAGCGAGGCCGTGTCGGCCGAGACGGACGAGACGAAGATGACCTTGAAGCCGTGGGCCCACGCCGGCGCCGGCCGTCGGGCCAGCCAGTGGCGCACGACCGCCTGCGTGAGGAAGTACGGTCCCTGCAGGTTCGTGCGGATCAGCTCCTCGAAGGAGGCCTCGCTGGCCTCGGTGATGTCCACCCGGACCCTGGGTCCGATCCCGGCATTGTTTACCAGCGCATCGATCCGGCCGAGGCGGCGGAGGACCCCGCGCACCAGCCGGTGGCGGTCGCGGGCGGAGCTGACATCCGCCCGCATCGGGACGAACTGCTGCCGGGGCGAGAGGGCGGCGCGCCGGCACTGGGCCGCGGTCTCCCGGGCGGCTGCATGGTTGCCGGCATAATTGATGGCCACCGAACAGCCGGCGGCGGCGAGCTGGACGGCGATGCCGCGGCCGAGTCCGCGGCTGGCGCCGGTGACGAGAACCACGGGGGTGATGCGGGACGGGCGGGGCACGGCGGACAGTCTAGACCCGGGAGGCCGCGGACGTGAGGATTTTTGCGCTGCAAATTCGGACTTTTTCGACATAATTCGGGTCCGGCATGCGACGATTCTCCAACCTCATGGTCGACCGGGCCCGCATCCGGCTGCCGGGGCTGCACCTCCTGAGCCTGGCGGTCCACCGGCATCTGCCGGCGCACGAGTCGATCGAGCCCCACCACCACCCGTGGAGCCAGGCGCTGCTGTATCTGGGCGGAAG
>DATJQT010000239.1:0-16253 GCA_035505475.1 Vulcanimicrobiaceae bacterium
CCCACCAACTAGCTAATCAGCCGCAGGCCCATCCCTCAGCGGGAGCCGCTTTCGCTCGCCCCCTTTGGTCCCCTGAAGATGCCCCCAAGGGACGTCATCTGGTATTAGCCCCGCTTTCGCGGGGTTATTCCTAACTGAAGGGCAGGTTGCCCACGTGTTACTCACCCGTTCGCCGCTGTACTCATCCCCTTGCGGGGACTTTCTCGCTCGACTTGCATGTGTTAGGCACGCCGCCAGCGTTCGTTCTGAGCCAGGATCAAACTCTCCGAGGTATTCTGTTGTCTCTTTGCAGAGACCACTCGGACCAACCCGTCCTGGCGGACGGGAAGGAATTGTGCGTGTGTCCACCCACAAGCCCGTAGCAATGATATTCTATTGTCAAAGAACACAAATGGCGGGCCTGGAAGCATCCCGCCATTCACTTTCTAGAACATCCCGGCTGGTCTCGGGTTCCCCGTTGCTCGGGTCACCCCCAGCCGTGGGACATTATTTATATCAATACTCAGGGACGGTGTCAACAACCTTTAAAACATTTTTCAAAAAAAATACCCCGAAAACATTTGCGGGTTTGAATTTTCCCCGCCATGTTTTCAAGGCAGGTACCGTCCGCTAAAGGCAGGGGAATATACCAGCCAACATCATACCTGTCAAGCGCTCTTACCAAAATATTATTTGCGAGAAAATACTTTTAAAAACCGACGTTTACCGACCTGCAACTGATGTGGGCGATCGAGCGGGACGCGAAATTCTCGATCGCTGACTGAGACGCCGTCAAGTTTAACCCCTCCCTGCCGGATCAATCGGGCAGCTTCGGAGTTGCTCGGCGCCGCACCTGAGGCGGTCAGTAGGGGGACGATCCCAATCGTCCCATCAGCGCTCAGCATTTCTGTCGTTGGATGGAATGTGGGTGCATCTTCCGGAAAATGGTGTTCCGAGAACGTCTCCCGGAACCAGCGCGCCGCCTCGGCGGCGGCCTCATCAGAATGGTATTGCGAGACCAACGCCCCTGCCAGGCGCATCTTCGCATCACGGGGATTCACACGCCCCGCCGTCAGATCCGTGGCGGTCGTCCGAATCTCCTCGAGCGGAATCCCGGTCGCGAGTTCCATGTACCGCACAACCAACGTGTCCGGAATCGACATCGCCTTGCCGAACATCGTCTGCGGCGACTCATCAATCCCGATGTAGTTGCCGAGACTCTTGCTCATCTTCTGCACACCGTCGAGCCCCTCGAGGATCGGCAGCGTCATGATGACCTGCGCCTCTTGTCCCGCTCCGCGCATCAGCTCACGGCCGACCAGCAGGTTGAACTTCTGATCCGTGCCGCCCAGCTCAACATCCGCCTCAAGCGCAACCGAATCGTAGCCCTGGAGCAACGGGTACAGGAACTCGACGATGCTAATCGGTCGGTTGTCGCGGAAGCGCTTTTGAAAATCGTCGCGTTCCAACATGCGCGCGACCGTGTACTGCGCGGCCAGCTTGATCATGCCCTCCGAGCCGAGCGTCTTGCCCCAGCGGCTGTTGTAGTCGATGATCGTGCGGGCCGGATCGAGGATCTTGAAGATCTGTCGCTTGTACGTCTCGGCGTTCTGCCGAATCTGCGCCTCGGTGAGCGGCTTCCGGGTCTCCGAGCGGCCGGTCGGATCTCCGATCATGCCGGTAAAATCGCCAATCAGGAAGATAATCTGATGGCCGAGCTGCTGGAACTCGCGCAGCTTGTGCACGACCACCATGTGGCCAATGTGCAGATCGGGCGCGGTGGGGTCCAAGCCCAGCTTGATGCGGAGCGGCGTCCCGGTGGTCAGCGATCGCTCGAGCTTGCGGCCCAGCTCTTCCGCGAGCAATACATCAACGCAGCGCGCCGTCAAGATTTCAAGCTGACGCCGGGCTTCGGCTTGGGTCGACATGTATGGCAGCACTCCTCTCGCCTAGCGGACGCGTTTTCCTATCATAGCTGTCCGAGACCCGCAATGGAAATTCGGGTCCCGCGCGGGCCGCTTGCGCCTAGGCGCGGCGCCCGTGTCTATGGTATGATCCTCAGCGTATGAGCGAACGACCCGCCACCCCCGCTCGACGATCTGTCTTTCGACGTCTGCTGCGGATCGGCTTTTGGACTTCCCTGCTGGTTGTCGTGATCGGCCTGGGCGCGACGGGCGGGCTGGTGATCGGCTTATTCCGCGACCTGCCCAGCCTGGAAGGCCTCGAGGATTATCAGCCGAGCATTGCGACCACCCTGTACAGCGATAGCGACGAGCCGTTCCATTCGTTTTACGAACAACGCCGCACGCTGGTCCCGCTCGCCAAGGTGCCCGTCCAACTCAAGCAAGCGATCCTCGCGGTGGAGGATGCTCACTTTTACGAACACCGCGGCCTGTCCCTGCGGGGAATTGTCCGCGCGTTCGTGATGAACCTGATCTCCGGCCGCAAGCTGCAAGGCGGCAGCACGATCACCCAGCAGCTCGCTCGGGGTCTGTTCCTGACGCCCGAGAAGAATCTCACCCGCAAGGTCAAAGAGGCATTACTCTCGCTCGAGATCGAAAGGCACTACTCCAAAGACAAGATCCTCGAGCTGTACTGCAACCTGGTGTACTTCGGCCACGGCGCCTATGGGGTCGAGGCAGCCGCGCAGACCTATTTCCAGAAATCCGTCACCGACCTCACATTGCCCGAGGCGGCGATGATCGCTGGCTTGCCGAGTGCGCCGAACCGGTTCTCTCCGATCGGCGATCAGGCCCGCGCCCGGCGGCGGCGGGAACACGTTCTCGGTCGTATGCTGGACCAGCAATACATCACCGAGCCGCAAATGGAGCAGGCCAACCGTAGCCCGTTCAACGAAGCCCTCTTCACGCGGAAGAGCTCGGTGGCCCCGTACTTCGTGGAGCACATACGGCAGATCTTGGAGGAGACTTACGGGGCCTATGCGCTCTACAACACCGGCCTGAAGGTCTATACGACCCTGAACCTGCCGATGCAGCGCGCCGCCGAAGAGGCCTTGGTCGGCGGAATTCGCGAGCTGGACAAGAGCCACGGCTTCCGACCCCCGAAGAAAGAGCCTGCCCGTATGCGGGTCGGCCCCTACACGCCGCGTCCAGGGGAGATTGTCTCGGCCACCATTCTCAAGGCCAAGGGGAAGGCCCTCGAAGTGCAGCTCGGTCGCTACAAGGGTGAAATCCCGTTCGAGAGCCTGGCCTGGACCAAGCTGACCCAGCCCGCCGCGAACTTCCCCGAGGGCAGCCAGATCCTCGTCCAAATCCTCTCGGTGGACGAAGCGCGCAAGACCGTCCAGCTCACGCTCGAGCAGGAGCCGGACCTAGAGGGCGCCCTGGTGGCCATCAACCCGCACGATGGGTCCATCAAGGCGCTGATCGGCGGCTACAATTTCGAGCGGAGCAAATTCAACCGCGCCACGCAGGCGAAGCGTCAGCCCGGCTCGGCATTCAAGCCGTTCGTCTATGGCGCCGCGTTTGACCGGGGATTCACGCCATCCACGGTCATCGAGGATTCCCCGATCAGCTTCCGGACCCATGTCGGCGGCAAGGTCGTCGAATGGGCGCCGGAAAACTTCGATCGCAAGTTCCACGGCCCCATGACGCTGAGGCGCGCGCTGGAAAATTCGATCAATGTGGTCACGGTCAAACTGATCCAGCGGGTCGGGGTCGATGCGGTGATCAAGCTGGCCCATCAGGTGGGGATCGAGAGCGAGCTGCGGCGCGAAATCGCACTTGCCCTCGGCGTCTCCGAGGTGACCCCGCTTGAACTGGTCTCTGCCTACGGCGTGTTCGCAAACGGCGGGGTGCGCAACGAGCCGTTTGCGATCCGTAAGGTCACCGACAGCCAGGGTCGCATTCTGGAGCAGCACCTTCCGGATCCGCAGGAGGTGATGCGCCCCGAGACCGCCTACGTCTTGGTGAACGTCATGAAAGGCGTCATCGAGCGCGGGACCGGGGCCCGCGCCAAGGTCCTCGAGCGCCCGCTCGCCGGCAAAACCGGGACGAGTTCCGATGCCGGGGATGTCTGGTTCGTGGGATTTTCCCCCAGTCTGGTCGCGGGCGTCTGGCTCGGCTACGATCAGCGGCGATCTCTCGGGGGGCACGCGGCCACGGGCGGGGCGCTCGCGCTGCCGATCTGGATCCAGTTCATGCAAAAGGCGCTGGCCGGAACCGAGCGGGAAGATTTCCCGGTCCCTGACAACGTCGTCTCCATGCCGGTGAACTTGATGACGGGACGGCCCGCGCCGGACGAGCGTGGCACCGTCCTGGAGTACTACATCGGCGGGACGGAGCCCAAGAAGACCGCCGCTTCGGGAGCCCCGCCAGCGACCAAACCAGATGTGCCCGCGCCTGCCGAGGCCCCTGCAATCGCTCCCCCGATCATCCCGCCCACTCCCGCTCCTGGCACGGACCGCTAGGCGTTACGCCGCCTTCACGTGCTGGTTGATGAATGCGCTCATTTCGAACAATGACCTCCTGCCCGACCGCCCGCCTCGGTGTCTCGTCGGCGTTAATCTGCTGGCAGCCTGCGGTCCCGCAGCGCGTGTCAAATCAGGGAGCGCTCGAAGGCGTGGAGAGTATTGCGGAGGAGCATGGCCACGGTCATCGGCCCGACGCCGCCGGGCACCGGCGTGATGGCGGATGCCACTGCGGCCACGGATGCGAACTCGACGTCGCCAACCAGCCCACCGTTGACGCGGTTGATGCCGACATCGATGACGACGGCACCCGGCTTGATCATGGCGCCAGTGATCAGCTGAGGGCGTCCGACGGCGGCGACCAGGATGTCGGCCCGGCGGGTCTCGGCAGCGAGATCGGCCGTGCGAGAGTGGCAGATGGTCACCGTGGCATGCCGGTGCAGAAGGAGGAAGGCCACGGGCTTGCCCACGATCTCGCTTCGGCCCACGATGACCGCGTGCTTGCCGGCAGGGTCCACTGCTTCGTGGTCCAGCAGTGCAATGATCCCGGCCGGCGTGCACGGGATGAAGCGGGCCTGGTTCTCGACCAGCCGGCCGAGGTTGGCGAACGTGAACCCATCCACGTCCTTGTCCGGGTGAACCGCTTCCAGGATGACCCGTTCGGGAATGGTGGGCGGAAGCGGCAGCTGGACGAGGATGCCGTGCACCTCGGGGTCGGCATTCAGGCTGGCGATGCGGGCCAACAACTCGGGCGTGCTGACATCACCCGGCAAGGTGATTTGCCGGGAGGCGATGCCGGCGTCCTGGCAGGCCTTCGTCTTAGAACGGACGTAAGAGGCCGAGGCGGGGTTGTCGCCTACCAGGACAACGGCCAGGCCCGGAACCTTTCCGGTGGTCGCACGGAGGCGCACCACCTCGCTACCGATGCGGTCCCGCAGTTGTGTCGCGATGGCTTTCCCGTCGATGATGCGCGCTCGGGTCGCCGGGAGCTGGGTCATGGCGGTCGCTCCCCAGGAAAGCTGGATCAGTCTTCCTGAAGCTGGATGCGCTCGATGCTGCGCGCGCGGCCATCGTCGCCGATATCCACCACCACGGCGGACAAATGGGCGGGGCCGCTGGCCATCGTGAATTTTTTCGGCATCTGCGTCAGAAAGCGGTGGAGCGCGTCTTCCCGCGCGATGCCGATGACCGAATCCCGAGGGCCGGTCATACCGACGTCCGTGATGTACGCGGTGCGCCCGGGCAGAATCCGCTCGTCCGCGGTTTGGATGTGCGTGTGCGTGCCGATCACCGCCGAGACGCGCCCGTCCACGTACCATCCGAAGGCTTGCTTTTCCGCCGTCGCCTCGGCGTGGAAGTCCACGATGATCGTATCGGTGACGCGCTTCAGCTGCTCGATCTCGCGGTCCGCCGCGCGAAACGGACAGTCGATGGGGGGAAGGAACGCCCGCCCTTGCAGGTTCAGCACGCCGACCATCCACTCGCCTTTGCGGAGAACGTGCGCCCCGGTGCCGGGCGTCTCTTCAGGGTAGTTCGCTGGCCGGAGCACTCGGCTTTCTTGTGACAGGTAAAGCTCGGCTTCTTTTTTGTCCCAGACATGGTTGCCGGAAGTGAGCAGGTCGATGCCCATGGCGAACAGCTCGTGCCCGACCGAGGGCGTGATCCCGAATCCGCCCGCCGCGTTCTCGGCGTTGGCCAAGACCACGTCGGCCGCCTGCGCGACCACCAGCTCCTTCAGATGGCGGGCCACAATGCGACGCCCCGGCTGGCCGACGATGTCGCCGATGAAGAGGAGGCGCATCAGAGAAATTCGAAATTGGAAATTTGAAATTCGAATTTACCCCGGTCCACCATGCACCTCCACGCCCTCCGAAATTCGCAACCCGGCAAATCCGAAATTCAAAACGCTTACCGGGCGTACTCCACCGCCCGGGTCTCGCGGATCACCGTCACCTTGATCTGCCCCGGGTATTCCATCTCCTCCTCGATCCGCTTGGCGATGTCGCGGGCCATCACGTAGGCGGCCTGATCGTTCACCTGCTCGCTCTCGACCACGACGCGCACCTCGCGCCCGGCCTGAATGGCGAAGCACTTCTCGACGCCTTTGAACGAGGTCGCGATCTCTTCCAGCTTCGCCAGGCGGCGGACGTAGGTCTCCATGATTTCGCGCCGGGCACCCGGCCGCGCCGCGGACAGCGTGTCGGCGGCTTGGAGCAAGACTGCCTCGGGATACTGGGGCGCGACCTCTTCGTGGTGGGCCGCAATGATGTTAATGACGCGCGGGTCTTCGTTGTACTTCTTGGCCAGCTCCGCCGAGAGCAAGGCATGCGAGGTCTCGCTCCCCTGGTCGGCCGCCTTGCCGATATCGTGGAGCAGTGCCGCCCGCTTTACCGCCTTGGCGTCCAGCTTCAGCTCGGCGGCCAAGAGGCCGGCGAGGGTGGCGACCTCCTTGGTATGGGCGAGCTGGTTCTGCGAGTAGCTGTACCGGTACTTCAAACGCCCGACCATCCGGACCAGCTCGGGATGCAGGCCGGTGATACCCAATTCGAAGCAGGCCTGCTCACCGGCTTCGCGAATGTCTTTTTCGACTTCCTTGGTCACCTTCTCGACGGTTTCCTCGATGCGCGCGGGGTGAATGCGCCCATCCTGAATCAGGCGCTGGATCGCCACCCGGGCAATCTCCCTCCGGATCGAATCGAAGCCGGAGAGGATGATCGTTTCCGGTGTGTCGTCCACGATGATGTCGATGCCCGTGGCCTTCTCCAGGGCGCGGATGTTGCGGCCCTCCCGGCCGATGATCCGCCCCTTCATGTCGTCGCTGGGCAGGTCCACCACCGACACCGCGGCCTCGGCGACGTACTCCGAGGCGATCCGACAGATGGCGCGCCCGATGATGTGCTTGGCCCGCTCCTCGCCCGTCTCGTTAGCGGTGTCCTCGATCCGTTTGATGATTTGCGCCGCGTGCAGCTTGGCCTCTTCTTCGAGCGCTTGAAGGAGCTGAGCCTTGGCCTGCTCGGAGGTAAGGCCAGCAACCCGTTCGAGCTGCTGCTGCGCTTCGGCCACCAGCTGGCGCCAACGCCCTTCTTCGTTGCCGACCGCCTGCTCACGATTCCGCAGCTCCTGCTCGTGGCCGGACAGCTCGCGCTCCCGCCGGTCCATCACTTCGAGCTTGCGATCCAGGATCTCTTCCCGCTGCCCCAGACGCTTCTCGAAATTCAAGACCTCCTCGCGCCGAGTGCGCAACTCTTGTTCGATCTCCGTGCGGGCGCGGAGCGCCTTATCCTTAATCTCCAGGTCGGCTTCTTTACGCTTCGCGTCCGCCTCCCGCTCGGCTTCCCGGAGCAGACGCTTGACCTCTTCGGCCGCTTCCTGCTTCAGGCGTGTCTGACGCCGGCGCTCGACTATCCGGCCCCCCAACACGCCAGCCAGGAGCGCCGCGACTGCCGCGGCGAATATCAACATGACAGTTTCCACAGCGTCCCTCCACCTATTGCGTCACGGGGCGGCCCGCTGGCTGCCCGTTGCCGTGCCGGGATGCAGCCCGGCGCTGATGATGCGGTCCCGCAGAGGCATGTACGAAGACATAGGGGCGTCGGGCCGGGCGGACGAAGCCAGGAAAGCGGAAGCGGGATGGATGGCGAGCGGGCGAACGGCTCAGGCAGGCAGTGGAGACCGCCCCGCCTGACGCATCAGAGAACCCCTACCATTGTGCCGTGTGTCGGGCCCCGTTTGAACCTGGTTTACTAGGTGGGGATCCCGCCAGCGCTTTAGGCTTCCCGTCCCAGGGGGATGGGCCTGCACACCGCGCCGTGAAAGGGAGCCCCGTTCTGGGGGTGTTGGCTCAAAAAAAGTTACCGCATCACGCGCACGGCAGGGGTTCTCAGTGTGGCAGAGAATGTACACCAGCCACGCTAGCATATGCCGAATTTCGCCGCAAGCCTTTTCCAGCCGCATCCAACGTTCCCGTATTCCGACCATGGCTATCCGGTGACCGCGTCCCGACCCAACAACCGAACGATCTCGTCGATCCGAGTCAGCATGTCGCCTTCGCGCCGCCGGGCCTCTGCGTGTTGCTTGAACAGTTCGTCGGCAAGGTTGACAGAAACCATCACGGCGGCCTTCGAGGGCCCGAGCATCGGGCTAAGCTTCATCAA
The DNA here is from genome assembly GCA_035505475.1 of Vulcanimicrobiaceae bacterium. Taxonomy (GTDB): domain Bacteria; phylum Methylomirabilota; class Methylomirabilia; order Methylomirabilales; family 2-02-FULL-66-22; genus 2-02-FULL-66-22. Next base: position 8,563 of record DATJQT010000239.1, read on the forward strand.
TTCACGGAACTTGCCGTCAACGTACTCCGCGACCTGGTGCAGGTGCTCGGGCGCATCCTCCGACCGGAGCGTATACCGCTCGCCGAATATCTCGACTTCGGTCTTCCGGTCTTCGGCCGCCATCGGGAGCTCCTCAGGACCCGCCCTCGACCTTCGCTTCCAGCCGCGCGACTTCGGCCAAGAGTCCTTCCACGCGGGTCCGGATCTCTTCGCGTTCCTTGCGGAGCCGCTGCGCTTCCCCGTCTTCCTTCTCGCGCTCCGCGCGAAAGCCGGTCAACTCTTGGTCGCGGGACCGCAGCTCTTGCTTGAGGGATTGGACCTGCTCGCGGAGCGCCTCGCGCTCGCTCCGAACCTGGGTCAACTCTTTCAAGGCCTCACGGACTTTGGATTCCAATTCTTGCAACCGCTCGAGGACCGCGTCCATACACTAGACTCCATTCTCATCGGCAAAGCTAGCAAAGGGCTAAGTCTTTGTAAAGTGCGAAGTGGGCGCGTTCACCCGCGCAGCCTGGCGCCGAGCGCCCGCTCGACCGCACCGAGAATGCGCCGCTTCTCCCCCTCGACGTCCTGGTCGGTGAGCGTGCGGTCGGGCGCTTGGAACTGAAGGGAAAAGGCCAGACTCTTCTTTCCCGGCGAGAGCTGATTCCCACGATACAGGTCAAAGAGGCGCACGGCAGCGAGCAGCGGGCCGCCTGCGGCCCGGATCGCCTCCATCACTGCCGCCGCCGGCACGGCGTCATCCACGACCAGCGCGATGTCCTCCAGCACGGGTGGGAAGCGGGGCACCGCCTGCACGGCGTACGAGACCGGCACGAGGCTGAGGACCTGCTCCAGCTCCAGCTCCGCCACGAAGGCCGGCAGCGGGAGATCGAAAGACTTGCGCACCTGTGGATGCACTTCGCCGAAGATGCCGACAGACCGCCCAGCCACGGAGACCCGCGCCGTCCGCCCCGGGACGAAGGTCGGGTCCTCCTCGGGGTCAAAGACGGGCGCGGGGACGTGCAGTCCGGCGAGGAGGCCCTCCACGAGGCCTTTGAGTGCATAGAAATCGGTGGTGGTTCCCTCGGGCTCCGCCCAGCTCGGCGGAGACATCCGGCCCGCCAGGCCGATCGCGAGCCGTCGCGGCTCGTCCGGCAGCAGGTCGGCGCCCAGCAAGTAGACGGGGCCAATCTCGAAGAAGGCCAGACGCTCGCGGAGCCGTGCATTCTGCGCCAGCACATCGAGCAAACCTGCACGCAACGTGCGACGCATGACGGTTCGATCGGCGCTGATCGGGTTGGCGAGTTGAATGTAGCTGGGCACCTCGGTATTGCCGGGGATGAGGGCGGCCTCGCGCTCCGGCGTCGTCAGGCGATAGGTGATGATCTCTTGCAGGCCGGCCGTGACCAAAAGATCGCGCGCCAACTCTTCCCGATCCACGGCGACGTTGTCCCGCTGCGGCGGCAAGGTGTCCGCCATCTCGGTGACCGGAATCCGGTCATACCCGATCACGCGGGCCACTTCTTCGGCGAGGTCGTGAACGCCGACGATCCCCTCGCCCACATCCAGGCGGTGCGCGGGAACCTCGACGCGGATCTGATCGTCGCCCTGTTCCTCGCAGCGAAAATCCAAGGCGCGCAGGATCCGGACCGCGTCCGCCTGCGGCACGGGCATGCCCAGGATCCGCTCCAGATCCGGGCCGCGCAGCGTGATCACCGGTGGCACTTGCGGTGCGGGATAGCAATCCGCCACGCCCTGCGCGATCTCGCCGCCGGCCAACTGCTGCATCAAGGCCGTCGCGCGGACCGCGGCGGGAAGCGCCAGGGCCGCGGGCACGCCCCGACCGAACCGGGCGCTGGCCTCGCTGGGCAGCTTGAGGGCCTGCGTGGTCTTGCGAATCGAGACGAAATGGAAATTGGCCGATTCCAGCAGCACGTTCGTGGTCGCGTCCGTGACTTCGGTCTCCGCCCCGCCCATCACCCCGGCCACGGCAATCGGCCCGGCCGTGTCGGTGATGAGCAGCCGCTCGGGCGTGAGCGAACGCACCGTGCCGTCCAGGGTCGTGATCGTCTCGCCGGCGTGGGCCGGACGGACCTCGATCCGCGGCAAGCCGCGGGCACGGCGGACGAGGACGTCATAGTCGAACGCATGGAGCGGCTGGCCCCACTCGAGCATCACGTAGTTCGTGACGTCCACCACGTTGTTGATGGGCCGGATGCCGGCCAAGCGGAGGCGGCGGCGCACCCACTCGGGCGAGGGCCCGATCGTGACGCCGCGCAGCACCGTCGCCGTGTAGCGCGCGGACAGCGCGGGATCAGCGATAACCAGCTGGATGGCCTGGCCCACCGGGGCCCCCGTGTCGGCCATCGTGGGTGGCGGGACCCGCACCGTACCGCCGGTCAGGGCCGCGACCTCGCGGGCCACGCCGATGATCGAGAGGCAGCGGGCCATGTTGGCCAGAATCTCCACCTCCAGCACGATATCGCCGAGCACCTCGGCCGCAGGAGCGCCGACCGGCGCGGAGTCGTCCAGCAGCAGAATGCCTTCGTGGTCTTCCGAGAGGCCCAGTTCGCGCTCCGAGCACACCATCGCATCCGAGTAGACCCCGCGCACCTTGCGCCCTTTGAGCGTGAGTGTGGCCGGCGTGCTGCTGGAGGCATCCCAGAGTTGCGCGCCCTCAAGAGCCAGCACCACTTTCTGGCCGCGGCTGCCGATCGGCAGATTGGGAGCCCCGGTTACCACGGTCTTGCTCCGATCAGGCCCGTACGTCACCGTGGCCAGGACCAGTCGGTCGGCGTTGGGATGCGGGGACACTTCCTGGATCTGGCCCACCACGATTCGGGCGAGATCCCAGGGCAGATCGCTCCCAGCCACCCCGATCCGGTGGATGGTCGAGACTTCCAGGCCGGCGAAGGTGAGCCGGTCGGCCAATTGCTCCACCGGAATCGGGACCGGAATAAATTCGGCGAGCCAGCTGAGCGGGACGCGCATGAGAGGGCCTCGTCAGAATTGCTCGAGAAAGCGGAGATCGTTCGCCCAGAAGTAGCGGATGTCTTCGATGCGATGGTAGAGCATGGTGATACGCTCGGGCCCCATGCCGAACGCGAAGCCCGAAAATTGCGCGGGATCGTAGCCGCCGTTCTGGAGCACGCGCGGGTGAACCATGCCGCAGCCCAGGATTTCCAGCCAGCCGCTGTGCTTGCAGACCCCGCAGCCGGCACCGCCGCAGAGCATGCATTCGACATCCATCTCGGCGCTGGGCTCGGTGAAGGGGAAATGGCTGGCGCGGAAGCGCACCTGCCGCTCCGGCCCGAACATCCGGTGGGCGAAGCTGATCAGCGTCCCCTTGAGATCGGTCATCGTGATGTGCCGCCCCACCGCCAGGCCCTCGACCTGATGGAATTGTATCTCCGATCGGGCGGTGATCTGTTCGTAACGGTAGCACATGCCGGGCAGGATCACGCGGATCGGCTCCGGACAACGTTCCCGCATCACGCGGATCTGTCCCGGAGACGTATGCGTTCGCAGCAGGACGCCGTCTGTGGTCGTGTAGAACGTGTCCCACATATCTCGGGCGGGATGATATGCCGGGATGTTCAGCAGCTCGAAATTCATCTCGTCGGTTTCGATGTCCCGGCTGCGGTACACCTGGAAGCCCATGTCCGCCCAGATTTGGCAAATCCGCCGGAGAATCCGGGTGCTGGGGTGCAGTCGGCCCATCGGGAGCGGGCGGCCCGGCATCGTCACATCCAGCCGCTCGCGGGCCAGCACCGCCGCCTGCACCGCTGCCTCCAGCTCCGTCTGGCGCACGTCGAGCGCCGCCTCCAACGCTCGCTTGATGTCGTTGGCGAGCTTGCCCGCCGCAGGCCGTTCGGCGGACGACAGATCGCCCAATCCGCGTAGCACCGCCGCCAGCGAGCCCTTCCGGCCCAGATATCGGATGCGCACGGCCTCGAGCGCCGCGAGATCGGCGGCAGACGCCACGTCCGCCTGCGCGGTCTTGGCCAGCGCGTCCAGGGACTCCGAAAGCGTCGTCATCCCGTCCTCACGCAAAAAAGCGCCCCGCCGGGCGGGGCGCCAAAAGTCGAGGGTGCAGCGCTAGGCGATTTGGCCTTTCGCCATCTCCGCCACCGCGTTGAATGCCGCCGCGTCGCGCACGGCCAGGTCGGCGAGCACCTTCCGGTCGAGTATCACGCCGGCTTTCCGGAGGCCGCCCATCAATCGACTGTAGGACAAGCCGGCCATCCGTGCCGCCGCATTGATCCGGATCACCCACAGGCTGCGGAACTCGCGCTTGCGATTGCGCCGGTCGCGGTAGCTGTAAGCCAGCGCCCGATTGACCGCTTCCTGCGCGCTGCGGAAGCAATTCTTCCGCTTGCCCCAGTACCCTTCGGCCTGATTCAGCACCCGGTTGCGCCGCTGGCGCGTCTTGAACCCACCCTTTGCGCGTGGCATGACTTACTCCTTCTCAGCACCGCCCAGAACCGTTGCGCGGTTTCGCGGCGCTCGGCTCTAGGCTCTCGGCTCTAAAATTTAGATATAGGGCGCCAACACCCTGATCCGCTTCACATCGGTCTTGTCCACCAGCGTGCCCTTGCGCAGGCTGCGCATGCGCTTCGCCGATTTGCCGGTGAGCAAGTGGCTTTTCGCCGCATGGGCCCGCTTGATCTTGCCGGTTCCAGTGGTTCGAAACCGTTTGGAGGCTCCGCGATTACTCTTCATCTTCGGCATGAACGCAATCTCCTCACAATGACCAGCGACCAATTCTCGATGACCAATGAACGCCATTGACCTGATTGGTCATTGGTCATTCGCAATCGGTCATTGCTTCAGTTCTTCAATGCTTGGGCGCAAGGATCAGGGACATATTGCGCCCCTCGACCTTCGGCGCCTGCTCCACGGTCCCCACGTCTTTCAACGCTTCCACGAAGCGGTCCAAGAGCGCCTTGCCTCGATCCATCCGGATCATTTCGCGCCCGCGGAACATCATCGTGATCTTGGCCTTGTTGCCTTCCTTCAAGAAGCGCTCGGCATGCTTGGCCTTGAACTGGAAATCGTGCTCCTCGGTCTTGGGGCGGAGCTTGATCTCCTTCAATTCGATGACCGTCTGCTTCTTCTTGGCCTCCCGCGCCTTTTTGCTCTGCTCGTACCGGAACTTGCCGTAATCCATGATGCGGCAGACCGGCGGTCGGGCTTCCGGCGCCACCTCGACGAGATCGAGGTTTTGCGCGTAGGCTTGCTGCAGAGCTTGCTCGGTGGGAAGGATCCCGAGCTGGCTTCCGTCGGGCGCGATCACGCGCACTTCTTTGATGCGAATCCGATCGTTGACGCGAAGGCCTTTACTGATGGGGGCTCCCTCCCGCCGCGCGGGTGACCGGCATCTCGACGGTCGGCGGCGTGTTTTCGGCAGCAACCGTCCGGACCAGATCCGCCACGGGCATCACGCCACGATCCTGGCCACCCCGCTGGCGAACCGAGACGGTTTCCGCTGCCTGCTCTTTATCCCCGACGACCAGGATGTAGGGGATCTTCTGCACTTCCGCTTCGCGAATCTTGAACCCGATCTTTTCGTTGCGCCCGTCCACCTCCGCCCGCAGATGAGCGTCGCGGAGACGTTGACAGACCGCGTCGGCATACGGGCGGTGCCGATCGGCGACGGGCAGGACGCGGGCCTGCACCGGGGCCAGCCAGACCGGGAAGGCGCCGCCGTAATGCTCGATGAGCACGCCCAGGAACCGCTCCATCGACCCGAGCAGCGCCCGGTGCACCATGAACGGCCGATGGGGGCGGTTGTCCTCGCCCACGTAGGTGATGCCGAAGCGCTCCGACATGTTGAAGTCGAATTGGACCGTCGTGCACTGCCAGGGGCGCCCCAGCGCGTCTTTCACCTTAATGTCGATCTTCGGCCCGTAGAAGGCCCCGCCACCCGGGTCGATCTCGTAGGCTTGCCCGGCACGCTCCGCGGCCCGCTTGAGGGCTTCGGTCGCCACGTCCCAATCCTGGACATTGCCCACGAACTTCTCGGGCCGGGTGGCGACATAGAGGACGTAATCTTTGAATCCGAACGTGCGCAGGAAAAACAAGCTGAATTCGACTGCCCGCGCAATCTCTTCTTCCATCTGATCGGGCGTGCAGAAGATGTGCGCATCGTCCTGCGTGAAGCCGCGGACGCGGAGCAACCCGTGCAACACGCCCGCGCGCTCGAACCGATACACGGTCCCCAGCTCGGCGAAGCGCAGCGGCAGATCGCGGTAGCTTCGCACCCGCGACTGGTAGATCATGATGTGAAACGGGCAGTTCATCGGCTTGACGTAGAATTCCTGCCCTTCCCGCTCCATTCGCGGGTACATCATCTCCTGATAAAAGCCGAGATGGCCGCTGGTCTCCCACAGCTTGGCCCGGCCGAGGTGCGGGCTGTACACCAGATCGTACCCGTGCCGGAGATGCTCGTCCCGCCAAAAGTCTTCGATCAGTTTGCGGACGATCCCGCCCTTCGGATGCCAGAGGATCAGGCCGCCACCCACCTCGTCGGCAACGCTGAACAGCTCCAGTTCCTGCCCGAGTCGCCGATGATCGCGGCGCCGGGCTTCCTCGAGCCGCGCGAGGTGCGCCTCGAGCGCTTCACGCGTGAGGAAGGCGGTGCCGTAGATGCGCTGCAGCATCGGGCGGCGCTCGTCGCCGCGCCAATACGCACCCGCCACATGCGTCAGCCGGAACGCCGTCAAGCGCCGGGTATCGGGAAGGTGGGGTCCCCGGCAGAGGTCCACAAAGGCGCCGGTCTGGTAAAGCGTGACGGTCTGCGCGCCGACCTCTACCTCGCCGGCCAGCTCTGGATCTTGGGTGGTTGCGCCCCGCGCCGTGCCGGTGTCACGCAGCGCTTCCAAAATCTCAACCTTGAACTCTTGGTGATTGGCCTTGGCCCAGGCGAGGGCGTCTTCCATTGACATCTCTTGTCGAACGAACGGAAGATCCTGGGCGGCCAACTCCCTCATCTGCGTTTCGATCTCCGGCAGATCCTCCGGAACCAGCGCCCGCGGCAGCTCCATGTCGTAGTAGAAGCCATCGTAGATTGCCGGGCCGATCGCGAACTTCGCCTCCGGGAACAACCGCTGGACCGCCGCCGCCATCAGATGCGCAGCGCTGTGCCGCAGCACCTGGAGACCATCGGGCGAATCCGCCGAGACGAGAGACAGCTCCGCGTCGGCCGGCACCGGCGTCATGAAATCCAGGACGTGCCCGTTCCAGGCGGCCGCGACCGCATCCTGCGCAGGGATTCCCAGTTGCTGCACGCTAGACAACAGCGGCTGCTCGGCAGGCACCGGGATACGGCGCCCGCCGTTCACGATCAGTTCGGGACGAGACATGGTGGCATACTCAGATGAAAAGAGCACCACGACACCACTGCTCGTGATGCTCGGCCTTTTCTAATCAATTGTTATGCAAGGCGACGTGGTGGGCACGGGTGGTATCGAACCACCGACCTCTTGCGTGTCAAGCGATTCCACCATCGTGCCTCCATTATACACAGCGGTGCAGGATATTCTAGGATGTTCTCGTCTGTCAAGCACTTACAGCCATCTCTGCGGACGTTGTGTTCTCGGCCGCTCCCGCCTGATTTTCCCCTTTTTGGATGCTCATGTTTACCAGATGCTTGCCAACGTCCGGCAGGGCGCTGGCCGTAGCGGCGTCCAGCCGGCCGGTTTGTTCGGCCG
>DATJQT010000240.1:0-11496 GCA_035505475.1 Vulcanimicrobiaceae bacterium
CAAGGCGGTCACCGCCGTGGACCGGCTGATCAAGCGCGACAAGGTCCTCGCCGTGATCGGCCCCAGCACCTCGGGCAGCACCCTGGCCATCATCCCGAAGATCGAGGAGGCCCAGATCCCCCTCCTGTCCTGCGCGGCGGCCCAGAAGATCACCGATCCCGTCAAGCGCTGGGTGTTCAAGACCCCGCAGAGCGACAGCCTGGCCGTCCGCAAGATCTTCCAGCACGCCAAGACCCATGGGGTCACAGCCGTCGGGATCCTCAGCGCGTCGGACGCGTTCGGATCCGCGGGCCGGGACGAGCTGAAGGCGCTGGCGCCGCAATTCGGGTTGAGCATCGTGGCGGACGAGGTGTTCGGCCCCAAGGACACCGACATGACCGCCCAGCTCACGCGGATCAAGGGCACGACAGCCCAGGCGCTGGTGGTCTGGGGCACGAACCCGGGGCCAGCCGTCATTGCCCGGAACCGGACGCAGCTCAAGATGACCATGCCGCTCTACATGAGCCACGGCGTCGCCTCCAAGAAGTTCATCGAGCTGGCCGGCCCAGAGAACGCAGAGAGCATCCTGCTGCCGGCGGGACGGCTCATCGTCGAAGGGCAGCTCCCGGCCAGCGACCCGCGCAGGGCGCTCTTGGCCGGGTACGCCAAGGATTACGAGCAGCGGTTCAAGCAACCCGTCTCGACCTTCGGCGGCCACGCCTGGGACGCGATGATGCTGACGGCACAAGGGATCCGTACGGCGCAATCACCGGAGCCGGCACCGGTGCGGGATGCGGTCGAGAAGATCCGCGGATTCCAAGGCACGGCAGGCACGTTCAGCTTCTCGCCCGAGGACCATGCCGGACTGACGGAAGAAGCGTTCGTGATGGTGCGGATCACCAAGGGCGACTGGGAGATGATCAAGTAGCCGGCCGCCGAAAAGGCATCCGTTCGGCGCTTTATCGCCAGACATCTGATCTAGAGGCCCCTCACCCGGCCCCATGGCCACCCTCTCCCGTCTGCAGGAGACGGAGTGGGTGAGGGTGTGAAAATCATTCATGTCGGATCTGTTCCAGTACATCTTGTCGGGCGCGACGGTCGGGGCGACGTACGGGCTCGCCGGACTGGGCTTCACGGTGATCTTCAACGCGACGGAGATCATCAATTTCGCCCAGGGCGAGTTCGTGATGCTCGGTGGCATGCTGGCGGTCTTTGCGATCCGCTGGGCCGGCGCGCCGCTGCCCGCCGCCGTCCTCGCCGCGGTGCTGGGCACCACCACCGTCGGCGTGGCCATGGATCGGCTGACCGTGCGGCCGGTGCGTGGCCGGTCCGCGATCGCGCTGATCATCGTCACGATCGGCGTCTCGATCGTCCTGCGCGGATCGGCGATGCTCGTCTTCGGCAAGGACGCCTTTTCTCTGCCGGCCTTCTCGGCGGGCGAGCCGCTGAGTATTCTGGGCGCCGTGCTGGTGCCCCAGAGCCTGTGGGTCGGCGGGGTGACGCTCGGCATCCTGGTCGGCATGAAAGCCTATTTCGATCACACGATCGCCGGGAAGGCGATGCTGGCCTGTGCCTACGACCGCAAGGCCGCCGCGCTGATGGGCATTCACGTCGAAAACATCGTCAGCCGTTCCTTTGCCTTGTCGGCCATGGTCGGCGCGTTGGGCGGCGTGATCCTGGCACCCATCACCCTCACGTCGTACGACGTGGGGATCATGCTGGGATTGAAAGGCTTTGCGGCCTGCATCCTCGGCGGGCTCGGCAACCCCTTCGGTGCAGTGGCTGGCGGCGTCATCATGGGCGTGCTGGAGTCGCTCACGGCCGGGCTCGTCTCTTCCGGGTACAAGGACGCGGTTGCCTTCGTGATCTTGCTGCTCCTGTTGTTCCTCCGACCCGCCGGGTTATTCGGGCGGGCGCATGCGGAGCGCGTGTAGCATGCGCCCGGCCGGCCCTGCCGCCACACTCCTGATCGGCGCCACCGTCATTGCCGTGCTACCGGTGCTTTTGCCCAACGAGTACTACCTCACGGTGCTGATCGTAGCGGGGCTCAACGGCATCATCGCCCTGGGACTCAATCTGTTGATGGGGTATGCAGGCCAAATCTCGCTCGGGCACGCGGCGTTTTACGGGCTGGCGGCGTACACGACGGGGATCCTGACCGCCACGTATCACTGGCCGGTCCCGGCCGGGATGGCCGCCGCGGTCGCGCTGGTCCTCGCCGTCTCCGCGTTGATCGCCGTGCCGACGCTCCGCTTGAAGGGGCACTACCTGGCGATGGGGACGCTCGGCTTCGGGCTCATCGTGTATATCGTGCTGAACGAGGCGACCGGGCTGACCGGCGGGCCGTCGGGGCTGGGCGGAATTCCGCGCCTCTCCTTGGCGGGGCGCCCGGTCACGTCGGACCTGGCCTACTATTATGTCGTATGGGCGGCTGTCCTGCTTTGCTTCGCGGTCGCGGGCAATCTGGTACGCTCGCGCCTCGGCCGGGCGCTCCGTGCCATCCATACCAGCGAGACCGCGGCCGCCGCGCTGGGCATCGATACGGAGCGCACGAAGATCGGCGTGTTCGTCCTGAGCGCCTGCATGGCGGCGGTCGCCGGGACGCTGTACGCCCACTACGTCCGCTTCGTCTCGCCCGGCACGTTCGGGTTCGCCGCGTCGGTTCAGCTCGTCACAATGGTGGTACTGGGCGGCATGGGGTCGTTGTGGGGCGGGCTGGCCGGCGCCGTCGTCCTCACCGTCCTGCCGGAGGTGCTGCGCGCCCTCGAGGACTACGACATCGTGGTGTATGGCCTCTTGCTGATCCTCTGCATGATGTACCTGCCCGGCGGCCTGGTGGAAGGGGTGGACCGGCTGTGGAGGCTGGTGACGGCCCGCCGCCTGCGGCTCGCGCCGCCGGAGGACCCCGCATGAACGCCAAGGCGGGGGCATTCCTCTGGGGCGAGGACATCACCCTGCATTTCGGCGGGGTGCAAGCGCTCGAAAGCGTCTCGTTCCGGGTCAAGGAGAACGACCTGCAGACCATCATCGGGCCGAACGGAGCCGGCAAGACCTCGCTGCTCAACGTCATTACGGGCGTGTACTGGGCCGACCGCGGGGGGGTCTTTCTCCGAGAGCAGCCGCTCACCGGCCTGCCGGCGCACGCCATCGCGCGGTCGGGCATCGTCCGGACGTTTCAGAATCTGGAACTGTTCTCGACGATGACCGCGCTGGAGAACGTGCTGACCGGCGGGCACCTGCTCTTTCATTACGGGATGCGCGACTGGTGTTTTCGGACCCATCGCTTCCGGGCAGAAGAGGCGGCTTTGCGCGAGAAGGCAGAGGCGGCGCTGGCATTCGTGGGCCTGTCGGCGACGGCCGACACGCTGGCAGGCAATCTCCCCTTCGGATCGGCGCGTCTGCTGGAGATCGCGCGCGCACTCGCCGCAGAGCCGCGCGTCCTGTTGCTGGACGAACCCGCCGCCGGATTGAACATCCGCGAGACCGTCGTCCTGGGCGACATCATTCGCCGGATCGTGGACCGCGGCATCACGGTCATCATGGTCGAGCACGACATGGATCTGGTCATGCGCGTCTCCGACCGAGTGCTGGTCCTGAATTACGGCAAGGTCATCGCCGAGGGCACGCCGGCCGAGGTGCAGCGCAACCCGGACGTGATCGCGGCCTACCTGGGGGAGGTCTGATGCTGCGCGTCACCAACCTCCAGGTCTATTACGGCCGCATCCATGCGCTGCGCGCGGCGTCCCTGCACGTCCGACCGCGAGAGATCGTCGCGCTCTTGGGCGGCAACGGCTCGGGGAAGACGACACTCCTGTCCGCCATCTCGGGCGTGGTGAGGCCCGCCGCGGGCAAGGTGGTGCTGGGGGGACAGGAGATCACGACCCGCCGGCCGGATCAGATCGTAGCGGCCGGCCTGGCGCACGTGCCCGAGGCGCGGCACGTCTTCAAGCCGCTCTCCGTTCAGGATAACCTGCTGCTTGGGGCGTACCACCGCTTCCACCTCGGCGCGGGCGCCGCGATCCGGCGCGAGGTGGAAGAGATTATCGAACTCTTCCCCGCATTGAAGAACCGCCGGAACCAACCGGCCGGCACGCTGTCCGGCGGCGAGCAGCAAATGCTGGCGATCGGCCGCGCCCTGCTGGCGCAACCGCGCGTCCTGCTCCTCGACGAGCCCTCGATGGGCCTGGCGCCCCTGGTCATCCGGGAGATCTTTCAGCACATCGCCCGGCTGCGGAGCGAGCGCGGGGTGACGATCCTCTTGGTCGAGCAGAACGCGAAGGCCGCGCTGACGATTGCCGACCGCGGCTACGTGCTGGAGACGGGCCGGGTCGTCCTCGAGGGATCGGCCGAGGACCTGATGGCCAACCGCGATGTGCAACGCGCGTATCTCGGAAGGGAGCGGGACGTGACCACGCGCTGAGCCGCGCCCCTTTTCCGGACACTGACGAGGAGACGACGATGTACTGGGAGCCGGATAACGAGTGCATGCACCGGGAAGAGATCGAGCAGCTCCAGCTCGAGCGGCTGCAGGCGACGCTGAACCGCGTCTATGGGCGGGTGCCGTTCTACCGGAAGCGCTACGATGAGCTGGGCATCTCGCCCGAGGACATTACCTCGCTCGCCGACCTTGCCCGGCTGCCGTTTTCGACCAAGGCGGACCTGCGCGACAATTACCCGTACGGTCTGTTTGCGGTCCCGATGCGCGAAGTCGTCCGGATCCATGCCTCGTCCGGAACGACCGGCACTCCGACCGTGGTGGGCTACACGCGGAACGACATTCGCACCTGGAGCAATCTGGTCGCCCGGATCATCACGATGGGGGGCGTCACGAAGGACGATGTGATCCAGATCGCCTTCGGCTACGGACTGTTTACGGGCGCCTTCGGCTTGCATTACGGCGCGGAGCGTATCGGCGCGTCGGTCATCCCCGCTTCAAGCGGCAACACGGCGCGGCAGATCAAGATCATGCAGGACTTCAAGACGACGGCCCTGGTCTCGACGCCGTCCTATGCCATGCTGATCGGCGAGACGGTGCGCGAGATGGGGATTTCGATGTCGGCGCTCTCGCTGAAGTGGGGCTTGTTCGGGGCAGAGCCTTGGTCCGATGCCATGCGGCAAGAGATCGAGGAGCGGCTGGGGATCGTCGCCACCGATAACTACGGGCTCTCGGAAGTGATCGGCCCCGGCGTCTCGGGTGAGTGCTTGCAGCGGAAGGGGCTCCACATCAACGAAGACCATTTCCTGGTCGAGATCGTGGACCCGGAGACGCTCAAGCCCGCCGCCCCAGGCGATCCCGGCGAACTGGTGCTCACGACGCTCTCCAAAGAGGCCTTCCCGATGATCCGCTATCGGACGGGCGACCTGACCCGCCTGCTTCCCGGCGAGTGTCCGTGCGGCCGCACCGGCCGGCGCATGAGCCGGGTCCTCGGCCGGACCGACGACATGCTGATCATCAAGGGCGTCAACGTGTTTCCCTCGCAGATCGAGACGATCCTCTTCGACATCGAGGGCACCGAGCCGCATTACCAGATCGTGATTGATCGCAAAGGCGCGATGGACGAGGCGACGGTCCTGGTCGAGGTGTCCGAAACGATCTTCTTCGACCAGATGCGCCGGCAGAAAGAGATGGTCGAGAAGATCCAGAAGCGTCTGGCCCAGGAACTGGGCGTCACGTTCGATGTCAAGCTGGTCGAGAAGAAGACGCTGGATCGTTTCGAGGGCAAGGCCAAGCGGGTCATCGACAACCGCAAGATCTACGCAGCCCCAGGCACCGCGCAGACGGCTTAACGGGCTCTTGGCGTTTGGGCATTGCTGGGACGCAAGGCGCGCCTAGGAATATCTAACGCGGAAAGCGTCTGGGGAACACTGGCGGGACGCGCGGCAGACGCCGGCGACTAGGACGACGGGGCCGTGTCCGGCCGGGTTCCGTGACGCGATGCATCGCCAGGGCGCGCCGAATGCGCCGTCTGCGCACGACCCACCACCCGGAACCCGCCAGCAGCACAATCCCAACACCGGCCAGGCCAAACCCCAGCTGGCGCGAAAGAATCCCGGACCCCGCGGCCATTTCGGCCTGCATGCGAGCGTCCTCGCCCAGGCGCTCGATGTCGGGGAAACCGATCATGATTTTCTGGGCAGCATCCGTGTGCGCAATCGTGGCGGAAAAATCGCCGGCGAAATACGCCCGCACCGCCTGACGCCACTCCCGCATGAAGACGGTATCGGATTCTGGGGTGAGGCCGATCTGCTTCGTAAACTCTCGGACCGAGTCCACCGGGATCAAGAAGTTGAATCCCTGGATCGCCTGATCGCCTTCGAAGGTCGTCGAGATGAAGGTCGCCACCCCGATCACCTCGCCGCGAAAGTTGAAGGCCGGGCCGCCGCTGTTGCCCCAGGTGATCGAGGCATCGGTTTGGATCACGCGCCGATTCGTCACGTCCAGCTTGAAGCCGGACACCCGCCCGACGGTCACGGACGCCTCGAGCTGAGATTTCCGGCTCAAGAAATCATGATTGAGGACCACGCCCGGGTACCCGACCACGAAGATCGGCTCGCCCAGCTTCAGGCGGTTGTTGACCGGGGCCAAGGGGATCGTCGGCAGGTCGTGCGCGTCAATCTTGATGATGGCGACGTCCCTGCCCGAACGTTCGCCGACCTCGGGCATCCCGGCGGCGGCCCGCTCCTCCGCCACACGCAAGGCGTCCGGGTTGATGGCGGGGCTGTACGCCTTCACCTCGGCCCCGTAGATTTCACCGGTGGACAGGTGGACCTGCAGCCGCTTGAAGAGGTGCACCTTGCCGCGGTTGGCGGGAGTCGCCGCGATCGCCTTCACGCGCTCGGCCCGGGTGCGCTCGTCCAATTGTGCCAAGGCGGGGCCGCAGGCCTGGGCGACGGACTTCTCCAGGAAGTCCCGGGAGAGCTCCGGTGCGTTCATGTCGTAGAAACGGGTGACGACGTGCCCGTTGGTGGCAATGTACCCGTCCGGATGGATGATGAAGCCGCTGCCGGTCTCGTAAATCGGATCGGGTCGGACAGGCCGCAGCTTGCCGTCCCCGCAATCGACCGTGACCTCTGCGGCCACCTCATCGCTGATCAGGACGACGGCCGGCTTGACGAGGAGGATGCTAATTTGCAGCTGAACATCCGGTCCATCGGTGACGGCAGGCCATGTCACAGAGGGACCGAAGAGCAGAAGCAACACCGCTGCGCTCACGCCCCATCCCAGTGCGCTTCCCCAATCGCGCCACCGATATCCTGTAAAGCGTTGCATGGCGGAAGCCTAGCCGAGCTAGCCGGCGAGTACAAGTGCTGGATCAGATCTGAAGAACCGACACTTGTGGCGTCCATGTGTCTGTGCTGTCGGTGTCCACGGACCCTGCACGACGGGCTTGACGGGCGAGGGCTATCGGGCGATAAACTGACTCGCATTCACGCCCGACGAAATGTGGAAGACCTCAGGTGAATGGGAGATCATTATGCACAGTCGCGACATGAAGACGTCCGACCCGATCAGGCTTGCCGCACGGGCATTTTTGGCGGGCGTTCTGCTGTGCGCATCGCTCTTGCCACAGATCGCATCGGCCGCCGCCGATCCATCCGCAGAGCTGCAGACGGCGATCACGCATGTGGCCTTCGCGATGAAGTACGAGGGGATCAAAGAGATCACGCTCCACATGCACCACACCGTCAACTGCCTGGTGGGTCCGCAGGACAAGCTGTTCGACACGGCAGCGGGAAACCCGTGCCAGGGAATGGGCAATGGGTATCTTGCCGATCACAAGGCGAGTGCCGGACAAAACAACCAGTACTACGAGGCGTGGTGGGCCGTGCAGATCGCCGCGCAGGCGTTTGCGTCCAATGATGTGCCTACAGTTAAAGCTGCCGCCCGGATCGTCAACCTCATCCTCGAGAATATTAGCAAGAGCAAATAGCTCAGCACCCACCGCCTCGAACTACGAACCGGATTCCGACAGCCGGCCCACTCGGGCCCTGCGACATTCTCGCCATGGCTTAGCCGGTTGGCCGCTGGACGCGCCAGATGCCGTAGCAGACGAGAGCGGCCCCGAGGAATTGGGTGGGGGCGAGAGATTCGCCGAAGACGAGCCAGCCCAGGGCGGCGGCGGTCACCACTTCCCAGGTGGCGATCACGGCGACCTGGCTGGCGGGCAACGCTCCGAGGCCGAGGTTGTAGAGTGCGTAACCGCCGAGGCTGGGCACGAGTGCGAGGCCAACGATCCAGGCCCAGGCGGCGGCAGGATACGACGACCCTGCGAGCATCCGCGGTCCGCTGCCCAGCGCGAGAAAGATGCCTCCCGCCGCGAACCCGTACAGGACGACCGTCCAAGGCGCATAGTGGGCCATCGCCCGCTTCCCGAGCAGGCTGTACGTCGCCATGCACAGTGCGGCAAGGAATCCAAACACGATGCCGCGCAGATTGAGCTTCACCAGATCGCCGTGGTGAAGCTGGACGACAAGGCTCGATCCGAGCAACGTTACGCCGACGGCGACCAGCTTGGTTCGCGTCAGCCGTTCGCCGAGGAACAGAGCGGACAGGACGGCCACGAAGGCCGGGAACGTGAACAAGAGGGTGACGGCGATCGCGAGACTCGTGAACTTCAAAGCGGAAAAATAGGTCCAGAAATTGAGCGTCACCCCGATGAAGCCGTACAAGAGAAAGAACGGGAGGTCTTTAACGCTTACCCTGAGCAGGGTGGGGCGAAAGAGCGCGAGGATAGCGGCCAGTGCGGCTGCGCCGATCAGCGCGCGCCAGGCCACGACGGTCATGGGGTCGCTCTCGTACCGGTACACCGTCCGCCCCCACGCCCCCAGCGAACCCAAGAGCGTTGCGCCGACGAGAACGGCCACAATGGAGCGAATGTCCCTCACTCTGCGTTGATCGGGCGGCATTTTCACCCACTCTCCACCGAGCCCGAACACTTTACCGCGGAGGCGCAGAGGACGCAGAGATAAACGTGAATTCGCTACCGAAGTGAATATGAAAGAAGACGCAAACCTGCGAACTGTGCCGTACGTCTCTTCGCGCCCTCGGCGGCTCTGCAGCGAACTGTCCGGGCTCAACCGGTACTCACACATCTACCAGTGGCGTCCGCCGGCCAGCAGGCCGCCGTCCACGAAGAATGTCTGCCCCGTGATGTAACTCGATGCGGGGGAGGCAAGCAGCAGGGTCATCCCAAACAGCTCGTCGGGCGTACCGGCCCGCTCCATCGCGATCCGCCCGCGCATCCAGGCCGCCCTGCGACGATCCCGGAAGAGGGGCTCGACCAGGGGCGTCCGGATGAAGCCCGGCGCGATGCAATTGACCTGGATGTTGTGGCGGGCCCACTCGACGGCCATGACCATGGTCACCTGCGAGATCGCGGCCTTCGTCGCCCCGTACACCGACACGCCCGCCAGGCCGATCCGGCTGTTGATCGAGCCGATGTGGATGACCTTGCCCCCGCCGCGCGGGATCATCTGGGCCGCGACGTGCTGGGTCAATTGATAGAGCCCGCGGAAGTTGACGGCCAGGATCCGGGCGAAGGTTTTGGGATCCACCTCGAGGACGGGCTGACGGCGATTGATGGCGGCGCAGTTCACCAGAATGTCGATTCCCCTGCAGGTCGCCAGAACTTTCTTCAGCATCGCGGTGATCGAGCGCGCTTTGGCCAGATCGAGCGAGACCGCCATCCCTGAGAGCTGACGGCGCGTCAGGTCTGCGGCAACCTTGCCGACCTCGGTCGCGTTCACGTCCGCGAGAATCACTGCGGCGCCGGCCTCCGCCAGGCCGGTGGCCAGGGCCCTCCCGATGCCGCCCGCGGCCCCTGTCACGAGCGCAGTTTTTCCCTTGAGGCTGAACAGCCGGTCGAGGATTGGCGCGGCGGGCCGCACATGCGAACGCGGTTTGGTCATGGCTCTCCCGTCCATTTCTTCAGCAGGGGATCATCGGTGCGCTCGAAACGGGGAAATGCGCACGGGATTTCGCCCGGCCTGCTTATAAACCGAGCGTACCGGTTTCGCAAGGGACAACGCGTCGGCCGTTGTGCTTGGCTTGGTTCGGGTTAGTCGAGGGGAGTCGGGCCGGTGTACTCGAGGACGTAAAGGCCCCCGGACACGCGATCGCAGATGTAGAGGATGCCGTGCTCGTCAACAAGTACGTGGTTGATGACGGAGACGCCATTCGCATTTCCGGGCGGGGCGGCGGGGATATAGAAAGCGATCTCCTCGATTCGAGGCGGGGCGTGCGGAATCGCCGCATCGACAAGACGGTACAGGCGGACGCCTCCGTTAAAGAAGGTGACGGCGAACGTGTGGGTCAGGCGTGCGGTGGTCGCATTCGGGAAATTGGGCTGGACGTTGTGCGCTCCGAATCGATCGCCGCGCGCACAGAGCTCGCCCGCGTTGTCCGGCAGCGGTGCCGTTCCCAGGATGACGGGGTTGGTTTCGTTGCGGATGTCCAACAGCCAGGCCAGTTTGGGCGCATCGGCGCATTTGGGCAAGACCGCCTCGTCCGTAACGACCGCGAGTTGCCGCTCGAAGATGGGCTGCACGGTATGCGTCCAGGCCGGGAAGGGCGGGGCAAATCGCAACCGGCTCACCAGGCGCGGTCGGAATGTGGACCAGCGGCCGGCCCGCACCTCGGCCAGGCCGGCGATATCCAGGATAATGGCGCCGCCATCAATGTAGCCGATGTAGGCCCGGTCGGGCCGCTCCGGCCAGACGCCGATGTTATGGGCTCGGTACCCGTCGTCGAAGGCGTGGCGGGCGGGCTGGCAGAGCGGCAGGCATGCATCGCCCTGCCGTGTGCCAGGCAGCCACCAGCGCGCGACCTCTTTCGGCCGCCGGGGATCGCGTACGTCAACCACCATGTAAAACTGATCGTCTCTGGGGTTGGTCGGAACGAAATCCGCGGCACCGGTGGCGAGGTGGGCAAAGGCGCCGTCCACGAACCACAGCCAGTGCACGCCGCGCGACCGGGCTCCGCTCGTATCGAAGAAGCCCAGGCGCAAATCATCCAGGCTCTTCGCGGACGTGACCGCATCGAGGCGCGAGACGTCCAGCAGCCACATCCCCGCCGGGCGCTGGCCCGGTGCGGCCGTTTGATTCGCCACCGCAAGCACGTTGCCGGCCAGCCCGAGCGAGTTACATCGCGTGGTCCCGGGGCCAGGCGAAGGCAGCTGGTTGAGCAGCATTGGTTGCTCTGGGTTGGTGACGTCGAGAATGCTGAGGCAGGTCTTCTGGGATTCGTGGGCGAGGTAAAGGATGCGCCGCCCCTCAATCGCTTGGAGAGCCATGCCTTCACCGCCATCGCCCTGCCCGTTCAGGTCATGATGGGCGAGGAGGCGCATATCTTTGGATTCGGCAGCCACTTGCGCGTGGACAGGCGCGCAGATACCCAGACAGCCAGCGAACATCCCAGCGAAAAGGAAGTGCGAATACTTCGGCATCAATCAGATCCTCATCGGTTCAAACATGGCACGTTCTTGCGTAACTCTTGGAATGGGTGTGGAGGGAGAAGCC
>DATJQT010000241.1:0-4291 GCA_035505475.1 Vulcanimicrobiaceae bacterium
GGTGAGCCGGAGCGCCCGAATGCCTCGTCGATGATCGCACGCAGCTTCGCCAGCGATTCGGCCGTGGGCGGCTGGAAGTCGGCCAGCTCGTAGACCCGCCCCAGGAACCCGTACTTGCTCTCACCGAAGCGGAAGTACGGCAGCAGCTCGTAATCGGTGACGTTCTGGTGCGGCCGGATGAACGCGAGGACGGCCCGGATATGTGCCTCGTCATCGTTGACCCCGGGGATGAGCGGCGTCCGGGCGATGAACATCTTTTCCGGGAAGGTCTCGTAGGCTTGCTTGAAGTTGGCCAGGATGCGGGCATTGTCCACCCCGGTCCACTGCTTGTGGCGGACAGGGTCGGTGAGCTTGTGGTCGTGGAGCACGGTATCCACGTGCGGCAGGACCTTTTCCATGAACGCCCACGGGACATTGCCGGCCGTCTCGATCGCCGTGTTGATGCCGCGCTCGTGCGCGCCGGCCAAGAGCGCGGCCGTGAAGTCCGGATGGAGCAGGCATTCGCCGCCGGAGACGGTGATGCCACCGCCGGATTCCTGATAGAAGGCGCTATCCTGTTCGACCTCGGCCAGCACCTCGTCCACGGTCATCTCGTGGCCGAAGAGCGAGAGGGCCTGGGGCGGGCAGGCGGGGACGCACTTGCCGCAGTTCGTGCAGAGGTCCCAGTTGATCCGCACCTTGAGGTCGGGATCCACCGTGAAGATGGCCGACTCCGGGCATTCCTTTAGGCACAGGCCGCACTCGTTCACCCCGATGCACTTGCTGGCGTTGTAGGCCAGCTCGGGCTTCGGGTGGATGCTCTCCGGGTTGCTGCACCACTTGCAGCGCAGGGAGCAGAACTTGAGGAACACGTTGGTGCGGATGCCCGGCCCGTCGTGCGTGCAGAAGTGCTGGATGTTCAGGACCATCCCGGTCGGCAGCTGTGTGGTCATCGGTTGCTCCTAGATCAGTCGCCAAGCGAGATGCCGAGGGAGCGCGCCACCTGGATGAACACACTGTCCCCGGGAACGGTTCGAATCTTGTTGATGGCCTCGATCAGCGGCACGAACTTGAGCGCTGGCGGCTGGAATGCGACCAGGACACCAGCCTGATTCTCTGCGATTGCGCGCACCGCAGCAGCCCCGTAAGCAAGGCCGAGTTGGCGGTCCACGGCGGTCGGTGCTCCCGCCTTGACCAGCGGCCCGAGAGCGAGGGGGTAGATTTCCTGATCGATCAGCCGCTGCAATTGCACAGCGACCGTCGCCGCTACGTGGCCGGACCGCTCGATGACGTGGCCGCCCTCGTGGCCGGTGGCTCCAGGTGACAGCGAGGCCCGCAAGGGATTCGCAGGCAAGGCAGCGGCGACGTGCCCGGCCGCAGCCGCGGCCCCCTCGGCCGCCACGATCAGCCCGTAATGCCGACCCGTTTGTAGTTTCTTCCGAAGCGCCTCTACGACCTTGGTCAGATCGAAGGGAATCTCGGGAATGAGGGTGGCGTCCGCGCATGCCGCCGTGCCGGCCTGCAAGGCCAGCCAGCCGGCGTGCTCGCCGAGGACCTCGACCACCGCGAGTTTTCGCGCCGCTTCCGCCGCCTGGCGGGCCCGGTCCAGCATGTCCACGGTAAAGCTCAGGACGCTGTTGAACCCGAATGAAAGCTGGGTGGCCGCGATGTGGTTCTCCGCTGACTTGGGCACGCAGACCGCTTTCAAGCCCTTCCGGCCGAGCTTGTAGACCACGCTCAAGGCGTGGGTATCTACGACCGCGATGACCGCCTCCAGAGCTTCTTTACGAATTGCCTCGAGCAGGTCCTCGGACCTGTCCACCTCCTCAACGGCCTGCTCCGCGCTGACGGTCCGGACGTGGAAAGGATCGGTGCGCGCGCCGGTGCCCAGCACGGGAGCGGCGGCGCTGGACAAGTGCTCCACCGCTTCCGCGGAGAGGCGAACCAGTCCACCCTCGGCATAGCGATCCGGATGCAGCAGTCCGTCGAAGCCGTCGCGGATGCAGACGAGCTCCCAGCCCAGCTCGTGTGCCGCGCGGGCGGCCCCCGCGACGACGGCGTTCAGCCCGGGGACGTACCCGCCGCCGTTCGCGATGGCGATGCGCTTTGATCGTGTGCTCATAGCCGAGGCCTCCTGGATGGTCGCGTGCTCATTCGCGGGCTTATCGCTTCGTTGCTGCGGCCTTGGCGTCGGCCATCCGCTTGTGGACGATTGGGCGCAGGTCCTCGCCGAATCCGGTGAGCAGGCCGCCGTCCACTGCCAGCATCTGCCCGGTGATCATGCTGGCGCGATCGCTGGCCAGGAAGCTCACCGCCTCTCCGATCTCGTCGATCGAACACATCCGTCCCAGCGGGATCAGTCGTTTGGAGACCATGTCCCGGAACTCCTGCGTCGAGTGCTGCTCCATCAAGGGCGTCAGGACTCCGCCGGGACAGATCGTGTTGACGGTAATCCGCGAATCGGCCAGCTCCCAGGCGAGATGGGCGGTCAGGCCCGCCACGCCGTGCTTCGATACGGTGTAATCCACGCTGCCGAAGAAGGTCATGCGGATTCCGGCGGTGGAGGCGATGTTGACAATGCGCCCCTTCTTCTGCTGCATCATGGCCGGTAGGACGGCCTGCGTGCAGAGGAACACGCCTTTCAGGTTGATGCCCAGCACGCGATCCCACTGTTCTTCGGGCAGATCAACGGCCAGGGTCGGCGTGGCCTCGATGCCGGCGTTGTTGACCAGGATGTCGATGGCCCCGAACTGCTTGACCGTCGCGGCGGCCATGACCTGCACGTCGGCTTTCTTGCTCGAGTCGGCGGTGAGGGGCAGGGCCTTGCCGCCCTGTGCTTCGATCCTCTTGGCGACGGCCGCGACCTCGTCGATCTTGCGCGCCGTGAGCACCACGTTGGCCCCTTCGCGGGCGAGGACCATCGCGATCCCCTCGCCGATGCCGCGCCCCGCGCCGGTCACGATCGCCGTTTTCCCTGTAAGCTCCATCGGGCTTCCCTCCATCATGCTGCTGCGGGCGTCCACATCACCCCATGTGTTCTTCGGTCCGTGCGATGATCTCGGCCTGCTGCATTGGCGACAGGTCGACGAAGTAGGCGGAATACCCGGCGATCCGCACGATCAGGTTGCGGTACTTGTCGGGATCCTTCTGGGCGGCCAGCAACGTTTCCTTGTTGATGATGTTGAACTGGACGTGCCAGTGCTTCAACTGGCTCCAGGTCCGGATGACCTGCATCAGCCGGCGGGTGCCCTCCTCGCCCGCCACGTTCGCCGGGTTGAATTTGAGGTTAATCAAGTCGCCGCCCTTCTCCCGGAAGCTGATGTTGCGGGCATGCGCCATGGACGTCAGCGCCACCGTAGGGCCCTTCACGTCCATGCCATGCGACGCAGAGATGCCTTCGGCGAGATACTCCGATGCCTTGCGGCCATTGGGGGTAGCCCAGGTCACCTTCCCCAGCGGCACATGGAACGTGATCGGGATCTGGCGGAGCAGGAAGGCTTGGTTGTGGGGCTTGGGATGCTCGTGCAGGAACTCCAAGAGCACCCGCTCGACCTCGAAGCCGATGGCGTCCACCCAGTCGATGCCGTTCCCGTACTTGGGCGCGTTCAGGCACAGTTGCCGGATGGCCTCGTGGCCGTCCCAGTTGGCCTCTATGGCCGAAAGCAGTTGGTCCCACGTGAGTCGCTTCGTCTCGAAGATCAGGTGCTTGATGGCGGCCAGACTATCCACCGCCGTCCCCTTGCCGATCGCCTCGAAGGTGCTGTGGTCGATGGCGCCTGCAAAGTACTCGCCGTGCGTGTGCAGATCGCGGCACTCCGCCATCGCCAGGTCGTGCAGCATGGAGGTGGCGGGTGCTGCGAAGTACTGGGGCTTCAGCTGCATCGCGACATGCTGCTGGATCAGGGCGTGCCGGGCGAGGTGGCGCAGCTGCGTGCAGAACGCATCCCAGGCCTGGTCGAAACTGGTCCAGGTGCGCGGGTCGGCCGTCTGGACACCGAACTGGATGTCGTGGAGCACCTTGAGCTTGCCTTGCCGGAACGTCATCTCCACGACGGACCCGTAGTTGATCCCCCCGCCGGCGGTGACGTTGGTTTCCCGGTTGGGCAGACGGTTTTCGCAGCACCCCGAGATGTGCCAGTCCAGGGCCTCTTTGAGGGGCGCGCCGTTCGCCAGATAGAACGGGATGACCATCTCGTCGTTGAGGAGCTTCGGGAACCCCTTCCCGTCCTTGATGGTTTCGGCCACATAGTGCAGCAAGCGGTCGGGCGTGTTGGCGTGGATGCGGATGCAGGGCTCCGGCACCGGGATCTGC
>DATJQT010000242.1:0-1060 GCA_035505475.1 Vulcanimicrobiaceae bacterium
TCGGTGAGGTAGTGGAGCAGGGTGGCGCGGATACGGTTGTCCTTGTCCACCACGAGGACGCGGATTCCCGAGTGAGGCGGCGGTGCTTCCAGCGTTATGGCCAGCTCTGCCATGACATCCCCTGATCTCGCCAGTGCGACCGGCAAAATTCAATACGGCGCAGCCGCGATGCCGGCTTCACCACTCGGGGAGGGGCCGGGGGCCTTGGGCAATTCTCGGTCGAGTGCCAGGTTGAGCAGGAGCACGTTGACCCTCGGCTCGCCAAAGATTCCGAGGTCGCGGCCCTGGGTGTGGCGCGCGAGCAGGGCGTGCACCTGGTCTTGTGTGGCGCCACGTGCCTTGGCCACACGTGCGACCTGGAGCGTAGCATTGGCAGGCGTGATGTCGGGGTCCAGCCCGCTCGCCGAACGCGTGACGGCGTCCGCCGGGACCAGGGTTCCCTCGGCGAGAGCGTTCTCCGCGCGATAGGCGGCCACGAGCTGCTTGACGCCAGCAAACGACTCGTCCACGTCTTTGGTTGCCGGGTCGTCCACGGCGCCGTTCAGCAACTTCTCGCTGATGGGCCCGAGATTGGTGCCGCTTGAGTTGGCGGCGTCGTAACCCGCGCCCGCCGCCGAAGGCCGCGGATGGAAATATTCGGGTGCTTTGAAGCCCTGGCCGAGCAGGCCCGATCCGATGGCTTCGGAGGGTGACACGGTTTCGCCGTTCTTGTCGACGAGCGATCCGTTGGCTTGCCAATGGAAGGCCAACTGGCCGATGCCGTAGACGGCAACCGGATATAGAACACAGCAGAGCGCCACCAAGATAGCCGTGGCCCCGAGGGAAATGACGGTTTCGCGTGCGATTTGTCTCATAGTTACACCAGACCGAGAAGATTGTGGACGACGAGGTCGATGAGCTTGATGCCGACGAATGGTACGAGCAGTCCGCCCAGGCCGTAGATGAGCATGTTCCGTCGCAGGACCTCGCCGGCGCCGAGCGCGCGGAACTTCACCCCACGCAGGGCCAGCGGGATCAGGAAGACGATGATGAGCGCGTTGAAGATGACAGCGCTCAGGAT
>DATJQT010000243.1:0-2076 GCA_035505475.1 Vulcanimicrobiaceae bacterium
GCTCGCAGGCCCGGTCCGGGCCGGTGGGTTCGGCGGCGATCCAGCCCCGGCGAAACGGGCCTGTGCAGCTGTAGCTCAGTTGGTTAGAGCGCCTGACTGTGGATCAGGAGGCCGGTGGTTCGAGTCCACCCAGCTGTACCATACAAGTCATTGTTATTAGAAGATAAAACTGGTTAGGTAAAATTCAAGCGCATCCCCAATCTTGTTTGCGGACCCGTAGCGGACCCTGCGGCAAAAAAATCTGCTATTCGAAAAGGGCAGGTCAAGCATGGCGATACACAGTGCACTCAATTGGCTCTCGATCGTGGCAGCCTTCGTGTCCGGCGCACTTTGGCTCTACGCCTCGCTGGTTAGGGTTCCGACCAAGATCGGCAGTGGATACGGCGCGCTCGTTGGGGTCGAGGAAATGACAACGGGCTTCAAGAAGCAGGCGTTCTGGAATAGCTGCGCGGCCGCGGCGACTGCGGCGGCAGCACTACTGCAAGCAGCCGCGATGGTGATTCCGTTGCCCTGAGAAACCGGGGACAGCGCATATCTGGGTCATGCTTGAGGCGGTGCGCGCCAAGGCGTCGGGACGCAGCGGGATAAAGTTTGATGGACGTTAAGCCTTCCGCTGCCCCGGAAAAAATTGCGCTGTGTGAGAGAAGCCGTACCGGCGGTTGGTTCGACTTCGGTCGCGAATGACCCGAAGGCGACATCGACTAGGTCCCGCGGTTCGTCGGATCGCACTGTTGTCGACGGAAAAGGACTTTTGTAGGCTGAATATTTCGCAACGAGGGAGGGGCAGTGTTGCCGTGACCTGAGCCCCGTAATTTCCTCCAAAAATGGGTAGAGTCCATCACCTCGGAAGGGGATGGACCATGAAGCCGAGCCGGTTCACGGAAGAGCAGATCATCGGGATCCTGCGGGAGCAGGAGGCCGGAGCGAAGACCGCCGACGTCTGCCGCAAGCACGGAATTTCAAGCGCGACCTTCTACAAGTGGAAGGGCAAGTACGGCGGCCTGGAGGTGTCGGACGCCAAGCGGCTGAAGGCGCTGGAGGACGAGAACGCCAGGCTCAAGAAGCTGCTGGCCGATGCGATGCTCGACAACGCCATGCTCAAGGAGGTTGCCTCAAAAAAATGGTGACGCCCGCCGGGAGGCGAGAGGCCGTCGTTCATCTGCGGACTTCCTTCGAGGTGAGCGAACGGCGGGCGTGTGCTGCACTGGGAGTGGACCGCATGTCGGTTCGCTATCGCAGCCGCCGGCCGGATGATGCGGCCTTTCGGACACGTCTGCGCGAACTGGCGACCCAGCGTCGTCGGTTCGGTTATCGTCGCCTGCACGTCCTGATCCGCCGCGAAGGTGTCGCCATGAACCACAAGAGGTTCCGCCGCCTCTATCGTGAGGAGCAGCTGCAAGTCCGTCGGCGCCGCGGGCGCAAACGGGCGCTCGGCATCAGGGCGCCGCTGACGATCCCGCAGGGCCCGAACCAGCGCTGGAGCCTGGATTTCCTGTCGGACGCCTTCGTTGACGGCCGCCGCTTTCGCATCCTGGCGATCGTCGACGACTTCAGCCGCGAGTGCCTGGCGCTCGTGGCCGACACCTCGCTGCCGGGCCTGCGGGTCATACGCGAGCTCGAGGTCGTCATCGCCCACCGTGGCCGGCCGGCGATGTGCGTCTCCGACAACGGCACCGAACTGACCTGCATGGCGATGCTGCGCTGGAGCCAGGAGATGCGGATCGAGTGGCACTACATCGCCCCGGGCAAGCCGACGCAGAACGCCTTCATCGAGAGCTTCAACGGCAAGCTGCGCGACGAACTGCTCAACGAGACGCTGTTCACCTCGCTCGCCCAGGCCCGCGCCGTTCTGGCCGCCTGGAAGGACGATTACAACAATGTCCGGCCACACAGCGCGCTCGGCAATCTGACCCCGATCGAATACGCCGACCGCAGCGCTCCCGGACCGCAACGGGGCGGGGCGCTGCGCTACACCGGGGGCTCCGCGCCCCGCCCCGTTGCTCCGCCGAGCCCTATGGGCTCAAATGAAGCTGGGGCTCTACCCATCGCTGGATGAAAGTTGGGGCTCAGGTCAGC
>DATJQT010000244.1:0-6615 GCA_035505475.1 Vulcanimicrobiaceae bacterium
CGCACGCTGCATTACCGGCTGCGAGGCTTCAACATCGCATTTGCGCGCAAGCCGTCGCGTAACCCGCCCGGTGATCGCGGCGGATTGGAACCATGAAGAAGCCCTCCGAACCCCAATCCGAAATTCTTGAACCGCCAAGGCACCAGGGACGCCAAGACGGACGCTTTTTGATTGGGAACAACAGACCCGAACGCCACGGCCCAAGCCGGTGCGTTCCGGTGCGAACCCGAGCAATCGATTCCATCTTCCTTGGCGGCCCCACGGTGGCGTCTTGGCGTTAGATTCTTTTCGGATCAGGGTCTGCAATTCTCCACCTGCAGGTATCTGCACAACACTGAACAGGTATCAATTCAAGCTGGTTACACCGAGTAATTGAGTTTCCTTATTAACTGAGCCGTGGTTGTTCCGGTATACAGTGCAGTTGTTTGCAGAACCCGATAGACCTCGGATGACTCCCTGAAGATCGTAATAATTGAAATTCCCCATCAAAATCGCAAATACTCGACATCTCTCCCACCTTTCTCACTGCCTCTCGGTTCCTGGCACCGAAGTCGCATTGTCCTGACTGCACATATAACTGCCATGAAGGGGGTCGGCTACGAATAGAGTTTTCCCCTTGCATGCCAATTCCAACCTTCTCCCCCAGAGTCGCTCGCTGACTACCCTCGAGTCATAGAGGTTTCTCATGGACGAATCTCAGCGTATCGCGTTTCAGACGACGATCAGCGAGTACCCGCTCTGCAAGCAGATCATGGCATTTCTCCTCAAGAATCAACATGCCATGGACACAGTGCGGGGCATCGCGACCTGCTGGGTCTCTTACGACGAGACTGCGGTTCAGGCCGCCCTGGACCGCTTGATCCTTTGCGGCGCGGTCATCTCCTACCGGCGGAGGTCCGGAGCCCTTTACGCATTGACTCCGGAAGAGGGGGTTCGCACCTGGCTCCGCAGCGCTGGTGGGAATGGGAATGCGTGGAATGGCGAACTGCTCCAGTCGGCCCACGACCCGTCCTGATGCAGGATTGTGTGCTGAAGTGCGACCGCGCTGTCTTGAGATGTCGTCCCGGCGTCACGACGCTGTCGTATTTCCCTGGCAGGATTCAGTGCTGTCCGATGGGCAGCGAACGAGGTAGGTGCAGATGTGCGGTATCGTTGGGTATGTCGGGGGGCGCACCGCGACGCAAGTCCTGCTGCCGGGGCTCAAGCGCCTGGAGTACCGCGGGTACGATTCTTCTGGAATCGCGGTGCTGAACGGGTCCAGCCTGACCATCCGGAAAGCCCAAGGCAAGATTGCGGAACTGGAGGCGCGCCTGACTGAGGCCCCCGTGCCGGGAACCGTCGGGATCGCCCACACCCGTTGGGCCACCCACGGCGTGCCGTCGGATCGGAACGCCCACCCGCACCCTGACTGCACGGAATCGGTCGCCGTGGTGCACAACGGCATCATCGAAAACCATCGGGAACTGCGGGCCCGACTGCTCGCGGACGGGCACCGCCTGGTGTCCGAGACCGATACCGAGGTCCTGTCCCACATGATCGAGCAGCGGGTCAATGGGTCGCTCGAAACCGCCGTGGCCTCGTCGCTTGGCGAGATCGAGGGCTCCAGTGCCGTCGCGGTCGTGGATCGGCACTTTCCCGATCGCCTCATCGCTGCCCGGGTCGGGGGCTCCCCCCTGATCATCGGGGTGGGCGACGGAGAGTATCTGCTGGCCTCGGATATTCCCGCCATTCTCCCCTTCACTCGCGACGTGGTGGTGTTGGGGGACGGCGAAATGGCCGTCATGACGCGGGGGGGCATTCAGATTCGCCGCATCAGTGGCGAGCCGGTCCCCTGCCGCACCCAGCGGATCGACTGGACAGAGGAGGCCGCGGAAAAATCCGGCTTCCCGCATTTCATGCTCAAGGAGATCTACGAGCAGCCCGAGGCGGTGGACGCCACCCTGCGTGGGCGGATCGATCCGACATCCGGCCTGCCCTGCCTCCCCGAAATCCCGCTCACGCGCGACACGCTCCGCCGGGTCCGGCGCGTCGTCTTGGTGGCGTGCGGCACGTCGTGGCACGCGGCCCTGGTCGGCAAGTTCCTGATCGAGGAGTGGGCCGGCGTCCCGTGCGAGGTGGACATCGCGTCCGAGTTTCGCTACCGCCACTTGCTCGTGAATGACCGGACCCTGGTGATCCCGATCTCTCAGTCAGGGGAAACCGCGGACACGCTGGCGGCCTTGCGCGAGGCGCAGCATCGCAAGGCCCGGGTGATCTCGATCTGCAACGTGGTGGGCAGTTCGGTGGGCCGGGAGGCCGAGGGCGTCCTGTACACGCGCGCTGGCATCGAAATAGGCGTCGCCTCGACCAAAGCCTTTACCACCCAGCTCGCGTCCCTGTACCTCCTCGCCATTCACGTGGGCCTCATGTTGGACCGGCTGCCTGCCGCGCAGGCCCGGATCCTTCTCGAGCATCTGCGTCGAGTTCCCGAGTCGCTGCAGCGCATCTTGGCGCGCGCCGAGGACGTCGCGGCGGTCGCCGCCTCATACACCTCCAGTTCCGATTTCCTGTACCTGGCGCGCGGCATCCATTTCCCGATCGCCCTGGAGGGAGCACTCAAGCTCAAAGAGATCTCGTACATCCATGCCGAGGGCTATCCCGCCGGCGAAATGAAACACGGCCCGATCGCCCTCATCGACGCCCGGATGCCGGTGGTCGTCTTGGCCCCGCTGGGCCGCACGTACGAGAAAGTGCTCAGCAACATCGCAGAGGTCAAGGCCCGGAACGGGCAGGTGATCGCCCTCGTGTCGGAAGGAGAGACGGGATTGTCTGGCGTCGCCGACCATCTGCTGTATTTCCCTTATGTCTCGGAGTACGTGGCGCCGATATTCGAAACAGTGCCCTTGCAATTGCTCGCCTATTACATCGCAGTCGCGCGAGGCTGCGATGTGGATCAACCGCGAAATCTCGCGAAGAGCGTCACGGTTGAATAAGCCATCGGTCTTAGCGCATCGCGCACAGCACGTGGCTCACGGCGTGTTGATGCATCCCGCAGGCAGTTCTCAGTTGGCAGTTTGCCGTTGGCGCTTTACGCTCTGTGCTCTGTCCTTTGCGCTCTGTGCTTTGCCCTTTGCGCTCGGCACTTTGCAGTAATCAGGAGGTCTTATGGCGGATCAGCGCAGTGAATCCCCGGATACCGTCGCGATCTTGAGGGGCGTCTGGCGGCGCCATAAGCGCCTCACCGTGGCCATCTTCCTGGCGGTGGCCATTCCCGCCGTGGCCGGCGTGTACATGACGAGCGAGCCAACCTACGTCTCGACGGCCAGCCTCGCCATCGACTCGTCGCCGCTCGACCAGTTGCCATTTTTCAAGGATCTGCCGCGGCGCGATAACGTGGGCATCCAGCTGGCCTTGCTGAAAAGCCGCTCCTTGGGGGAGGGCGTCGTCGAGGCGCTCCCCAAAGAGTCCTTCGAAGAGCTGCTCGCCAAGGCGCAGTACACCGATTACTTCCTCGTCTTCAGCAACCTGATTCGAAAATGGCAGGGGAAGCCGATCACGGTGCTCAGCCCCCAGCAGCGCGCCGTGGCCGAGCTGCAGAACGCCCGGATGGAGTTTTCGCAGGATCTGAAATCGCCGGGCATCTTTTACCTCAAGGGCAGCGCCTCCAGTCCCCGGATCGCCATGGACCTGGTCAACACGTACATCCAGGTCCTGCTCAGTCGCACGCGGAGCGGCGATCAGGAACAGGCGCGCAAGGCGCGCGAGTTCCTCGATCAGCAGCTCCAGCAGGCCAAGGAGAACCTGAACCGGTCCGAGCAGTCGCTGGCCACCTTCCAGCAGCAGCGTGGCCGGATCAGCCTCCACTCCCAGACCGAGCTGGACCTGGTCAAGCTGTCGCAAACGGAAAACGCGCTGGCGGAAGCCACGGCCAACCGCGAGGTGCTCGCCACCCGACTCGCCAATATGCGGCAGGTGGTGCAGCGGCTTCGGGACAAAGAGCTGAAGGGCGCGTCGGATCCTGAAGGAAAAGGCGCTGGCGCCGGCCTCACGGTCGAGGATGCGCTGCAGTTCAACGCCTTTCGGGCCGCCCAGGACCGGCTGATGAAGCTCGAAGCCAAGCTGGCCGCCATGCGCGAGCGCTATACCGAGGCGCATCCGCTCGTCCAGGCCGCCCAGGAAGAAGTGCGCACCGAGAGGGCCCGGGTCGCCCAGATGGCCAAGGAGCTTCCGGCCATTCCCGCGCCCAAGACGGCGTCGGGCAAGGCGATCGTCCCCGCCCTCCCCACCGATCTTGCCGAAGCGGAGCGGCAGCTGGTGTCGCTTGAAACCGAGGAGGCCAATCAAGCCGCCAAGGCGGATTCATTGAAGCTGCAGGCGGATCGGATGCGAAAGAGCCTTCGCAACGTAAGCGAGGACGAGCTGGGCTACACGCAGCTCCGGCAGTCGGTCGAGGCCAATCGCAATCTCTTGAGCGTGCTCTCGGACAAGCTGATGACGGCCCGCATCCGGGAACAGGGGGATCCCGGGGTCATCCGCATCCTCGATCCGGCGTCGTTCCCGCTGGGGGCCTCCGGCTCCAAGGTGATGAAGTTCATCTTGATGGGATTGGCCGCAGCGTTAGGCCTCGCGATCGGCGCCGGGTTCGGCCTCGAGTACCTGCGCCAGCCGGTGGAAACCGATGACGACATCGGCAAGGCGACTGGCCTGCGGGTCCTGGGACAGGTCGGCGTGATCGGGGTCGCGGCGACTCCCCGCAAAGGCCGAAAGACGGGCTCCGCTTCACCGCCCGCGACGACCCCGATCTGGGCGCCGCCGACCGGGGTGCACCTGGACCTGTATCGCGCCATTCGCGCCAATGTCGAGATGGAGCGGCTGAAGCAGCCATTCCAGACGATCCTGGTCACCAGCCCGGGGCCGAGCGAGGGGAAATCCACGACCGTCCTCAACCTGGCTCACGCCCTGCGCGAATTCGGCTTGCGCGTCCTCATCCTCGAGGCCGACCTCCGACGTCCGGCCCTGCACCGCGTCTTGGCGCTCTCGAGCAGCCCGTCGTTCATCGATTACGTGGCGGGGACGGTCGGGTTCGAAGACGCCTATCGCCAGTTGCCCTCCGGCGTGTGTGTCACGCTCGGGCAGCCGGTCAAAGATGACCCCGCGTCCCTGCTGGCGTCGGGGAAGACCAAGACGTTTCTCCACCAGGCACGGGAGCAGTTCGATGTTATCCTGGTAGATTCGCCCCCGCTCCTAGCGGTCCCCGACAATATCTTGCTCTTGCCGTCGATGGATCGCGTCATTCTCGTCGTGAAGGCCAGCGCGACCAGCAAGCGCGAGCTACGCAACGCGAAGGCCATGCTGCTGCAGGCGAACGCCCAGATCCTCGGGGTGGTGCTGAATCAGGCGCACGCGCACGATGTCCCCTACTACCGCCCCCACTATCGAAAGTACTACGCGGGCATCAAGACCAAGACGGCAGAGGAATCGAAGGCGGCGCAGCACGGATCGGTATCCGGGCGGCAATCGTAGCGCACCGAACAGCTTTCTGGAGTCCGAAGAGTCATGAAACTCCTGGTGACCGGCGGGGCGGGATTCATCGGGTCGCATGTCGTGGACGCGTGCCTGCGTGCGGGGCACGCCGTCTGGGTGCTCGATGACCTGTCGCGGGGCAAGCGCGAGAACGTCAATACGCGCGCGAATTTCATCCGCATGGATCTGCGATCGCCCGAAGTCAGAGACGTACTGGCCAGCGGCGCATTCGACGCCGTGATCCACCACGCCGCGCAGATCGATGTCCGCGTCTCGGTCGCCGACCCCATCCGCGACGCCACGGTGAATGTGATCGGGACGCTCAATCTTTTGGAGGCAGTGCGGGTGACGGGCGTGCCTCGATTCCTCTTTGCCTCGACCGGCGGCGCGATTTACGGCAAGCAGCGGCACTTCCCGGCCCCGGAACAGCATCCAACGCAACCGCTCAGCCCGTACGGAGTCGCCAAGCTGGCCGTGGAGCATTATCTCGAATACTACCACCAGGTGCACGGCCTCGATTACGTCGTCCTCCGCTACGCGAACGTGTACGGCCCCCGGCAAGACCCCCAGGGCGAGGCGGGCGTGATCGCCATTTTTTGCGAGCGGATTCTGGGCCGTCAGCACCTGGTCATCTACGGGGACGGCGCCCAGACGCGCGATTACGTCCACGTCGAGGACGTCGCCCGCGCCAACGTCCTGGCCTTGACGTACCTTGAGTCCAGCAGGCAGCAGGCAGCAGGCAGTGGGCAGTCTACGGCGTCCGATGAACAGAACGGCGGGCGGGCGCCAGGTACTTCCCTGCCTACTGCAAACTGCCAACCGCCAACCAGCACTTTCAACATCGGAACCGGCATCGAGACCTCCGTCAACGCCCTGGCCGCACTGCTGGTGCAGGCGGCGGACGTCGATTGCCGGTTTGTGTATCAACCGCCGCGGACGGGTGAGCAGCTGCGCAGCGCGATCGATCCGAGTCTGGCAAAGCAGGTTCTCGGCTGGACTCCGCTGATCGCGGTCGAGGAAGGTCTGCTCGGAACCATGGCCTGGTTTCGCACCCGGCTCGCCGCGCGCAGGCCATCGGTCGTAGGCGGTTTGCGGTAGCCTGACAGCAGGCAG
>DATJQT010000245.1:0-2184 GCA_035505475.1 Vulcanimicrobiaceae bacterium
CCAGGAGCTGGGCGGAAAGTCCGCCAACATCCTGCTGCCGGATGTCGATCTCGAAGACGCCGTGCGCAAGGGCATTGGCGCGTGCTTCATCAATTCCGGCCAGTCCTGCGACGCCGCGACCCGCATGCTGGTGCCGCGCGAACTGCATGACGCGGCTTTGCGGATCGCCGCTGACGAAGCCGCCAAGCAGATCACGGGCGACCCTTGGGCTGAAGGAACGGTGCTCGGCCCGCTGGTCAGCCAGATGCAGTTCGACAAGGTGCAGCGCCTCATCAAGGCGGGCATCGACGAAGGTGCGACGCTCGTTTGCGGCGGGCTGGGCAAGCCCGAGGGGCTGGAGAAAGGCTACTACGCCAAGCCGACCGTGTTCGGGAACGTGACGCCCGGCATGACCATCGAGAAGGAGGAAATCTTCGGGCCGGTGCTCTCGATCGTCCCCTACGACACGCTGGAAGAGGCGATCGAGATCGCCAACGACACCGTGTACGGCCTCGCCGCCTATGTGCAGAGCAAGGACATCAACAAGGCCCGCGAGGTGGCGGCCGAGATGCGCGCCGGTTCCGTGTACGTCAACTACCCGGACATCGACTTCACCGCGCCCTTCGGCGGCTACAAGCAGTCCGGCAACGGCCGCGAATACGCCGATTTCGCGCTGCACGACTTCCTTGAGATTAAGGGCATCGTCGGCTACGGCACCCCGTAAGCCGCGTCATTGCGAGGGCGGCGCAAGCCGCCCGAAGCAATCCATCTTTTCGGACGGCTCTGGGCAAAAATACGCGCCAACAAACCGTTGTTTTGCGCCTATGCCCGACATTCCTGAATCTCGGCGGACCGCCCAAAAGCAGCGGTCATTCCCCATCCCCGATTGATGGCTGCCGCAATTGCGCCCGTTATGGACAGCGACGTGGCATGAGAACGCTACGCGGTTATAAACTGCGCTCGATGGTTGGGCCGCCTCTCATCGGGTGGTCCGTGCGCAGGTGGTGCGCCTCCATCCCTTTCTCCGCCTCGATTATCTCACGCAGACCGAGGCCCCAGGAGGAGACTACCTTCATGAAAGACAGGAGCGGTACGTCGAGATACGTCACCTTCTCCGGAGCGAACACGTAAAGCGCCCCGGACATCGGTGCCGGCGTGCTTGGCACGAAGACCACCAGCCGTCCGTCTGCAAGCTCTTCCATCACCAGTGCTGGGCACTGCCCTTCCTCGATCGCCGCGAGAGCGGGGCGTATTGCGCGACCGCCGTGATCTGCCAACGGACCAGCGCCGGTAAGCGCTTTAGCCAAGCGGTAGCCAGGTATTTGTTCGAAGACTTTGCGGTCCAGTACGAGCCGGGTCGCGCGGCCAGGGGCGGAACGGACCAGGAGACCGCACACGAGGCAGACCAGCACCAGCAGCACCACGGCGGTGGGGACCGGGTGTCCGAACCGACCGGCGACAAGCTCGGATGCATCCTGCACTTTCTGCAAAATAGCCAACACCAGAAGGACTATCGCGCCGATCGGCAGCACTACCATCGCGCCGTCCAGCAGCACGCGCCACAGTTGCCCGAACCTCAACATAAGCTCCGCCTCCTTCTTATTAAATCGTTGTGTCACCATAAAAGTGCCACACCCGGCCTCGCCATACGCGCGCCCAAGTCGGCGGCCCCAGGTCATTGCACTAGTGTTCTGGGCCAAACACTTCGTTCCCATGGCGTCGAGGACCGATGGCAACAGTACAGAAAATCCCGTGGAACTATCCGTCTCAGTCAGAACGCTTGACTGACATAATAGAATGTTTTCTTACCAAAACAATAAGAATGGCAATCTTGTTTCTGCGTCTGGTTTTTGCCTAAACGAACTCCAAACTGGCCATTCCGCTATCGGCCCATCCCCCTTACCGCCACCCCTTCGCCCGGCTTACAGCCTCGGCAAAGGTCGCGTGCCAGCCTGAAACATCCCCAACATCCGGCGCCACCACCCGCACGCCGCCGGGCCGCGCCACATCCCCGCCCGCCGCCAGCGCCGCGCAGCCAAACGCGGTCAGCTCGTCGAATTCCGGGCACGCCACTTCGCGCTGCAACACATTCGCCAAAAACCGGACAAAATACGCACTCCGCGTCAGCCCGCCATCCACCGAAATCCGTCCGCCGATCGGCACGAGCGCGTGCATCGCGCTCACCACCTCCGCCGTGCGCAGCGC
>DATJQT010000246.1:0-73805 GCA_035505475.1 Vulcanimicrobiaceae bacterium
GGCAGCGTGTTCACTTCGTTCACGTACAGCCGCATATCCTTCCGGTCCACCAGGAAATCCACCCGCGAGATGCCCCGCGCATCGAGCGCCTGGAACGCCCGCACCGCCAGATCGCCGATCTCTTTGGCGAGATCGGAGGGCACGCGGGCTGGAATGACGCTGGCGGCGAGGTCCGCCTCGGCCGGGCGGCGCAGGTACTTCTCTTCGAAGCTGACGATGCCGGCGGACTGCACCAGCTCCTCCAAAAGCGAGACCTGGGGTGCGTGATTGCCGAGCAGCGCGCACTGGACCTCGATCCGATCATCCAGCGCTCGCTCCACCAGAACTCGGGTGCTGAACTGCATGGCCTGGCCGATCGCGCGCGCCAAGGTATCCGCATCGGCGGCGCGCGCGATGCCGACGCTCGAGCCGGCCACCGCCGGTTTCACCACGACCGGAAAGCCGAGGCGGCTCTCCACGCTGCGCAGCGCCTCTTTTTCGTCCTCCAGGATCTGCCGCCGGGTGAACCAGATGGCGTCCAACGTCGGCAGCCTGGCCCCGCGGAAGAGTTGCTTGGAAAGGATCTTATCCATACCCGCGGCGGAAGCCGCGACACCCGGACCGACATACGGGACGTTTGCCAGCTCGAAGAGGCCCTGCAACGTCCCGTCCTCGCCATGCGTGCCATGGATCAGGGGGAAGGCGACGTCAATGGCCGCCCCCACGGTTTTCCGAAACCAGCCGGCCCGCTCCGGGTTGCCTACCAGCCCCCTGATCGTCGGATCGGGGGGCAGGAATTGTTGCATGGCGTCGCCACCGGTTTGCAGTTGCTGCAATTGCTGCTTATACTGCTCGGCCAGCGATTTCCGCTGCCCCGGCTCCTGGGCCGCCCGTCCCGCTGCCTCCATCGTAAGGAGCTTCTCGACCGCAAACCCCGTCAGCCAGGCGCCGGATTTCGCGATATACAGCGGGACCGGCTCGAACTGCTCGCGCAGACCGGCGAAAGCCTGCCAGGCTTTGCTGGCGGTGGTGATCGAGATCTCGTGCTCGACCGACCGGCTCCCGAAAATCAACCCCACCCGCTTCATCTAGTTCACCTCAAGATACGTGTCTGGCAGCCGGTTTTCGTACAGCAAAACGTCGCCCGGCTTGACGATCGGCGCGAGCAGGTCGCCGACCTCGCCAGGCTGGCGCGCAACGAGAATCCGGTCTGCGGGGAAGCCTTTGCCGGTCAACCCTTCCCGGATCGGGCGCGTCTGCTCCGGACCCACCAAGAGCACATAATCGCAGACCGCCGCCGCGCGCTCCCCGAACCGGCGATTCTCCTCCGCCTCGATCGGACCCAACTCCACCATGCCTGGCGTGATCAGGATCCGTGCGCCGCCCGCAAATTGCCCCAGGACTTCCAGGGCCATCTCCGCGCCCCGCGGGTTGGCGTTCGCTACATCGAGGATGCGCACGATCCCGCCTTCCTCGTGAATCTCGAGGCGCCGCGGCGCGGGCGCTAGAGCGGCCACCGCCGATTTCATGGCCGAGAGCGGCACGCCGCACTCGCCGGCCGCCGCAATCCCGGCCAGGATGTTCGAGATGTTCCAGCGGCCCAGGAGCTTGGTGTCAAAGACCTCCATCGCCCCGTCCATCACGGCCCGGAAGCGCGTTCCGCGGGCACTGGTCATCAGGTCCAACCCACGCACCGCCAGGCCGGGGCGATCCTCGAGCCCGTACAACAGGACCCGCTTGCCTTCAGCGCGGGCCCGTTCGGCCAACCGCCGGCAGACGGGATCGTCGGCGTTGATCACGGCGGGCGCCCCGGCCGGGAGCGCCGCGATCAGCTCGTATTTCGCCTCGGCGATCCGCTCGGGCGTGCCGAACCGTTCCAGGTGCTGCACGCCGACGGCCGTGAGAATCCCGAGCGCGGGGTGGACGAGATCGCAGACCTCCCGGATTTCGCCCGGCCCGTAGGCGGACATCTCGACGACGAAGTACTGGTAGTCGTCTCGGAGATCCTCGCGGACAACGCGGGTGATACCCATCGTGGTATTCACGCCGGCCGGCGTCTTGAACACGCGGTAGGCGATGCCTAAGAGGTCGGCCACGACGTACTTGGTCGAGGTCTTGCCGTAGCTGCCGGTGATGCCGAGGACTCGGCCCGGGAACTGCCGCATCCGCGCCTGCGCCTGCGCGAGGTACCGCAGGCCCAACGCCCGCTCGCCGGGCCCGGCAACCGCGGCCGCGATCCACACCAGCGCGGGAACTGCAAGGTCGAGGACCGCCAAGGCGCCGACCGCACCAGCGACCCACCAGAACGGAGGCAGTCCGACGACCGCCGCGCGGACGAGCGCGCCCAACAGCAGACCCCCCCCGATCGCCGCGAGCGAGACGACACGAACAGCCCGCGCGGTCCATCCCAGACGTTGGCTGACCTGCAATGACCGGAACGTGCGCAGGAGCGCCTGGCCGCCGCCCCACCAGGCGATAACCGGCCCCAGGAAGGGAAGCCCGGCGAGCGTGAGGACGATTGCAACACCGACGGTTCCAGCGTGAATCCCGATCGTGGCAGGCGGGAGGACCTGTCGCCAGTGCCGGGCCATCCACCCACGATAGCGACCGGCCATGTAGCGTTCGAGTTGCAGGACGTACAGGCAGTCTGTCGCGCGGTCACCAATGACGAAGAAAGACGGCACGAACCATGCCAGCGTACTGCGCAGTTTTCCGCCCCTCGTTGCCGCCGTCACCACGCGCCACCTGCCTGCAGAAACCCGATCAGTTCGTGCTGAAATGCCTCCGGCGCATCCTGAAACGGAAAATGTCCGGCCTCCGGAAACACCACCATGCGCGCTTCAGGAATCTGCGCCGCCATCACTTCAACCGCCCGGCGTCCGACCTCGCGGTCCTGATCGCCCCAGAGCAACACCGTAGGCGCCTTGATCGCTGGAAGCAGCGGCGCCAGATCTTCGTTCACCACGCGGACCAGCGTCGGCCGGAGCGCGCCGGCCTGCCGATAATCCTGCGAGCCAACCCGTTCCCGCCAGCGGTCCAACGCCCACGCCATCGCCCCGCCCATCAGGGGGAGGTGCGACCCGGCCTTGAGCAATTTGGCGGTCGCGACGAGCATCCTGCTCTTGAAGCCGCGCGGCGGCCGGACGCCCGCGCTCGCCACCAGCACCAGCCGCGCCACGCGCTCGGGGTATCGTGCCGCCAGAGCGATGGCCACCCGGCCGCCGAATGAGTGGCCGAGCACCGCCGCCTTTGGTATCGCGAGGTGGTCTAACAGCGCCGTCACATGCGCCAGGTATTCGAATACACCCCACGCCTGGGGGGGTGGGGCACTCCACCCGAACCCCGGCAGATCCACGCTTACTACCCGATACATGCGCGCGAGCGCCGCGGCGGTCCCGGCCAGGGCCTCGCTGGACGAGCCCCAGCCGTGCAGCAAGAGGACCGGGCTGCCGGCGCCGGCATCGCGGTAGTGCGTCTCGACATTCTGGATCCGGATCAGCACCAGGCCACCCCATCAGTGGTCCTCTGCGGGGGAGCCGCTGGGCGCACCAAAGCCCAGGTCCGCCAAAGCCTCGCGTGCCACAACGCGGTCGTCGAAGGGGATCGTGCGGTCTCGGAGGATCTGGTAGGCTTCGTGCCCTTTACCTGCGAGCACCACGATATCGCCGCTTCGCGCGCGCGCCAAAGCGGCACCGATGGCCTCG
Organism: Vulcanimicrobiaceae bacterium; assembly: GCA_035505475.1. Taxonomy (GTDB): domain Bacteria; phylum Methylomirabilota; class Methylomirabilia; order Methylomirabilales; family 2-02-FULL-66-22; genus 2-02-FULL-66-22. Next base: position 3,684 of record DATJQT010000246.1, read on the forward strand.
CGTCGGTCGGGGATATTAGCATGAGTCATTCCGGGGCGGGAACCCTTTTTGACCCCGCGCTCGATTTCTTGCAAGATTGCGCGCGGATCCTCGCTGCGCGGATTGTCGGAGGTGAGAAACAATTCGTCGGCCAATCCTGCCGCGACCGCGCCCATCAGCGGGCGCTTGCCGCGATCGCGGTCGCCCCCGCAACCGAACACGACCAGCACTCGCCCGGCGGCATACTCCCGCGCGACCGTCAGCACCCGCTGCAGCGCATCCGGCGTGTGGGCATAATCAACCACCGCACCAAACGGCTGCCCGGCCTCGATCTTCTCGAACCGGCCCGGCACCGCCGCCAGGCTCGCAATGCCCGCTTCGACCGCCTGCGGCGAAATGCCGAGGGACAGCCCCGCGCCGACTGCGCCGAGGATGTTGGCTAGGTTGTGCCGGCCGACCAGGCGAGAGTGCACCGCCAGCGGACCCCAGGGCGTGCTGAGTGTAGCCTGGATGCCTGCGAGGTCGAACCGCGAGGCGCGCGGAAAGAGATCGGTCTCGCGCTCCATGCTGAAGCGCAGCACCCGCGCCGCGGTTTCGCGCACCATGCGCTCTGCCCAGGGATCATCCCCATTGAGAACCGCTGCCGGATCGCGCGGCTTGGTCCGCTCCTGGCCGAGCGCCTCGAAGAGGAGCGCCTTGGCGTCGGCGTACTGCTCCATCGTGCCGTGGAAGTCGAGATGATCCTGGGTGAGATTGGTGAAGATGGCGACATCGAACTCGCAGCCGACGACGCGCGAGAGGACGAGCGAGTGGGACGAGACCTCCATCGCCGCCCCCCACGCCCCCAGATCGGCCATGCGCCGCAGCAGCCGCTGCAAATCGCTGGACTCCGGTGTGGTCCGCTCGCCGGGAAACGTTTGGCCGGCACAGCGGTACTCGATCGTCCCGAGCAGTCCGGCCTGGTACCCGGCCGCCCGCAGGATCGCTTCGACGAGGTAGGCGGTGGTCGTCTTGCCGTTGGTCCCGGTCACCCCGACGAGACGTAGCGCGCGGCTGGGTTCGCCATAAAAGCGGGCTGCCATGCGGGCTAATGCGATACGGCTGTCGGCGGCCCGGAGGACGGTCAGGCTCGCCGGGATCGCGAGGGTGGCGGAATCGGTCTCGACCACGACCGCGCGCGCGCCGCGGCGCGCCGCCTCGGCGATGAAGGCATGCCCGTCCTGCCGGAAGCCACGGATGCAGACAAACAGGTTGCCCGGCTCAACGCGCCGCGAATCGTGCTCCACCCCGGTGATATCGCAATCGAGCGTACCCGTCACTGCCACCGGCTGCCAGGCCGCCAGCAGCTCTGAGAGTCTCATTCCGCACGTACCAGCCGCACGTTCTTGGGCGGCGATCCCGGGACCTTCAGGTACGCCAGTGTGTCGCGGGCGATCTCGCGAAAGGTCGGGGCGGCGATCGAACCGCCCCAGCGCAGAATCTCCGGCTCGTCGATGGTGACCAGGATCACGAGCTGGGGCGCCTCCGCCGGCACCGCCCCGACAAACGAGGCAACGATCTTCTTGTGCGAATACTTGCCGGTTGCCGGATCCACCTTCTGCGCCGTCCCGGTCTTGCCGGCCACCGAATACCCCGGCACCGCAGCCTCTTTCCCCGTACCCTCTTCGACCACGCCCGTGAGTATATCCATCAGCGTGCGGGCGGTCGGCTCCGAGATCACGCGCCGCACCACGGCCGGCTCGACAGGCCGGATCAGCGAGCCGTCTTGCGCGACGAGGCGCTGCACCACGTGGGGGCGCATCAAAGTGCCGCCATTGGCCACCGCGGCAAACGCCGTGGCGTACTGCAGGGGTGTGACCGAGATCTCCTGGCCCATGGATAGGACCGACAGCGAAAGCGCGGACCACGCCTTGGGGCGCCGAATGAGTCCCGGCGTCTCGCCCGGCAGGTCCACCCCGGTAAGGGTGCCGAACCCGAAGGCGCTGATGTAATGATAGTACAGGCTTTTGCCGAGTTTTTGCCCGATCTTAATCACGCCCACGTTGCTCGAGTGCGTGATGATCTGCCGTACGGTCAGCCAGCCGTACTTCTCGTGGTCCCGGATCGTCACGCCGCCCACCTGGATTGCACCATTTTCGCCGTAGAACTGATCGGTGGGCCGGACGATCCCCTCTTCCAGCGCGCCGGCGGCAAGGATCACCTTGAAGATCGAGCCGGGCTCGAAATAGTCGGTCGTAGTCCGGTTGCGCCGCGCCGCGGCCTGGGCGCGGTGGTAGTCGTTGGGGTCGTACGTCGGCTGGTTGGCGAGGGCGAGCACTTCACCCGTCCGGGGATCGAGCACGACCGCGGTGCCCGCCTTGGCGCGCGAATGCTCCACCGCCTTCGCCAGCTCGCGCTCGGCGATATACTGGATCACCTTGTCGATCGTCAGGTGGACGTCGAAGATCGGCGTGCGCGGCTCGGGCTCTTCCTGGCGAAAGACCAGTCGCCCCAAGGCGTCCTGCTGCGCGACGACGAAGGTGGGTTTGCCGCCGAGTGGGTCGTCATACAGGTGCTCGATGCCCTCGAGCCCGCGGTCGTCGACGCCGACCATGCCGAGCACGTGCGCGGCCAGGTCCTGGTTGGGGTAGTAGCGGCGACTTTCGGGGAACAGGCCGATGCCCTTGAGGCCGAGGTCCGCGACCGCTTCTGCGCGGCGGGAGTCGAGCTGCCGCTCGATCCAGACGAACGGCTTGTCTGTGGCGAGCTTTCCGCGGATCTCCTCGACGGGCCGTCCCAGGATCGGCGCGAGAGCCTTGGCGGTCTCGGCGGCGTTCTCGATAACGCCCGGCTGGGCAAAGACGGAGGAGACGCGCAGGCTGACCGCTAATTCGAGGCCGCTCCGGTCGTAGATGGTGCCACGCCGCGAGACGAGCGGGACGAGGCGTTGGTACTGCTTACTGGCGATCTCGGTGAGGCGGTCGCTCTGGCGGATCTGGATCGTAAAGAGCTTGGCACCCACGCTGGCGAGGCCCAGCAAGAGGATGAGGAAGACGGCCAGAATGCGCCCGTGCATGTTGCCCCCGCCTCCTGTCAGCCTCTGGCCCGCCGCGGTCCCCGGGCGCTCGGACCTACTGAATGGGTGTCTCGGGGAGGATCACCACCTGCCCGGGCTTCGGCGTCACCATGCCAAGCTCGCGGCGCGCGATCTCTTCTACGCGCCGCAGCGACTGCAACTGGCCAGCCTCCAGCTTGAGCGCCTTATTCTCCTGCACGAGCTTGGCGTGCGTTTCCCGCAGCCGCTCGAGCGCATATCCCTGCCGGACGACGTGCACGTGCTGCCAGACGTAGAACAGGGCGCCGGCCAGACAGAGCAGGCCGAGGCCCGCCAGTGAGACTGCGTCCACCCACTCCCACCAGCGGTGCCGCCGCGCCCGGCGCGACCGCCCGGCTACGCGTACACTGCCTGCGGTGCCCAGCGCGGGCGAGATCTGCGCCATCTTATGCCACCCGCGGCAATTCGATGACGCGTAGCTTGGCGCTGCGCGCGCGCGGATTGGCCGCGGCCTCGTCCGGTCCTGGCGTGATCGGCCGCTTGGTCACGATCTGGACGCCCGCCTCGGCGAGCCGCCGCCAGGTCTGTTTCACGATGCGGTCCTCGAGCGAGTGGAAGCTAATCGCCGCCGCGCGCCCGCCGGGTGCAAGCAGGCTGACACCGGCCTCCAGCGCCAGCCCGAGCCCGACCAGTTCCTCGTTCACCGCAATGCGAAGCGCCTGAAACGTCCGAGTGGCCGGGTGGATGTGGCGGGGCCAGAATCGGCGTGGAATGGCGCGGGCGACGACAGCCGCCAGCTGGCCGGTGGTCGTGATCGGCTCATGCGCCTGCGCCGTGACGATGGCGCGGGCGATGCGGCGCGACCAGCGCTCTTCGCCCCAGCGGTAGATCAGGTCGGCCAAGTCGCGTTCGGACAATCGCGCGACGAGGTCCGTCGCCGTCTCGCCTGTACGCCGGTTCATCCGCATGTCCAGCGGACCCTCCCGTCCGAAGGCAAAGCCTCGCTCCGGGCTGTCGAACTGCAACGAGGAGGCGCCCAGATCGAACAGCACCCCGTCGAAGGGCGCGGCGTCGCCGACCAAAGCTGGGAGATCTTCATACCGTCCCCCGATCAGCGTGAGCCGGCCACCGAACGCAGCCAGCCGGGCGCGGGTCAGGGCCAGGGCCTCGGGATCGCAATCGACGCCCGACAGGACGCCGTCCGGCGCCGATTTCAGGAGTAGCGCTTCCGCGTGCCCGCCCAATCCGACCGTCGCATCAAGGTAGCGGCCACCCGGCTTTGGCCGGAGGGCCGCCACGACCTCGGCCAACAACACCGGCGTATGCACGGGCGCCGGGCCGTCCACACTCCTCCCTCGCAGCTAGGCCGCGACCGACAGCGCGAGTTCCGACCCGGCATCGGCAAGCCGCTCCAGCGCTGCAGGCACGGAATCGAACACCTGGAACAGCGAGTGCACCCTGAGCTCGACCAGTCGCGTGACCAGATCCGGACACAGGTTCGCCAGCGCGAGCGTGCCGTGCAACTCGCGCGCGCGGCACAGGCGCTCGACGAGGACGCCCAAGCTCATGGCATCCATCCGCTGGACCCCGGCGCAGTCTAGGATCAGCACGCGGACCCCTTCGGCCAGCAGGCTGGTGATGCCGTTCTTCATCTCCACCATGGTACGAATCCCGAGGTCCCCCTCGGCATCGATCACCGCCACCCGGTGCGCTTGCGACCAGCGGACCTGCATAGCTGTCCTCCTAGACGTAGGCGATGCGGTGCACGCGCGACCATTCGGGCCGCAGCGTGGCCGGAGGAAATAGCCGCAAAATTCGTGGCGGCTGTGGCTGGAACGTAATGCCCAGGGCCGGGAGCTCCGGCGCAGTCCCCTGCGGTTGGGGCATTTGCGGCCGGCTGTCTCGTGCACGATCCATGGGTCCCCCTTGTGCCGTTGCGGCACGGTTGAGGTGGCGCGCCTAGATGCCGAGCTCTCCGAGTCGGGCCGACAGTTCCTCGGGCGGCGGGGCAGAGGCCAACTTCGCCTCCCAGCGCGCCTTGTCCCAAATCTCGATCGTATCCATCATGCCGATAATGATCACGTCCCGCCCGATCCCCGCTCGCTGACGCAAGCCCTGGGGGATCAGGATGCGTCCCTGCCCATCCAGATCAACGTCCTCTGCCGAGGAATAGACGAACCGCAGAAAATCGCGTTGTTCCCGCTTGAACTTTGGATTCGCCCGCAGGCGGTCTTCGATGGCCCGCCACTCGCCCAACGGATACACGGTCAGGTATGACTCGGCGCTAGTCAGGACGAGGGTCTTCTCTTCGCGCAGCGCCTCCCGGAATTTCGCCGGGATGCTGAGCCGGCCCTTTTCGTCAATGGCGTGCGTGAACTGGCCGCGAAACATAACACCCCACTTAGTGGTTATTAGTGGAGATATTACGCCACTATTCCCCACTTCTCCCCACCATTATGGCGGACAATAGCTCGTTTGGAAATCGGCTGTCAAGAAATTTTGCGAGATTTTTTAAAGACTTGTGCGATTTTATGGAGGACTACCAGGCCTAGGGCTCTTTGATGGATCCCCACACAAGTTTTTGTGAAAAGCGGACATCCTATATCTCAATTTTATCGGAATCGCAGCGGATTGCCGGTTACACAGGGTCGGCTTGCAGGAACGCATTGTCGATGAGACGAGTGACCCCGAATCGCGCAGCGACCAGCGCGATGGCGCGGTCGTCGAGCGTGCTCAGCGGCTCCAGCGTCTCGGCGTCGCACACGGCCGCGTATTCGATCCGGGCCAGCGGGGCACTGGAGATCTGCCGCTCAAGGTCGGTGCGCACGCGCTGTAAGTCGCGCTCGCCGGCTCGGACGGACGCGGCCGCCGCCGACAGGGCCTGCGAGAGCACGGCCGCTTCCCGCCGCTCCTCCGGCGACAGATGCACGTTGCGGGAGCTGAGGGCCAGACCATCGGCTTCACGCACCGTAGGGAGGACGACGATATCGAGCCCGAGGTCGAGGTCCGCCACCAGCCGGCGCACGACCAGAGTCTGCTGGTAATCCTTCTGACCGAAATAGGCGCGGTGCGGCCGGCAGGCTGTAAACAGCTTGGTGCACACCGTGGCGACGCCACGAAAGTGGCCGGTGCGGGCGGCGCCTTCCCAGCGGGTGGTCAGCCCCTCCACCGTCACATGCGTCGCAAACTCTGGTGGGTACATCGTGTCGATCGAAGGGGCATAGATCACATCCACGCCGGCCTGCTGGGCCAGCGTCGCATCTTGTTCGAGCACCCGTGGATAGCGCGCGAGGTCGTCTGGTCGGTCAAACTGCATCGGGTTGACGAACAGCGTCATGATCACAAGCTCGGTGTCCGCCCGGCAGCGGGCCAGCAGACTGAGGTGGCCGGCGTGCAGCGCCCCCATGGTCGGCACGCAGCCGACCCGGCGCCCGGCACAGCGGGCCGCCTCGCTGATCCGCTGCATCGCCGCAGCGGTTGTGACGATCTCCACAAGACCTCCGACTGCTACTTACCTGACCCGAGCGGTACGTAATACTGCGTCCCGCCCTTCGCCTCGCGCACCGCCTTGATGAGTTGATCGAGATCCGCCGGTCGGTTCACGAAATCAATATCGCTCGTGTTCACGACCAAGAGGGGCGACGCCGTGTAATGGAAGAAGAAGTGGGTGTAAGCCGCATTCAGCTCGTCCAGGTAGCCTTTGCGAATCTCGCGCTCGTAAGGCTTTCCGCGCTGCTGGATGCGCTGGACCAGGGTGTCGATGCCAGCCTGCAGGAAAATGACCAGGTCGGGGACGGGCGCCGGCACCTCCAGTTCGTCATGGACTCGCTCGTAGAGCGCCAGCTCGTGATCTTCGAGCGTGAGGTACGCGAACAGCCTGTCTTTGGCGAAGAGGTTGTCGGCGATGAGCCGCTGGTGCGCCAGATCAATCTCCGCCAGCTCGCGCTGCTGGCGCACGCGGTTGAGGAGGAACCAGAGCTGCGTCTGAAACGCGTAGCGTTGCGGGTCGCGGTAGAACCCGGGCAGAAACGGATTGTCGTCGGCCACCTCCAACACGAGCCGCGCGCCCAGGCGCGTGGCCAGTCGCTCCGCCAGGCTGGTCTTTCCCACGCCGATCGGTCCCTCGACGACGATGTAGCGCGGCAGCACGAGTTCGTTCATGGCCGGTCCGTCCCGAGCCGTTCGAGCAGCTCTACGGCAGTCAGGTCCAGCACCGGATGCCGGACCTCCGGCGCGATCGCGGCGAGCGGCTCCAGCACGAACCGGCGCTCGCCCAGGCGGGGGTGCGGCACCGTGAGCCCGGGCCACTGCACAACGGCGTCGCCGTAGAGGAGCAGATCGAGGTCAATGGTCCGCGCCTTGCCGCGCGCATGGGGCGAGGGCCGGCCCAGCGCCGTCTCGATCGCCTGCAGCCCTACCAGGAGTTCATCAGGCGGCAACGTGGTCGCAATCTCCGCCACGCCGTTCAGAAAGGGGCCACCCTCCACGTCGTCCTCCGGTTGGGTTTCGATGAGTGGCGAGGTCCGGGTCAACACCGTCCCCCGCAATCTCCGCAGGTGGGCGGCCGCCGCCGTGCAGTGCGCTGCGCGATTGCCCAGATTGGAACCGAGCCCGATGAATGCGCGCACGCTCACGGCCGGGTGACCTCGGCAGCCACCTGTCCGCCGAAACCCGGCATAGGCGGATTGGGTTTTGTCAGTCGGACCGTCACGTGCTGACAGCGAAAACGGGACAGCAGTGCCGTGGCCATGCGCGCCGCCACGGTTTCGATCAAGGGGCAGGGTGTGCCCGTGCCGACCTCGAGGACGGATGCCACGACTTGGCTGTAGTCCACCGTCGCAGAGACATCGGTCCAGTGTTCTGCGCCTGCCAGATTGAGCTGCAGTTCGACATCGACGAGGAAGCGCTGACCCAGCCGGCGCTCTTCCTCGTACACGCCGTGGTACCCGTAAAAGCTGATTCCGGAGAGCAGGATGCGATCGGGCATACAGGAAGGTCCAACGTTCGAGATCTAATGTCCGACGTCTAACGGCTCAGTCTCGGCACTGGCGCCCGGCGCTGCGTCATCCGCGGACGCCGAGCGTGCGGATGCGGTCCAGTGCCTCGCGGATGCGTTCGACCTTGACAGTGAAGGCCGCCCGCACGAAGCCTTCCCCCGCCGCCCCGAAGCCATTGCCGGGCGTGACCACCACACCGGTCTTGAGCAGGATCTCGGCCGTGAAACTGCTAGAGGTGAACCCGCGCGGGACCGGTACCCAGGCGTAAAACGTCGCCTTTGGCGCGGCGACGGCGAACCCCAACTCTCGCAACCCGCCGATCAGCACGTCACGCCGCTCCTGCCAGATGCGGCAATTGTCGGCCACGCACGCCTGCGATCCCGTGAGTGCGGCGATGCCGGCATACTGCACGGCCTGGAACACCCCGGAGTCGACGTTTTGCTTGACGCGGCCCAAGCCGGCAAGGATTTCGGCATTCCCGACTGCGAAGCCGATCCGCCAGCCAGTCATGTTATAGGTCTTCGAAACCGAATGGAACTCGACCGCGACATCGCGCGCCCCCGGCACCGCCAAGATGCTTTCCGGCCGATATCCGTCATACGCAATCTCGGAGTACGGCGCATCGTGGGCGAGGATCAGTCGGTGCCGGCGCGCAAAATCCACGGCCTGGGCCAGGAACTCGCGTGGGGCAACTGCCCCGGTGGGATTATTGGGGTAATTCAGCCAGAGGATCTTCGCCCGCTTGACGACCGCAGCCGGAATGGCGTCGAGGTCTGGCAAGAAATTCCGCGCCGGCGTGAGCGGCAATGCATAGGATTCGCCCCCCGCAAATAGCGTCCCTGCCGCATACACGGGGTACCCCGGATCCGGGACCAGCACCACGTCCCCCGGGCTCACGAAGGCCAGGGGCAGATGGCCGATGCCTTCCTTCGAACCGATCAGCGTCAACACCTCTTTCGCCGGATCGAGCGCCACACCGAAGCGGGCCTGGTACCAATCGGCCGCCGCACGCCGGAACGCGAGCATGCCTTCATACGACGGATACTGGTGATTGGCCGGATCGACCGCCGCCTTGGCAAGCGCCTCAATGATGTGAGGAGGCGTCGGCAAGTCCGGATCCCCGATTCCCAAGCTGATGATGTCCACCCCCTTTTTCACCTGTTCCTGTTTCATGCGGTCCAACTCGGCAAAGAGGTATGGGGGCAGAGCTCGCAAGCGTTCCGACTGCGTGTAGCTGCTCATAGACTCCTCGAGTTCAAGGGATCGAAAGACCGAATGCGTGATCGTGTTCGTGGCGTCGCTCGCGGCGCTGCGGGTGTGCTTACAAGCGTTTCAGTCCAAGCACGTCCGCCATATCATAAAACCCCGCCGGCTTCCCGATGACCCAGCGGGCCGCGCGCAGCGCCCCATGAGCGAAATTGTCCCGGCTGTGTGCCCGGTGCGTCACCTCGATCCGCTCGCCCATTCCGCCGAACAGGACGGTATGCTCGCCCACAATGTCGCCCGCCCGGATCGCATGGACGGCGATTTCTTTCGCCGGGCGTTCGCCGACCAGCCCCTGCCGGCCATAGACGCCCACCTGCTTCAGGTCGCGGCCCAGCGCGCGGGCGATGACTTGCGCGATCCGCTCGGCTGTCCCGCTCGGCGCGTCCTTCTTAAAGTGGTGGTGGGCCTCGGTGATCTCCACATCGTACGCGTCGCCCAGCATACGGGCGGCCTCGGCCACGATCCCGTACAGGACGTTCACGCCCACACTCATGTTGGGCGACTGCACGCAGGATATCGCGGTGCAGAGCTCTTTCGCGCGCTTGAGGTCCGCCTCGGACAGACCGGTGGTCCCAATCACCGCAGCTACTCGGGCCTTACTCGCCGCCTCCAGGTTTCGCAGGGCCGCCTGGGGCGCGGTGAAATCGAGGTAGACCTCGGCCCCTTTCAGGGCGGCATCCATCCGGTCCTGGAGCGGCACGCCGACCGTCCCCACGCCGGCGACGTCCCCCACATCGCGACCGACATCCGGATGGCCGGCGCGCTCAACCGCGCCGCAGACCTGTAGATCCCCGCTTTCCCGGATCAGCGCGATCAACCGCCTCCCCATCCGCCCCGCCGCCCCAGCGACCACAACCTTGGTCACGGCAACCTCCTCTTCAATGACCAATGAGCCAATGACCAATTCCCAGTTGACCCCCTCCGGCATTGGTCATTGAGGGTTGGTCATTGGCCATTCTTGGTCATCATCGGTCATTCACAGAATGCCATAGGCCTTCAGCGCGATTTCCAGCTTTTTCCGGTTCACGTCGGTCATGGCACAGAGCGGCAGCCGAAACTCTTCCTTGATCTTTCCCATCATGGCAAGTGCCGTCTTGACCGGGATCGGGTTCGTCTCGTAGAACATCGCCTGCGACAGTGGGAAGAGCTTGAGGTGCAGCTCGCGCGCCCGCTTCCAGTCGCCGCTCAAGAACGCGCGGGTCATGGCGGAAACGTCCTGCGGAACGATGTTGGCCACCACCGAGATGATCCCCCGGCCCCCCACCGCCATCAACGGCAGGGTGAGCGTGTCGTCGCCCGACAGGAAGCTCAGCTTGTCTCCGCACAGCACGATGTCCTGCGTCATTTGCTCCAGGTTCCCGGTAGCCTCTTTCATCCCCACGATGTTCGGATGATCGGCAAGCACTGCCACAGTCTCGGGGAGCATGTTGATGCCGGTCCGACCCGGAATGTTGTAGAGGACGAGCGGAAGGTCCGCCGCATCGGCGATGGCGCGGCAATGTTCGATCAAACCCTTCTGGGTGGGCTTGTTATAGTACGGCAGCACGATCAGGGCCGCGTCGGCGCCCGCCTGCTTGGCGTGTTTGGTGAGGCTGATCGCCTCGGCCGTGGAATTCGAGCCCGTACCGGCGATGACTGGTACCCGCTTGTTGCTGGCCGCGATCACGATGTCGATCACCCGCTTGTGTTCATCGTGATCCAAAGTGGGCGATTCGCCGGTCGTCCCACAGGGGACGATCCCATCGGTGCCGCCGGCAATTTGGAACTCGACCAGCGACTTGAGGGCGGACTCGTCCACCTTGCCGTCGCGAAACGGCGTGACCAGGGCTACGATGGAACCTTGAAACAGTCGCTTGGCCATTGTCCCCTCCAACGCGCGACGGGCCTACTGGACCTCTTCCAGCGTGTGCTCGCCGCGCATCAAGTCCGCATAGCTCTCCCGCTCTCGCACCACGAAGAACCGGTCGCCGCGGACCATCACTTCGGGCGCGCGCGGCCGCGCATTGTAATTCGACGACATGGTGTGGCCGTAGGCGCCGGCCGACATGATGGCCATCAGCTCCCCCGGTTCGAAGCGCGGCAGCAGCCGCTCCTTGGCCAGGAAATCGCCGGATTCGCAGATCGGCCCCACGACATCCGCGATGATTTCTTCGCGCCCGGGCACGCGGCGCGCGCGCCAGATCGCATGATAGGACCCGTACAGGCTCGGCCGCGCCAGATCGTTCATGCCGGCATCGACGATTAGGAAGTTCTTCACCGGGCTCTGCTTGGTGTACAGCACCCGGGTCACCAGGATGCCGGCATTGCCGACCAGCAGGCGGCCCGGCTCCAGCACCACCGTGGCGTCCAGATCCTTGATCACGTCGATCAGCGCCCGCGCGAATTCGCCCGGCAAAGGCGGCGTCTCGTCCTGATACGTGATCCCCAGGCCGCCGCCAATATCAATGTAGCGGATGTGCGTGCCTTGACCGCGCAGTTGCCGGACCAAGCCAGCTGTCCGCGTGAGTGAGTCCACGAAGGGTTGAATGCTCGTGATCTGTGACCCGATGTGCTGGTGAATCCCGACGACATCGATCGAGGCCATTCGCGCCGCCGCCGCATACTCTTCCAGGGCTCGGTGAATATCGATGCCGAATTTGCTCTGCTTGAGCCCGGTCGCGATGTACGGGTGCGTCTTCGGATCAACATCGGGGTTCACGCGCAGCGCCACGCGCGCGCGGAGCCCCAGCTCGGCGGCAACCGCATTGATGGTGCGCAGTTCCTGATCCGATTCCACGTTGAACATCAGGATATTGGCTTTCAGCGCGTCGGCAATCTCCTCGCGCGTCTTGCCGACGCCGGCATAGACGATTCGGTCCGGCGCCACCCCGGCGCGGAGCGCGCGGTACAGCTCTCCGCCCGAGACCACATCCATTCCCCCGCCCAGGTCCGCAAAGAGCTTCAGAACCGCGAGGTTCGCGTTCGCCTTCAAGGCAAAGCAGATCAGATGGGGAACGGCCTGGAACGCCTCGTCCAGCATCCGATAATGCCGGGTGAGCGTGGCGTGGCTGTAAATGTATGCCGGCGTGCCCACGGCCTCGACGATACGCGCGACCGGCACGTCTTCACAGTAGAGGTCGTCGCCTCGATGCTGAAAATGATGCATGCCGTGGCCTCTCCCGCGAGCTGATATAGAGGAAATGGCGCCCGAGCGGCCTTCGAATGGAAATGGGTACCATACGTTTATGCGAGTGTCAAAATCAAAACAAGCTATTCGCTCCGTCCTGGCTGGTACCGCGACTCGGCCAAGCCCGGTCCCCTGCTTGAAGCTGCTTGACAACGAGTGGCGCCTTGGCCTAGCTTTCGACCACGATCTCCGGCAGTGTGGAATCTCGCGATCCGAAAGAGGTCAGCGTGAGTTGGGCAGTCCGCGCATTGCGGTCTCGGTCATCTGGACCCTGCACCCCGAATATTCGCTTCGACTCTTCAGGTGTGAATGGCCGATACACGGCCCACGCGGTGTTGCGCAAAGAAGAAGTCTTTTGAGACAGAAGCCATAGGGGATGCTGGAAGTTATCGTCTGCGCGAGCGTGGCGCTGACGGTGACTGCCGAGGTGGCCAAGAGCAGCATCGGCTCGATCTACGGACCCGATGCTCCGCTACCCTTTGGGTCGGTCAAATTCAAGGGGTTGGTTGGGTAAGCTGCCCACCTGCGCACATTGATAGGAAGAGCATGTCTTATCGTCTCGCTTTCCACGGCGCACACCTGATTGATGGGGTGCACGAAGCCTCATCGTCAAATCAAACCGTACTGGTCGCTCATGACGGGAAAATCGCTGCCGTAGGTCCTTCCGAGGCCATTGCCGTGCCGGCAGGAGTCCCGACAATCTCCGGCCAGGGCATGACGCTGCTCCCCGGCCTCATAGATGGCCACGTGCATCTCACCTGGGACAAGACGCTCTACAGTGCGTACTCCTCCCGTGACTACTCGAGGCGGCTGCGCCTCCGCGATCCGGAGCGCCAGTTGGTCCGGGCCGAACACTTTGCCCAGATGGCGCTGGCGGCAGGGGTCACGACGGTCCGGGACTGCGGAGCGGATGACTTCACCGTCCTTGCGTTGCGAGAGGCCATCGCTGCGGACCAGTTCGTCGGCCCGCGTATTCTCGCCTGCGGGCGCCCGATCACGACCACAGCGGGGCACATCTACTCGGACTGGGGCGTGGACAGCGCCGAGGATCTCCGTAAAGCCGTCCGGACGCTCGCGGCGAAGCATGTGGATTTCATCAAGCTGATCGTGAGCGGCGGGACCACAACGCCGGGCACGAACATCAGCCGGTCGCAGTATTCGCTCGAAGACCTCAAGGCGGTCGTCGCTGACGCGCATCGCTTGGGCTTGCCCGTCGTCGGCCATGCGATTTCCACCGACAGCATCCGCTTGGCGGCCCAGGCCGGGCTCGACACCATCGAGCATTGCTCCTGGATCGGCAACGACCCGAACACCACCGTCACGGATTCGAGCGCCGTCGAGTGGATGGTCCGGAACAACGTCCGGGTAGATCACGCCATTATCCCTCGGCCGTACCTATTCCCGGACGAGAATGGGGGGCCACCAACCCCGGAGGAACAGTGGTGGCTCAACATGCTGAAGGTCCGCTGGCCGTTTCTCCACACGATGCGCGCCAACGGGGTCCCCGTCTTCCTCGGCACCGATGCGGCATTCGGCGTATGGCCTGGGACCCAACTGTGGCCCGGTTTCCAGGAAATGGCGCGCGCCATCGAGGTGATGGTCCGCTGGGCGGAGTTTCCGGCGATGGACGTGATCCGGATGGCGACCAGCGAGGCGGCCCTTGCACTCCGACTGGATGCCGAGGTCGGCAGCATCGAAGTCGGCAAGCGCGCCGATCTCATACTGGTCCATGGCGATCCGCTTGCCGAGATTCGCCGCCTGCGGAACCCGGCAACGGTTTTCCGCGACGGCCGCCTGGCGGCCGCAGACGGTCGGGTCGTGCTTCCGGGAGCCACCCTGTGAGAGGAAACAAACGGGCCGTTCGCGCTTCGATAGACTCGGCCTGAATGGCTCATGTTCCGCGCGACAGCAAGCTTGTCTTGAACTCGTCGCGATGAGTGGTGCCATCCGAACAGACTGCAAGGAGACTAGGATGAAATCCGAGGCGCTTTTCAGCGCAGCACAGAAACATTTAGTCGGTGGCGGCGGTGCCGGGGGTCGCTATCACCCACTGCTCAAGCGGCCGGTGTACCTGACCAAAGGCAAGGGGTCGCGTTTTTGGGATGTGGATGGGAAGGAGTACATCGACTTCTTCACGGGTAGCGGCGCCAATTTTTTGGGACACGATCATCCGGCCATCGCCGCCGCAATCCGGCAGGCGCTCGAGATCGGCGTCATCTGCAATGGTGAAACTGAATACCACTCACGTTTGGCCGACCTGGTGGCCGAAGCGGTTCCGTGCGCCGAAAAGATCCGATTTGCAAACAGCGGCACGGAAGCGACGCTGGGGGCGGTCCGCATCGCCCGCGCCTTTACCAAGAAATCGAAGATCCTGAAATTCGAGGGGCATTTCCACGGCATGCACGAGTTCACCTGGTACAACTGCGCCACCGCAGTGGGCGATGTCCGGGCCGACGGAACGATTGCGCCGATTCCCGACTCGGATGGCATGCCCGACCTCTCCCACCTCGTGATCGTGGTGCCGTTCAACGATGCGGACGCATTCGACCGGGCAATCCGCGCGTACAAAGACGAAATTGCTGCCGTGATCATCGAACCGATCGCCTACAACATGGGCTGCGTACCGTCCCAGCCGGACTTTCTGCGCCATGTGCGGCAGGTCTGTACCGACACGGGCATCGTCTTGATCCTGGATGAAGTACTCTCCGGCTTTCGCATGTGCCGCGGTGGGGCCCAGCAGTATTTCGGGGTGACCGCCGACCTGTGCACGTTGGCCAAGGCGCTCGGCGGTGGCGTGCCGATCGCAGCGGTGTGCGGGAAGTCCGACGTAATGGCCGTACTCAATCCCACCGGTCACACCGTGATGAGCGGCACATACACCGGCCATCTGACCGCCGTCATGGGCGCGATCGCCTGCCAGACGGAACTGGCCAGCCCTGAGTTTTATGTTCACATCAACACGCTTGCCGACCGGCTCTACAAGGGCATCGCCGAAGCGCTGCGTGCGACCGGAGTGCCGGGCATCGTGCAGGGGGTCGGCGCCCGCTTCGGTTTGTATTTGGGCGTCACCGAGCCGGTGACCAGTTACCGAACCGCAGTCCGCTGCGACCGCCACAGAGAGATCCGATTCATACTGGGATGCGTCCGACGTGGGCTGTACCTTCACGATTATTCCCACCAGGCACCTATGCATCACGGCTTCTCGTCCCAGCACTCCATCGCCGACATCGATGCCGCGTTGAATATCATCGAGGATTCGCTGCGCGAGTCGTAACAGCCACGAACCGAAGAAACCGGGTACGTGCTTGCGCATTTCCCCGGTTTCTTGTTGTGCGGTCGTGCAAACGCCGTGTGCACGTCGCCAGTCGAAGTGCACACGGCGGTGTACACCCGTGAGGGCTTAGGCGTACAGATCCAGGCGCGTGCCGAGGTGGCGCTCGTCTTGGCTTTCAGGAGGGGTATCGGGAAGCGGATCGGGCAGTGGTCCCGTCGCTCGCTGCTGGTCACGGATCCGGCGCAGGACGTCGCGGACTCGATTTTCTGGGGCGATGGGCTCGTCCGGCTTGATCGGGATGCGCGGCGCGGCAGCGTATGCCGTGCTCCCGAACAGCAATTGGTCTTCAGCCGTGGCTCCCCGCGCAACCGGCGTCACCGGGGTATCGGGCGGGCGTTTCGAATCGGCAAGGGGAGTCTCTAGCCCACCCAGCCTGCGTGCCGCTAAAATGTTCAAGACTTGCCCGCTGATGAAGTCAAACATGCCGCCAATCCTCTGCGGAATGCCGCCTAGCATCCATATCGGTAGGTGCCCTTGATGACTTGAGGTTATTTGTCCGCTTACGGCGGGTAAAGACATACAGGGTGCTGAAAAATTCGTCTGCTCAGAAAAGCGCCGCAACGCTGCAGATGGGGGGCAGCCGTCTGCTAAGGTAAGGTGGCTTCGACTTCCGCGGATGGGGCACTTTCGTTGGTGTGGGCAGAGCGGTCCACGGCAGTGATGCTGTACAGATACGTCACCCCGGGCCGGACGGTGCGGTCCGTGAAAGTGGTGCCAGGGACCGGGGACTCGGTGAGTCGATTGGCGGTCACCGCGGGAAGAGCCCTGCGGTACACGACGTAGCCCAGCAGATCCGGCTCCGTGTTGGCTATCCAGGTCAAGCCGATGGCACCCTGAGACGGCACAGCGGCCAGACCGCGAGGCGGTGCCGGCGGAATGAAGTCCTGTGGTGTCACTTGGGCCTGGTTTGAATCCGCGCTCTCGCGCCAGGGCGGCCGCGCGGTACTGACGCTCCGCACCACGTAGGCGTAGACCGTGTCATTCTTGACGCCGGCATCTCGGAATGTCGTCTCGGTAACCGGACGGGCGTTGACCGGCTGGGGGCCAAACGGTCCTGGCAGCGTTGCCCGATAGATGTTATACCCCGTGACCACATTGGCTGCGACCGGTGCCTGCCACGTGAGGTCCACGACGCCGTCGCCGGGCATGGCGGTCAGTCCCGTGGGCTCCGGCGGGGTCGGCGTGAATTCGATGATCGCCTCACCCGACGTCGTGCCGACAGCACCCCGCGCATTCGCAGCCTCGACGCGATACCGGTAGCGCGTTCCGACCTGTAGGCCCTGTGCGCCGCCCTCGTCCCGGTAAACGTACGTCGAATCTTGCACCAGCGCATTGCCCGGATTCTCGGCCCGCACCACAGCGAGGGGAACGAGCGGCCCAAGCGCCCCGGCTTCACTGGGCCCGGAGGCCCGCAGGATCCGAAAATCCTGCAAATCGCGTAGCGGAGAGCCGTCTTCATTGCGCGTTGGGCGGATCCAGGAAATCAGGATCGCATTCCCGCGGGCTTCGGCGCGCACGTCGCTCGGCGCGGCCGGGGCCGTGGCTTTGGGTGGGAGCGGCGCCCCGCGGCGCCCGCAGGCAGGGAAAATCAGACAGAGCAAGAGGACCGCGATTCCTGCGGCAGCGAGGCGGGCGGTCATGGCCGGCGCAACGCGCGTCGGGCGGTTTTCAGCGCCTCAGCCACGCGGGCCGGGCTCGTCCCGCCGAACGATTGCCGGCGCGCGACGCAGCCATCGAGCGTGAGGTGGCGCGCGACGTCGGCCCGGAATGCCGGCGAGAAGCGGCGCAGAACCGAGAGCGGAAGTTCCTCGAGGCGGCGGCCTTTCTCAATGCCGTGCCGGACGATGCGCCCGACGATCTCGTGCGCGCTCCGGAAGGGGACACCCTTCGTCACGAGGTAGTCGGCCAGGTCGGTTGCGTTTAGGTAGCCGTCCGCCACGGCGGCTCGCATGCGATCCTTCCGGAAGGTGACTGCTGCCAGCATCGGGATCAACACGGCCAACAGACCGCGGATCGTGTCGGCCGCATCGAAAACCGGCTCCTTGTCTTCTTGCAAATCGCGGTTGTACGCCAGCGGGAGACCCTTCAACGTGGTGAGCAAGCCGATCAATGCACCGTATACCCGCCCCGTCTTCCCCCGTGCCAGCTCGGCGACATCCGGATTCTTCTTCTGCGGCATGATGCTGGATCCCGTCGCAAACGCATCCGGCAGCTCGATAAACCCGAACTCGGCGCTGGCCCAGAGGACCAGCTCCTCTGCAAGGCGCGACACGTGCATCGCAAAGATGGCGCCAGCGGCCAGGAACTCGACCGCGAAGTCCCGGTCTGCGACAGCATCTTCGCTGTTGGCCAGCACGCCGGCAAATCCGAGTAGTTTGGCGACGTAATGGCGGTCGATCGGAAACGGCGTCCCGGCCAGTGCCCCGGCGCCGAGCGGCAGAAGGTTCACGCGCCCGAGGCAATCGGCGAAACGCTCCCGGTCGCGCTGGAACATCTCGAAGTAGGCGAGCAGATGATGGGCGAGGACGATCGGCTGCGCGCGTTGCACGTGCGTGTAGCCCGGCAGTATCGTCTCGACATGCGCCTCCGCCTGCCCGATCAGGACGGCCTGTAGCTCCAGAATACCCGTCCGAATTTTCCGGATGACGTCACGCAGGAACAGGCGGAGATCGAGGGCCACCTGGTCATTGCGGCTCCGCGCCGTGTGCAGCTTGCCGCCGAGCGCGCCGATCTTCTCGATCAGCCGCCGCTCCACGTGCATATGAATATCTTCCAGGGCCGGATCGATCTTGAACTCGCCCCGCACGATCTCGTCGTGGATTTCTTTGAGGCCGGCGACGATCGCGCCCGTTTCAGCGCGGCTCAGGATGCCGCATTTGCCGAGCATCTGGGCATGGGCGATGCTGCCCGCGATGTCATACGGCGCGAGGCGCTGGTCGAAATGGATAGAGGCCGTAAAGGCCTCCACCGTTTTGTCGGTGGCGGCGCCGAAGCGGCCGCCCCAAGCTTTCGTCGGCATGGATGCCTCAGGCTTTCAAGGCGCGAGGCCGAGATTCGCCCCAGTACCATGAACCTTGAACCGTTAACTTTGAACCGTGAACCGCCCCTACATCACGATGCCGCCGTCCACGATCAGCACCTGACCCGTAATGTTCCGCGCCTCGTCGGAAACGAGGAAGAGCGCAGCGTGGGCGATATCCTCGGGCGTCTGCTCTCGCTGCAGCGGAATCCACTCCTTCACTTTCCGGTCGAAGACTTGGCGAGCCGTGAGACCGGCGAAGCTCGGGTCGGTTTCGCGCATCCGGGCGCCGATCTTCTCCCACATCTCCGTGTACAGCAGGCCAGGGCAGATGGCGTTGACGTTCACGTTGTAGCGCGCCAGATCCTTGGCCACGGCCTTGGTAAACGTGATCACACCCATCTTGGCCACACTGTACGACGGCATCGTGGTACTCGACATTGGGCCGGCAATCGAGGCGATGTTGACGATCTTGCCGGCGCGCCGCTCCATGTAATGCGGTGCGATATATTTGCACGAAAAAAAGACCGACTTGACGTTCACGTCGAACACCCGGTCCCAGTCCGCCTCGACCTGGCGTGTGAAGGGCAAGCCGAGGTTGGGAGCGATCCCCGCATTGTTCACCAGAATGTCTATTCCACCGTGAACGCGGATCGCCTCTGCAATCACGGATTGGACGTCGCTCTCTTTGCTCACGTCGACCTTGAGCGGGGTGGCCTGTCGCCCCAGCGCCTGAACCTCCGCGGCCACGCGCTCCGCATTCGTGGCCTGGAGATCCGGAATGACGAGATCCGCGCCTTCCCGCGCCATCGCCAGGGCGATTGCCCGGCCGATCCCGCTGCCGCCGCCGGTTACCATCGCCACTTTCTTCCCGAGCCGCATACCACTCCTCCGCGCTGGCTGCCGCTAGGCTCCGAGCAGCCGGACCAAGATCGCTTTTTGCACGTGCAGCCGATTTTCTGCCTGATCGAACACAATGCTGTGCGCCCCGTCCAGGACCTCGTCGGTAATCTCTTCGCCGCGGTGGGCAGGCAAGCAGTGCATCACCAGCACCTCGGGCGCGGCCCGGTCGAGCAGCTCCTGGTTGAGCTGGAATCCCTGGAAGTCGCGCAGCCGTCGGCTGCGTTCTTCCTCCTGGCCCATGCTGGTCCAGACATCCGTGTACAGGACGTCCGCAGAGCGCGCCGCAGCCTTCGGGTCGTGGGCGATGGTCAGCGTCGCGCCGGTGCCCTTCGCTTCGGCAAGCGCCTCTGCCAGGATGGCGCCGTGAGGTTCGTACCCTGGGGGACAGGCCAGGACGAAGTGAATGCCCATCTTGGCCGCGCCCTGCAGCCAGGAGTGGCACACGTTGTTGCCATCACCAACGAACACCACGCGCAGGCCGGCCAGTTTCCCCCGGCGCTCCCAGAGCGTGAACAGATCGCAGAGGATCTGCACCGGATGATGGCCGTCCGTGAGGCCGTTGATGACGGGAATCTGGGCGAAGCCGGCCAGACGCTCCACCATCTGATGGCTGAATGTGCGCGCTACGATTCCGTCCACCCAGCGCTCCAGGTTCCGCGCGGCGTCCTGCACCGTCTCTCGCTCACCGAGTTGGATGTCTGACGGGGTCAGGTAGATCGCGTGCCCGCCCAGTTGCGTCATGCCGGTCTCGAAGGTCACCCGTGTGCGCAGCGACGGCTTTTCAAAAACCAGGGCCAGCGTTTTGCCGGCAAGCAGCGGATGGGCGATGCCCTGGCGCCGCTTGGCCTTGAGGTCCGCCGCCAG
The DNA here is from genome assembly GCA_035505475.1 of Vulcanimicrobiaceae bacterium. Lineage (GTDB taxonomy): Bacteria > Methylomirabilota > Methylomirabilia > Methylomirabilales > 2-02-FULL-66-22 > 2-02-FULL-66-22. Next base: position 24,246 of record DATJQT010000246.1, read on the forward strand.
CGCGAAGAGGTCGAGGACGTCTTGCGCACTGAGGTCCGTGAGCGTGATCAGATGCCGGTTCATGCCGCCGCTCCTTGCAGCGCTTTGCCAACGATTCCCACTGCCTCGTCAATCTCGGCTTCGGTCACGATGAGCGGCGGCACCATGCGTAACACTTGGTCCCCAGCCGTCAGCACGAGCAGGCCCTGCTCCATGCAGCTCGCCACGACACCACGGGCGGGCACGGTCAACTCGATGCCGATGATCAGGCCCTTGCCGCGAACCGTCTTGATGACGGGCGAGCGCAAGGCCCGCACCCGCTCCAGGGCATACGCGCCCAATGTGGCAGCCCGGCCGGGGAGATCCTCGGCCAGCATCGTCTCGAGCACGGCCAAGGCCACGGCGGTCACGAACGGCGTCCCGCCAAAGGTCGAGGCGTGGGTGCCCGGAACGAAACTCGCTGCAACCGCTTCGGTCGCCAGCATGGCGCCGATCGGCACGCCGCCGGCCAGTGCCTTGGCAAGCGTCATGATGTCCGGCGAGATCCCGGAATGCTGGTACGCGAACAACTTCCCCGTGCGTCCCATCCCCGTTTGCACTTCGTCAAAGATCAGCAGCGCACCGGCCTCCGTGCACAGCCGGCGCAGTCCGGGGAGGTAGTCGGCGTCTGGAATGTTCACGCCACCCTCGCCTTGGACGGGTTCCACCAGCACGGCGCAGGTCCGGGAATCGAGCGCCCGCTCGACGGCCCGCAGGTCGTTGTAGGGCACCTGTTTGAACCCGGGCATCAGCGGCTCGAATCCGTGCAGGTACTTCGGGTTGCCGGTCGCCGTCACGGTCGCGAGCGTGCGGCCGTGAAACGCGTGTTGCATGGTGATAATCTCGGTCCGGTCTGTGCTCCAGTGATCCTTGGCATATTTGCGGGCCAGTTTGATGGCGGCCTCATTGGCCTCCGCCCCGCTGTTGCAGAAGAACGCCCGATCGGCAAACGAGTGCTGGCACAGCAGCGCGCCGAGCCGGATCTGCGGCTCGATATGATAGAGGTTGCTGATGTGAATCAGTGTGTCGGCCTGCTCCCGGATTGCCTGTACCATGCGCGGATGGCAGTGGCCGAGAGCGTCCACGGCGATGCCGCCTACGAAATCCAGGTATTCCTTCCCATCCGAATCCCACAGCCGCACGCCCTTGCCGCGCACCAGGACGATCGGGAAGCGGGCATAGGTGTTGGCCAGGTGTTTGCTCGAGGCTGCCAGCAGCTCCTGCGTGGTCATGGGGTCATCTCCTTCACCCTCCGGGGATCAGGCGACGATTTCCGTCCCGATCCCGTCGGTGGTCAATAGCTCTTCAATCAGCGCATGCTCCCGCGTCCCGTTGATGATGTGGCTCTTGCGGACCCCGCCCTGCATCGCCCGCAGGCAGGCGCCGACCTTGGGGAGCATGCCCTTGGAAATCGTTCCGTCCGCAATGAGCGCTTCAACCTGCTGCTTTGTCAGGGCGGACAGGAGCGTTCCGTTGCGATCCAGAATCCCGTCGGTATCGGTCAGCAGGACGAGCTTTTCCGCAGGCAGCGCCGCGGCCAACTCTCCCGCAACCACATCTGCATTGATATTGTACGTGGCACCGGTCTCGTCCCCCGCCGTGGGTGCCACCACGGGAATGTATCCGGCCTCTTGGACTGTTCGCAGCAGCCGAGGGTCCACGGCCGCGACTTCGCCGACCAGCCCGAGGTCCACCACTTGCCCATCGGCCATCTTGCGGGGCGGCGCCTTGCGCGCCTGGATCAGGCCGCCGTCTTTGCCCGACAGCCCGATCGCTCGTCCGCCCAGTCGCTGGATCGCCGCGACGATCCCCTGGTTAATCTCGCCGACCAGGACGCGCTCCACGATTCGCACCGTGTCGGCGTCGGTGACGCGGAGCCCCTGGACGAAATTCGGTCGCAGACCCGACGTTTTCATCGCCTCATCAATCTGGGGACCGCCGCCGTGCACCACCACCGGTCGCATGCCGACCAGCCCCATCAGGATCACGTCTTGAATCACGGCCGTCATGAGGGCGGGGTCCACCATAGCATTACCGCCGTACTTCACGACGATGGTCTTCCCGCCGTACAACTGGATGTAAGGCAGGGCGCCGATGATGATCTCGGCCCGACTTGCATGCGTCGGCATGGAAATGGCTCCGAAAGATGTTAACGGGTTCTGGGCTCGCCCAGGTCTTGGGTGCGGCTGCGGGGTGGCCCCAGCTCCTGGCTTCGGCTCTTTTCCAGATTGACCCGCGCCAGCTTGGCGTTGGCGATGGCCAATTCCTCGACCGACCGCGTCAGCTGCTCGTACAGCGAGGAGGACGTCATGGCCAGCGACACCAGTGCGGACAACGCGACCATCACCGACAGGTCGTGTTCCGTGAAGGAGCCGCCATTGGCCTTGTTGTTCGCGTTCAGGACCCCCACGGTCTTCCCGTTCACCTTGAGGGGCACGGAGACGAGCGAGTCGGTCCGATAGCGCGGGTTACGCTCTTTCTTCCCGAAGGTCATGTCCTGCGACAAATTGCGAATCAGGAGCGGCTCGCCGCTTTCAGCGACGTGCCCGGAAATGCCTTCCCCCAGTGGGACGGTCGTGGTCCGCTGGATTTCCGGGTCGAGCCCCTTGGCCTGCGCAATGCGCAGCAGGCCGTCGTCACCGAGCAACATCAACGAGACGATTTCGACATCAAGGATCGTGGAGGCCATTTCGATCACACGCTGGTACCAGGCATCGGGCTTCGCGTGGAAGGTCCCCAGGTTGTCCCAGCGGATGAGGTTCATCAGCGCCTGCGACCCGTCTTGCAGCCGGATCAGCTCCTCGCTCTGTGCCGGGGCGGCACCCGCCGCCGGAACCTTGCGGATGGCGACCTGGAGCGAAGTGACCAGCTCTTCGAAGTTCATCGGCTTCCGCAAAAAATCCGCCGCGCCGCGCCGCATCGCTTGAATGCCGGACAGGTACGAGGCGCGGGCAGAGGCCACGATCACCGGAACCTGAGGATGCGCCTCGCGCAATTGCGGCAGGAGGTCCAGCCCGTCCGCGTCGGGCAGGATGACGTCCAAGAGCATCACCTGGACGGCCTCCTTCGCCAGCACCTCTTTGGCCTGCGCGGCGGTTTCCGCGCCCAGAAAGCGGAAGCCGGCCCGCTCCAGCTCTTCCCGCACGGTTGCCAGGAACAGCTTGTCGTCATCGATGACCAGTACCGTGTCCATACGCAGTCCTCACCCGGTGTGTTGGATTACAAGATATAGCGGCTCAAATCCTGATTCGTGACGATGCTGGCCAGGCGCTCGCGGACCATCGCCCCGCTGACCTCGACTCGCACACCGGCCATGTGCGGCGCCTCGAAGGAAACCTCGTCTAGGAGCCGCTCCATGATCGTGTAGAGCCGGCGCGCGCCGATATTCTCGGCCTGCTGATTGACGGTCGAGGCGAAAGCAGCAATCTCTTCGATGGCGTCGGGAGTGAAATGCAGCTCTACCTGCTCCGTCGCAAGCAGCGCAGTGTACTGCTTGGTCAACGCGTTCTCGGGCTCGGTCAGAATCCGCACGAAATCCTGGCGCGTCAGGCTAGCCAATTCGACCCGGAGCGGAAATCGCCCCTGCAGCTCCGGGATCAGGTCCGACGGCTTGGACACGTGAAAGGCACCGGCTGCGATGAAGAGGATGTGATCGGTGCGGACTGGGCCGTGCTTCGTGCTGACCGTCGATCCTTCCACGATCGGCAGCAGGTCGCGCTGGACGCCTTCCCGCGACACGTCCGGACCGCGGGCGCCGCCTTCCCGTCCGGCCACCTTGTCGATCTCGTCGAGGAACACGATCCCGGAATTCTCGACGCGCCGGATCGCCTCGCTGGTCACCTCTTCCTTGTCGACTAGCTTGTCGGCCTCCTCTTGCATCAGGATCCGCCGCGCCTCGCTCACTTTGACTTTACGCCGGCGCGTGCGGGAGGGCAGGAGATTGCCGAGCATCTCCTTCAGGTTCTCCTGCATCTCCTCCATGCCCTGCCCGCCCATCAGGTCGATCATCGGCAGCGAGCGCTGGGCGACTTCCAGTTCGACCAGCCGGTCGTCGAGCGACCCGTCGGCCAAGCGTGCCCGCAGCTTTTCCCGCGTCTCCTGGCCTGCCCCACTGTCCGCTGCGGAGCCGAGGCCTCCCACCCCGCGCGGAGTGGGGAGGAGCAAATCAAGCAGCCGCTCCTCGGCCATTTCCTTGGCGCGGACCTCGACCCCCCGGGTCCGCTCACTGCGCACCAGGTTGACGGCCAGCTCGACCAAATCCCGGATCATCGACTCCACATCGCGGCCGACGTAGCCCACCTCGGTGTACTTGGACGCCTCCACCTTGATGAACGGCGCTTCCGCCAGCCGGGCCAGCCGCCGGGCGATCTCGGTCTTCCCCACGCCGGTCGGCCCGATCATGATGATGTTCTTGGGGGCGACCTCGTCGCGCAGTTCAGGCGGCAGGCGCTGCCGCCGCCAGCGATTGCGGAGCGCGATCGCCACCGCCCGCTTGGCCTGATGCTGGCCGATGATGTACTTGTCGAGCTCCGCCACGATCTGGCGGGGGGTCAAGCGATCCATGCCCTACAGCTCCTCGATCGTGATCCGGTCGTTCGTGTACACGCACAGGCCGGCGGCGATCGTCATCGCCTCCTCGGCGATCTCCCGCGCGGACAGCGTCGAATGCTTGACCAGGGCGCGGGCCGCGGCCGCGGCATAGCCCCCGCCCGAGCCGATGCCGATGATGCCGTCGTCCGGCTCGATCACGTCCCCGGTCCCGGAGATGATCAGCGACACCTCGGCATTGGCGACCGCCAGCAGGGCCTCGAGCCGCCGCAGCGCCCGGTCCATGCGCCAGTCTTTCGCGAGTTCCACGGCGGCGCGGGAGAGATTGCCGCCGAATTCTTCGAGCTTGGCGTCGAACTTGGCAAACAAGGCGAAGGCGTCGGCCGCGGCCCCGGCAAAGCCGCCCAGCACGGCGCTGTTGGACATGCGCCGCACCTTGCGGGCGGTGTGTTTCATGATCTGATCGCCGACCGACACCTGGCCGTCGCCGGCCATCGCCACGCGGCTGGCATGCCGCACGCACAAGATGGTTGTGCTGCGGACCCTTGGCCGCCCCGGATCCTTCATCCCGACCTCCTGCCCGCCGCCCGCGCGCGGGGATGCGCCCCGTCGTAGATCGCCAAGATCTGGTCCAGCCCGACATGCGTGTAGCGCTGCGTCGTGCTGAGTCGGGCATGACCGAGCAGTTCTTGAATCGCACGTAGGTCGGCGCCCGCGCTGAGCAGGTGCGTGGCGAAGCTGTGGCGCAGCCCATGCGGGGTGATCTTGCGCCCCAATCCGCTCGCCAAAAGATGCTGCAAGAGCAGGCGCGAGACCCCGCGGGCGCCCAGCCGGCTCCCCCGGGCATTCAGGAACAATGCGGTCTCGTCCGTGGTACCGGAACCGAGCTGGTCGCGCACCTCTAGGTAGCGCGTTAACGCCGCCAGCGCCGCCCGCCCGACCGGGACGAGGCGCTCCTTCCGGCCTTTCCCCAACACGCGAACCAGGCCTTGCCCGCCGTCCACATCCGCCATCGAGAGCCCCGTCAATTCCCCGATCCGGAGCCCGGAGGCATAGAACAACTCCAGGATGGCCGTGTCGCGCCGACTGAGCGCCTTAGCCTGGCGGCCCGTAGCACGGCGAGCCCCCGGCGCGGCCATCAATTGAAACGCCTCGTCCACGGACAGGTGCGGCGTCGTGCGTATCGGCGCCCGCGGGGCACGGACCAACTCCGCCGGGTTCGCGTCGAGCTGCCCGCGGCGGCAGAGGAACCGGAAGCACGAGCGGACCGCCGCCAGCTTTCGCCCGATGCTTGACCGCGCCAGCCGGCGCCCGTGCAGCCAGGCCAAGAAGCCTCGCACGGCAAGCTCATCAATAGCTGCCGGCGCGGGAAGCGGGCCGCCGCGCGTCCACAGGAATTCGACGAATTGACCGAGGTCGATCCGATAATTCCGGAGCGTGTGGGCCGACGCGTCCCGCTCGGTGGTCAAATAGGCGAGGAATTCCTCGACGGCTGCTTGCAACGACGCCTCCGCCGCCCCCAACGACAAGCCGACCGGTCCGCCCGGCGGCGGACGCGACCAAAGCCGCAAAATACGCTGAACCCCGCGAAAGATCAAGCGAAATGGGTCAGACGGAGTCCTCATCAGAGGACAGACCAACGGCAGTCAACCAGGCCGCGAAGGCCTGCTGCCCGCGGGCCGACAGTCGCCGGTTCCGCTCCTGGCGGTCGCGAACGACGCTGGAACAAGGGGGTAGCAGGCCGAAGTTGGCGTTGATGGGCTGAAAGCTCGTGGGGGCGGCGCGCGTGAGATAGTGCAGGAGCCCTCCGAGGATCGTGGTGGGAGGCGGCGCAAGGGGCGGCTGTCCCGACAGGCCGCGCGCCGCATTGCGGCCGGCGAGTAAGCCGGTCGCCGCCGATTCCAGATACCCCTCCACACCGGTGAGTTGGCCCGCCAGGAACACGCCGCCCTCGCCGCGAAACTCGAGCGCCGGCGAGAGCAAGAGCGGCGCGGTCACAAACGTATTCCGATGCACGCTGCCGTAGCGCAGGATCTCGGCGTTGGCCAGACCCGGGATCAGACGGAGAGCCGTCGCCTGATCGGCGCGACGAAGCCGGGTCTGACATCCGACGAGATTGTACATCGTGGCCCGGCCGTTCGGTCCGCTGTCCTCTTGGCGCAGCTGGACGACAGCGAAGGGCCGCTTGCCGGTCCGGGGGTCGCGCAGGCCGACCGGCCGGAGCGGGCCGTAGCGCAGCGTGTCTTCGCCGCGCTCCGCCAGCTCTTCCAGCGGGAGACAACCCTCGAAATAGTGCGGCTCTTCAAAGGCATGCAGCGGGTACCGCTCGCCGCTGAGCAGCGCCTCTCGGAAGTGGGAGTATTCGTCGCGGGTCATGGGGCAATTCAGATAATCCGACCCGCCGACCCCATACCGGGCGGCCGAGAAAGCCACGGCCACATCGATCGATTCCGCTGCCACGATCGGCGAGATGGCATCGTAAAAATAGAGCAGCTTGCCGCCGCGCGGCGCATCCCCCAAGAACGCGGCGAAGCGCCGCTCCAGATCATCAGCTAATGCAGCCGAGGTCAGCGGTCCGGACGCGATGATCACGGGGCGATGGTCCGGGACGGCAGCCACCTCCTCCCGGCGCAGTGTAATCGCAGGATGCTCGATGATAGCGCGAGTGACCGCATTAGCGAACCGCTCCCGGTCCACGGCCAAGGCCGACCCCGCCGGGACCCGGTGCGCGTCGGCGCACGAAAGGACGAGCGAGCCCAGCGCCCGCATCTCGGCCTTGAGCAAGCCGCTCGCGTCGTCGAGCGATTCGGATTTGAGGGAGTTGCTGCAGACCAGCTCGGCCAAAGCGTCCGTCTGATGAGCAGGCGTCCGAACATCCGGCCGCATTTCGAACAGATGAACCGTACAGCCGCGCTGGGCAGCTTGCCACGCTGCTTCACACCCGGCCAGGCCACCGCCTACTATGGTGATGTGCTTGTCGGCCATGTACCCGGTACGACCAACGGCGCGGAGGGCTTTATTGGACATTGGTCATTCGGCGGCCTTCGCCGGTTCGGCCGGGGCCGCTTCGCGATTGTAGTCGCAGCCTGCGGCGATGCAGTGGATGGTCGCCTCGCCCTTGCTCTTCTTCTCGACCAGGAAGGCTGCCCCGCACTTGGGACAGGGCTCGGGGATCGGCCGCTCCCAGAGGGTGAAGTCGCACGTGGGATAGGCCGTGCAGCCGTAGAACGTCCGGCCGCGCTGCGTCCGACGGGCCGCGATGTCCGCGCCGCATTTCGGGCACTGCACGCCGATCGGAATCGGCTTGACGTTCTTGCACTTGGGATACGTGCTGCAGGAATAGAACCGGCCGAAGCGGCCGGTGCGGATGACCATCGGTGCGCCGCACTGCTCGCAGGTCTGGTCGGTCGGTTCCGGCGTCGACGCGGCGCCCTTGGCCACCTTGACGATGGTCCGACACTCGGGATACCCCGAGCAGGCGAGGAACGGCCCGAAGCGGCCGCGCTTCAGGACCATCGGTTTGCCGCAGTTCTCGCAGGTCTGCGACTCGCCCTCGCCGTTCCCGTTCCCGTGGCCGTTCGCGCCGTCGGTGCTGCTGCCGGCGAGCTCTTTCGTGCTCTTGCACTCCGGATATCCCGAGCAGGCCAGGAACTTGCCGAAGCGGCCCCACTTGATCACCATGGGGCGGCCGCACTTTTCGCAGGTCTGATCGCTCGGCTCTTCCATCGCCTTCACGTTCTTCATCTTGGCCTTGGCTTGGTCCAGCCATTTCGTGAATGCCTCGTAGAACGTGTGCATGGACTTCAGCCAGTCGGCCGTGCCCTCTTCGATCTCGTCGAGCGTCGTCTCCATCAAGGCCGTGAAGCCGGGGTCGAGAATGCGCGGGAAACTCTCGATCAAGAGGTCCACCACGATCTCGCCCAGTTCCGTCGGCCGGAATTTCCCCTCGTGCTTGACGGCGTAGTCGCGGTTCTGGATCACGCTGAGGATCGCGGCGTACGTGCTGGGACGGCCAATCCCCCGCTCCTCCAGCTCTTTGACGAGCGTGGCCTCGCTGTAGCGCGGGGGCGGCTGCGTGAAATGCTGGCCCGGCTCCAAGGCACGGCAGTTCACCCGCTCGCCCTCGGCGAGGGCCGGCAGTGTGTGCTCGTCGTCCTCTTCCTCGCTCTGTCCATTGCGGGCGTCGTCGGCCGGCGTATCGTCCCGGCCCTCGACGTACACTTGCATAAACCCCGCGAAGGTCAGGTGCTGGCCGCTGGCCCGGAACGTGTACCGGCTCGCGGTGATGTCCACCGCCGTCGTGTCGAAGAGCGCCGGCCGCATCTGCGAGGCAACGAAGCGGTTCCAGATGAGGGTGTAGAGCGCCAGTTGGTCGCGGGACAGATGCGACGCCAGCGCCCCCGGCTCGCGCAGCACAGAGGTCGGGCGCACCGCTTCGTGCGCCTCCTGCGCGCCCTTGCCGCTCTTGTAGGTCGGCGGCTGCTCCGGCAGGAACTGCTCCCCGTAGCGGGCGCTGATGAAGGCCCGGACCTCGGTCTGCGCCTCGGGCGAGACCCGGGTCGAATCGGTGCGCATGTAGGTGATCAGGCCGACGGATCCGCCTTCGCCGATGTCGATACCTTCATAGAGTTGCTGGGCCACCTGCATCGTCCGCCGGGCGGTGAAATGGAGTTTGCGCGCCGCTTCTTGCTGCAGCTTGCTGGTCGTGAACGGCGGGACCGGATTCCGCCGGCGCTCTTTGCGGGTGACGCCGCTAACCTGGAAGTCCGCACCGGACAATTCCGCCAGAATCCGGTCGGCGTCCTGCTGCGAGCCGATGCTCGCCTTGTCCCCGTTCACGCGGGCCAATCGGGCAGCGAACTCCGGACCGATCCCGTCGGTTTTCTCCAGGCGGGCCGTCAGGCTCCAGTATTCGGTCGGGACAAAGGCACGGATGTCTTTCTCGCGATCGACCACGAGCCGGAGGGCGACCGACTGGACGCGGCCGGCGGAGATGCCCCGGCGGACCTTCTCCCAGAGCAGCGGGCTGATCTTGTAGCCGACCAGCCGGTCCAGGATGCGCCGGGCCTGCTGGGCGTCCACCTTGCGCTGATCGATGGTCCCCGGATGGGCGAAGGCGTCCTGGACGGCGCGCTTGGTGATCTCGTTGAACATCACCCGGTGGACCGGCTTCTTGGCGGTCTTCAATTCCTGCCGCAGGTGCCAGCAAATCGCCTCGCCCTCGCGGTCCGGGTCGGCGGCGAGGTAGATCGCCTCGGCCGTCTTGGCGGCTTGCTTCAGCTCGCTCAGGACCTTCTCGCGCCCCTTGACCACTTCGTATTTCGGCTTGAAATCGTGGTGCACGTCCACAGCCAGACTCTTGGCGGGCAGATCGCGGACGTGGCCCATCGACGCCTTGACGACGTAATTGCGCCCCAGAAACTTATTGATCGTTTTCGCCTTGGCCGGCGATTCGACGATGACGAGCGATTTCGGCACGGATGAACGCTCCTACCCGCCGCCCGGAACCCGTGGGCGGCGTCGAGTATGCTGAGAATGGAAAACCCAAGGTCCTCCGCCGGCCTTGGGTCGCTGCTACCCTGCGATCGGGAAAACCCCTAGTTGCCGTCGGCCTGCTCGAACACTTTGCCTTTCACGGCACGAACCACGCCCCGCATCTCTAACTCGACCAGGATCGAGGCAACCCGGCCACCCCCCAACCCAGTCGCGACAATGATCGCATCGATGTGCAGCGGGCCCGCCGCCAGCGCCTCGTACACCCGCTGCTCGTCGGGCGTCAGTGACGGCGGCGCCCGCCGCGCGCGACGGCGAGGCGGCTTGAGCGCCGGGACCAGTTCCGAAACCACGTCTTCCCAGCTCTCGACCAGTTTGGCCCCGGCCTTGATCAGGCGATTGCAGCCCTCACTATAGCGCGCGTGCACCCGACCGGGAACAGCGAAAACCTCGCGCCCTTGCTCGAGCGCGTGATCGGCCGTGATCAGGGCGCCGCTGCCCAGCCCGGCCTCGACCACGACCACCCCCAGGCTGAGGCCGCTGATGATGCGATTCCGCTGGGGAAAATGCAAGCGGAGCGGCGGCGTACCGAGCGGAAATTCGCTGAGGAGTGCGCCTGCCCTGCCCACCGCCTCGGCCAAACCCCGGTGTTCGGGCGGATAGATCTGATCCAGGCCACTGCCCAAGACCGCCAGCGTGCGGCCCCCCGCATCCAGCGCACCCCGGTGCGCGGCCGCATCGATGCCGCGGGCGAGTCCGCTCACGATCGTGAGCCCGCGCTGGGCGAGTTCGCGGGCCAGGTCGCCGGCCACCGCCTCCCCGTACGCGGTCGCCCGGCGCGAGCCGACGACGGCCACAGCGCGCGCGTCCTCCACCTCCAAGGTCCCCCGGACATAAATGACGGGCGGCGCCGAACCCACCTGCTGTAACGGCGCCGGATAGTCCGGGTCGCCCCACACGAGGACCCGGACGTCCGCGGCGGCGACCCGGGCCTGCTCCGCCCGGAGCGCTGCACGCCAGGGAAACCGCTGCATGCGTCCGGCCAGGGCCGGCCCGATCCCCGCATCCCGGATCTGCTGCGGGGAAGCCTGCCAGGCGGCCAGGGCAGAACCGAAGCCCGCCAGGAGCGTCTGCAGTCCAAGGCCGCCGGCCTGCGGCAAGAGCCCCCAGGCCCAGCGAGCGTCGCGTTCAGTAACGTCCGCATCCGTTCGGCGGGGCCGGGCACCGGAGGGCATGGGGTTAGGCAGGCACGAGCCGGAAAACGACTATGGCGCGAGTTGCTGACTGAGCACGACCCGATCGCCAACCGCGAACGCTTGGGCGCTCTGCATGATGAGGGCGGTGGACCCCTGATCGGTCACGCGGAGTACCAGCACCTCTCCAAGCCGTTCCGGAGGAATCGCGACGATCGCACCGGCCGCGTTGTACATCGGCGGCTTGATCCGATACACGGCGAACAGGTCGCCAGGGAGGACGCCCTGGACTGTATTCGGGCTCAAGAACACCGTTTGCATCTGGCCCAGCAGGATAGTATCGAACGTGGACCCCAAGACGAACCCTTCAACGGCCTGCCGCGCCCGCTGAAACGTCTTGCCGGGGGGAAATGAAGCGAGGCGGAACGGGATCACCCGATCGCCAACGGTCATTGCCCCGCAGGCATACGCGACTCTGGCCTGGGCAACCTGTCCTTCGCTGGCCGTGACCTCGAGCACGCCGAGGACGAACAAGACCCTTCCAACCACCCGGCCGGTATCGGGATCCACCAGTTGTTGGGCCGGACGCACCACGGCGAGCAGCGCCCCCGCGGCGACCGGCTCGGGCACCGTCAAGCCCACGTGTACCCGGTTCTCGCGCGAGAGCATCAGCAGGCCTTCCCGGCTCTCGATGATGCTGCCGAGCCCTTTCGTCATGGCCGCCTCTTCCGAGGTGACCACCGGGCTACAATTCACCGTAAACGGGTTCACCAGCGGCACCGCGGGCGGGGGCGGGGCGGGCGGTGCGGCCACGACCGGGGGTGCGGGAGCCGGCGGTGGGGTTGGCGGTGCGGCCACGACCGGGGGTGCGGGAGCCGGCGGTGGGGTTGGCGCCGGAGACGGCGCAAGTTGTGCCGCAGGGGCCGGGACCGCCTCGAGCGTTTTGCCGGGCACGGCGAGCCGCTCACCGGGGAAGATCAGGTTCGGATTCTTGATTGACGGGTTCTCTTCCCAGAGCCGCGGCCACAGCAACGGATCCTCGAGCAATTGCTTCGCGATTCCCCAGAGCGTATCGCCCTTCTGCACGACATAGTCGGGCGATCCGGGGGCCGCGGGCGGGGCCGGGTCCACTGCCCAGGCAGGAGTCAAGCTCAAAGCCAGCACAACCCCGATCAGCTGTCCCGTGCCGGTCCGCATGGACATTCCTCCGGTTCAGAGCCCGTCGGGGGGCGCCGGCCCGCCTGCCTTCACGTCCCAGAGAAACGCCGGCGTCGACGACTCGGTGGGGGTGGGCGCGGCAGACGATTTTCGCGCCGACCCAAACCCATATTCCAGGAGGGTGGCCGCATCCGACCACCGCTGGGGATCGTTCAAGAGGACGGCGATCATGCGTTGGTTGCCCCGGCTCGCAGAGGCCACCAAGGTCTTGCCTGCCGATCCGGTGAAACCGGTCTTCACCCCATCGGCCCCCGCCACCATGTCAAGAAGCCGGTTATGACTGAGCACTAGGCGCGGTTGCGGGGTGAGCGCGCGTCGCCCGGAGGTCCAGATCGTCACGCGCGCTTCACGGGCGCGGACTAGGGCCGCGAAGGTGGGATTCTCGAGCGCCACCCGGGCGACGATCGCCATGTCGCGCGCCGTCGTATAGTGGAATGGATGGTCGAGGCCATGGGGATTGGCAAAGTGGCTGTTGGTCATCCCGAGGTCCTGGGCGGTCCGGTTCATGAGCGTCACGAACCCGTCCAGGCTGCCCCCGACATGCTCTGCGGCCGCCACGGCGGCGTCGTTCGCCGAGCGGATCAAAATGGCCGCCAAAAGATCGTCGAGCCGAATCCGCTGCCCCGTCCGCAAGCCCAGCCGGAATCCACCCGTCTCTGCAGCGGTCCGGCTCACCACCACAGTATCGTCCAACTTACCGTTTTCCAATATAACCAATGCCGTTAAAATTTTGGTGATGCTGGCCGGCGCCCGGATGGCGTCCGGATTGAGGGCGTACAAGACCTCGCCGCTGTTGCCGTCGATCAGGATGGCAGAGGCGGCCCGCACGGCGATGTCGTCGGCCGGGTCCGGAGCGGAGGCCAGCGAGGGCACACGCAGCGACTCTCTAGGTGGGGCGAAGCGAACCAGTTTCGTGTGGGTCCGCGCCGTCGCGCTCCGCCTGGCGCGCTGCCGCGTCTTCGCCGGCCCGTACTGGCTCCGGGCAGCAAATGCTTCGGCGCCGAGGCCAAGCACGAGGAGCCCGACGAGTGCCCAGCCGACCAATCGCCTCACCGCCACCCTCCTCTCACCCCTTTTGCTCGCCGGTCCGGGCTGGCGCCTCACGGCTCGCCTGGCGAACGGCGAGCGAATCCTCGACCAGCGCACACAGGGCGTGCCCCAACGTGATGTGGGTCTCCTGGATGCGCGGCGTCTCCCCGCTAGGAACGATAAACGCCTGATCCACTGCGGAGGCGAGACGCCCGCCGGAACCGCCTGTCAGCGCCACTGTTGCGATCCCGACCTTGCGCGCGGTAGCCACCGCCGCGAGCAGATTCATAGAGTTCCCACTCGTGCTGATGGCGACGAACAGATCACCCGGCCGACCGAGCGCCTCGATCTGCCGCGAAAACACCTGGTCGAATCCGAGGTCGTTGCCGATGCTGGTGAGCACCGACGTGTCGGTCGTCAGGGCAACGGCGGCCAGGGCCTGTCGGTCCCGTAGGAATCGATTCACGAACTCCGCCGCGAGGTGCTGCGCGTCGGCTGCGCTCCCCCCATTGCCGGCGAACAGAATCTTGCCCCCGGCTCGAAGAACGTCCGCCATCCGGCGAGCCAGATCCGCAACCCGTCCAGCCTGTTCCTGGGCGAATTGAAGCTTGACCGCCGCGCTGTCCTGAAACATCCCCCGGATTCGTGCTTCCACCGTCCCTCCACCCCTGTTTTCGGCAGCGGAGCAGGGATCCACCACCCTAGAATCGAGTCCAAGAGATGCACTACTCTTTTTTTAACTATAACGGTGAGCCAGGCGATGTCAAGGAAAAACCGATCGCAAAACTAACACTTTGCCAATACTGGAAGGCACTTCGGAAAGGTAGCTCGAAAATGTGCGAGGTTATCCGAATAACAAAGCGCTATTCGGACACCGAGTGCAGGTCGCGAATCCGGAGTTGCAAGCTATCCCGGCCGTTCCAAGTGTTGCGTTCCGGCACATACGCCAGATCGATCCTCGGCGCCTGGGCGGCTTCCAGCCGTTCCGCGTACTCGCCCAGATTGAAGCCGATCGCATCGACCACCCGCCCGTCTCCGCCCGGCTCGCGCACCCGAATCTTCAGGTGGTTCCGACCGACCTTGCGGGGATAACGCATCACCTGGACATGGCGGGTGGCAAGGAGCGGCTCAGGATTTCCCAGGCCATGTGGAGAAAGCCGGGCGAGCCAGTCCACCAGCGAGAGGTCCAGCCGGTCCAACTCCACTTCGGCGTCGATGTCGAGGCTCGGCTCGAGCGCCTCATCGGCGATAGTCTCGGCCGCGACTTGCAAAAACCGGGTGCGAAACGCGTCGATGCGATCGGCACCCAGAGAAAATCCACCAGCGGCCCGATGACCGCCGTGGTGCGTCAAGAGATCCGCGCAGCGCTGGAGCGCGTCCGCGACGTGGAACCCGCAGGCCGATCGGACCGAGCCCCGCGCTGCCGCTCCCATGGTGGCGATCAGGGCCGCGGGGCGATTGTAGCGTTCCACTAGCCGTGAGGCGACGATCCCGAGCACTCCCGGATGCCACTCGGCCGATTGCACGACGATGGCCCGATCCCGGTCGAGATCGTGGGTCGCCTCCGCCTGCGCCAGGGCCGCCTCCAGGATCCCGGCTTCCAGCGCCTGGCGGTCACGGTTGTGTTTGTCGAGCTCCGCCGCCAATTCGCGGGCCTCGAAGGGATCCGGAGTGAGGAGCAGCCGCACTGCTACCCGCGCATCCATCAAGCGGCCCGCCGCATTAATGCGGGGGGCGAGCCCGAACGCCACGCGGCCGGGCGTCGCACCGCCCGCCTCGGAGAGCCGGATGCCGGCCACTTCGGCCAGCGCGCGGAGTCCCGGGCGATCCGTGATGGCGAGCTGCGCCAACCCGTGCTTGACCAGAATGCGATTCTCCCCGACCAGCGGGACCAAATCGGCGATCGTGCCCAACGCCACCAGATCGAGGAGCGGCCAGCACTCGTCGCCCGCATCGGGTCCGTACAGCGCCTGGATCAACTTGAAAGCGATCCCCACCCCGCACAAATCTGGGAACGGGTATCCGCATCCGGGCTGCCGCGGGTTCAAGATGGCCATCGCGGGCGGCAGGGTGGGTGGTGGGAGGTGATGATCGCAGATAATCAGGTCCAGACCGCGCTGGAGCGCGAGCGAGGCCGCCTCGTGCGCGGTGATCCCATGATCGACGGCCACCAGCACGCGAGCGCCGGCATCCGCCGCCTGTCCCACGATCTCGGCGGGCAGACCGTAGCCGTGCTCGTGCCGGGTCGGGACGGCGTAACTCACGTCCGCGCCAGCCCGGGTTAATCCGCTGACCAAGAGGGCCATCCCCGTGACACCGTCCACGTCGAAATCGCCGCACACCCAGATCGGCTCATGGCGGGAAATGGCGTGCTGGAGTCGGGCGACCGCCTGGGACATGCCGGTCATCTGTAAGGGGTCGGGCAACGCGGCGAGCGAGGCATCCAGGAATAACCGGGCGGTGTCCGCGGTCGTGCAGCCGCGCCGGATCAAGAGGTGGGCCAACAGGGAAGGAATAGCGAGGGCCTCGGCCAAAGCGGCTGTGCCGGCCGCATCCGTCTCGGCAATCCGCCAACGTCGTCCGATTTTGGCCTCGGCCACGCGTCCGTCCCTGGAAATGAAGCGATCAGCGCGGGCGGCGAGCAATCTCCCGGCGGGCGCGCCACTCGTAGATCAGCGGCGAGGCCACGAACCAGGAGGAGTAAGTGCCCACCACCACCCCGAGCAACAGGGCAAATCCGAAATCGTGCAGCACCTCGCCGCCGATCAGAAACAGCGCCAGGGCCGACAACAACACCGTCAGCGATGTCATCGCCGTCCGGCTCAGCACCTGGTTGATGCTGGCATTGATCGTCTCCCCGAGCCCCTGCTTGCGCCGGCTGCGCAGGTTTTCGCGGATCCGGTCATACACCACAACGGTATCGGTGAGGGAATATCCGGCAATCGTGAGCAGGGCCGTGACGATCAGCAACGTGATCTCTTTTTGCAGCAGGAACACGATGCCGAGCACCGCCAAGACGTCATGGAACGTCGCAATCGTGGCTGCCACGCCGAAGTCGAACTGGAACCGCCAGGCGATGTAGATGACGATGCCCGCCAGGGACATCACGATCGCGATCAGCGCTTTGTGCTGCAGGTCCTTCCCGATCGCCGGGCCGACTTCGCTCGAGGCCTCGACCGAATACGGATTGTCGGCGATCTCTTTCTTGAGCGCGGCCTGCACCTGCTGCGTGAGGCTCGCTTCCGTGCTACTGGTCCGCTTCAGCCGAATCAGGACCGTGCGCCCGTCCGCAAACTGCTGCGGTTCGCTGTCCTTGATGCCGTTCTTGCCGAGCGCGTCGCGCACGGCACCGAGATCCACCGGCTTCTGGAATTTGACCTGAATCGAGGTGCCACCCGCGAAATCGATGCCCATGTTGGCGGCCCCGCGCGAAATCTGCACCAGGGCCAGAATCCCCGAGAAGACCAACACGCCGGAAATCAAATAGGCGATATGCCGCTTTCCGATGAAATCGAAATTCGTCTTGCCGAGAATTTCCACCGCTGCTCCATCCCGCCGGATCGCACCGGCGGATTCGCGTGCTCCGTCAGATACTGAGCGCCTTAAGCTCGCGCCGGGTCATCCAGTCGTAGACGACGCGCGTGCCGACCAACGCCGTGAACAGGTTGATGAGGACCCCCAGACTCAGCGTCACTGCAAACCCCTTGATCGGGCCTGTCCCGAACAGGAACAGCGCCACGGCCGTGATCAACGTGGTCACGTGGGAGTCCACGATGGTGACGAACGCCTTGTCGTAGCCGCCGTCAATGGCGGAGCGGACTGTTTTGCCCAGCTTCAGCTCCTCGCGGATGCGCTCCAGGATCAGCACGTTACTGTCCACGGCCATTCCGATGCCCAAGGCAACGCCCGCGATACCGGGCAGGGTCAGTGTGGCCCGCAGCACCGCCAAGAGCCCAATTAGCATGACGGTGTTCAGAGCCAAAGCGGCATCGGCAATGACACCCGACAGCTTGTAATAGAAGGCCATCAAGAGCACGACGAGCACGGCGGCCACCAGGGCGGCCCGGATGCCGTCCCGGATCGAGTCCTGGCCGAGCGACGGCCCGATCGTCAGATTGGCGATGATCTTCACCGGGGCCGGCAGGGCGCCGGCGCGCAACACGATCGCCAGGTCGCGTGCGGTATCGGGCGTGAACCCGCCCTCGATCTGCCCGCGGCCTTCGCCGATCTTGGAGCGGATGACCGGCGCACTATAGACCGAGTCGTCCAGCACGATCGCCAGTTGCTTGCCGATGTTTGCGGCCGTGAAGTCCCCGAATATCCGCGCGCCCTGGCTGTCCAGGGTAAAGGCGACCACCCAGCCCCCCTGATCGTCGGGGCGCACCTCGGCCCCGGTCAAGTCGGCGCCGGTTATGACGGGGCGCTTCTGGACGACGATCGGGCGCTTCCCGATCACCTGCCGCTTGTCGTTCAGCTCCCGCGTATAGAGGAGTTGAAGGTCATCAGGCAGCTTGATTTTTTCCGCGGCCGCCTCTTCCGGATTCACGGATGTATCCACGGCTTTTAGTTCCAAGAGCGCCGTCTTGCCAATCAGGTTGATGGCCCGCTCGGGATCCCGAATGCCGGGTAGTTGCACGACGATGCGGCGGTCGCCCTCGGGGACGATGTGCGGCTCGGTCACGCCGAACTGGTCCACGCGATTCCGAATCGTCTCAAGGCTCTGCCGCACGGCGAGCTCTTGAATGCGGGTCACCTCGCGGGGCTGCAGTGTAAGCCGCAATTCGGCTGGGGTGGCGCCCGGGACCTTGTCCAGCGTGGGGATATCCCCCAGCGCGCGGACGGCTTTGTCCCGCTCGTCCGGCTTGCTCAGCGTCAGCAAAAGGGATGTGGTGCCCTCGCGGGTGAGCGAGGCGATCCCGATGTTCTCCTTCCCCAGCAGCCGCTGGACCTCTTCGCGCATGCGCTCGGTGGTGTTCTCGACCGCCTTTTCCGCCTGCACCTCGAGGACCAGATGCATGCCGCCCTGTAGGTCGAGGCCGAGATTCATCTTCTCGGCCCGCGGCAGAAACCCGGGCAGGAGCGACGGCAGGCTTTCGACGGGCGTTATGCTCGGCACCAGGTAATAGCCGGTGAACGCCGTGGCCAACAACAGTAAGATGATGCGTCCTTGGATCCGTTTCCGCACTGCGCCGCCTCCAAACAACAGACGGGCTGAGTCGGGTCGTGCGCCCGCTCAGCCCGAGCAACCGTCCCGCAACTGGAGCAAAACTGCCGGCGCACTATACTCAGCCTCTCCCAAAATTGCAATCCCTTTCCGGGAAATGAATGAGGGGTCGGACCGCGACGGGTCAGGCAAGGACCCGAATATGCGATCCGGCGCTGCCGTCGTCCGACCCGTTCCCCGAGGCCACTACGCCGTCCACCCGGGCGCCGCGCGCGCCCATCGAGAGTAGGTACTGCAACGCAGGGGGCGAGATCACCTCGCCCGGGACGAGGATGGGAATGCCCGGGGGGTAGATGGTCACGATATCGGCACTGACCCGGCCGGCGGCATCCGCCAGTGGCACGAAGACGTGCGGGGCAAAGTAGGCCTCCCGCGGCGTGCAGGCCTGGGCGGCCGACTCCACCGGTGGGATGGGCGGAATCTCCGGGAGGCCGCTCGCCGGACGGGGGCGGCGGGTGAGCTGCATGAGCCCGTTCACTAGGCGCTCCAGATCGTCTTTGCGGTCTCCGATGCTGACGATCACCAGCACGTTGAACAGGTCGGCCATTTCGACCTGGATGCCGAACTCTGTATTCAGCAATGCCGATGCCGCGTACCCGGTCAAACCCAGCCCCTTGACGGAAATCGTGAGCTTCGTCACATCCAGGCGGAAGTCGCCCCAGCCTTCGACCTGCTTGAGGCCGAAGCAGCGCAGCCCGTCGATCCGGTTGATGCGCTCGCGGGCTTCTTCGGCCAAGGCGATTGCCTTACTGAGGAGCTTCCGCCCCTCTGTTGCCATCTGCATCCGCGCGAGGTCAAGCGAGGCCATCAGGATGTAGGAGGGGCTGGTGCTCTGCAACATCTGGAGCGCGCCAGTCACACGGGCGGCCTCCACCCGCTCCCCTTTCAGGTGGAGCATGGAGGCCTGCGTCATGCCCCCGACAATCTTATGCGTGCTCTGCACCGTGAGGTCGGCGCCGGCGTCGACCGCGGACGGCGGGAGGGCCGGATGAAAATGCAAGTGGGGCCCGTGCGCTTCATCAACCAGCAGGATCTTGCCCGTCTCCCGGGCGGCCGCCACGATGGCCGGGATATCCGCCGCGATCCCGTAATAGTTCGGGCTCGTCACCGCGGCCACGCGTGCCCGCGGGTGGGCCTGCATGGCCGTGCGCACGGCCGCCGCGCCGACGTTGACGGCAATTGCGTATTCGGGGTCATAGGTGGGCAGCACGAACCGCGGCGTGGCGCCGCTCAGGATGATGCCGGCCAGAATGGATTTGTGCGCATTGCGCGCCACGAGGACTTCGTCGCCAGGCCGCACCGTCGAGACGATCATGGCGTGGTTGCCGACCGTCGTCCCATTCACCAAAAAGTATGAGCGGTCCGCGCCGTGCGCCTCGGCTGCCAACTCCTGCGCTTCCTTGATCACGCCAACCGGCTTTTGCAGGCAGTCCACCTCGTCCAGCGTGGTGAGATCGATGGTGAAAATCTTGCTGCCCACGAACTTGCGAAAGCGCGTGGAAATGCCTTTGCCGCTCTTGTGGCCAGGCGTATGGAACGAGACCTTACGGGCCTCTGCCAGCGCCACCATGGCATCGAAGAGCGGCGTGCGGGCTTGGCGGGCGTCGATTGCAGCCACGTGTCCCCCCTATTTGAAGGCGAACAGGGGATGGTTGTCTTCGATAATCCGCTCTTCCGCCGCGAGCTGCGTACGCACATGCTTCGGCAGGCGAAAACTCATCGCATGGGTCTGGCCGTCATAGTACTTGAGCGACCCCTGCATGCGCGTCTGGATGCGGCGATCGATCTCGGCGGCGTCGAGGGCGGCCGGGTGCTCGCCCTTGCCGGCGAACAGGAACCCCCACGGGCGCCCGAACGAGGGAATATCGGCAAAATACGGGGCCACCACCGGGAAGACGCTCCGCAAGGTGGCGTGGACGGTGGCAAAGCACTCAAGATCGATGAGGCTGATCGTCCCGGCCTGCACGGCGAGCACGCCCTTCTCGGTCAGCCGGTCGAACGCAATCTTATAGAACTCCTGGGTAAACAAGAGGTACGCGGGACCCTCCTCGATCGGCTCGGAGATGTCGATGATGATGGCATCGAAGGTCTGATCCGACGACTCGAGAAACGCGCGTGCGTCCATGAACTGGACCTGGACCCTGGGGTCCTCGTACGCGCCCGCACTCATCTCGGGCAGATGGCGGCGGCAAAACGCCACGACTTCGCTGTCGATATCCACCAACAGCACCTGCTCGATGCTCTTGTGCTTGAGGATCTCCCGCACGGGCGCCCCTTCGCCGCCCCCGACAACGAACACCCGGCGCGGCGCCGGATGACAGAGCAGCGCGGGATGGATGATACTCTCGTGGTAGATGAACTCATCGCGAATCGTGGACTGCACCTTCCCGTCCAGGATCAGCGCCTTGCCATAGCTCCCCAGCTCGACGATTTCGATAGTTTGATACGGCGACCGCGTGGTCGCAATCACCCCGGTGACCCCGTGGACATGCCCTTCGTGCGGGCTGAAGGATTCGATCAGCCATTGATGATCCTGGATCGGCATGGGCGGTCCTTTCGGCGGGCGGTTTCGGCCGCGACGTGCGTCGAACAGCCCGGTCAGCGTATACCGCCGTCCTGCGTGCAGAAGGACTGGCGGCGACTCGCGTTAAGCGAACAGACAAGCGAGCCGAACTGGACAATAAAAAAAGGGCACCTCGCACACAGCGGCAAGGTGCCCTCGCTGTAGACAGCCTTAGTGGACCAGGGACAATTCTTGAGTGGCATCGGCGACGGCCTCGCCGAGCTTGGCACTCGTCACCTTGTGCGGCAGCTTGCCGACAACGCCGGGAATCAGGCCGCGCTTCATCTCCACCACCGAGGGCCCCTTGCACCGGAACCGGCTGGCGATGTAGTCCACCGCCCGCTCCGGCTTGATCACGTCCCCGCAGGTAAAGATGTCAACCGCAGCGTACCGGTACTCTGGCCAGGTGTGAATCGACAGGTGAGATTCCGCGATCACCACGACCCCGCTCACGCCGAAG
This sequence comes from Vulcanimicrobiaceae bacterium, assembly GCA_035505475.1. Taxonomy (GTDB): domain Bacteria; phylum Methylomirabilota; class Methylomirabilia; order Methylomirabilales; family 2-02-FULL-66-22; genus 2-02-FULL-66-22. The sequence continues at coordinate 45,992 of DATJQT010000246.1, forward strand.
GGATTGAACTCGTGAAAAGCCACGTCCACAATTGTCGCCCCGCAGGCGCGGGCGGCACCCACCAAAATATCCTTGACCACATCCACTTTCTTCAACGAATCTGGGTGACAACCGTGGAGTTCGACGAGCAGGTGTCTACCCAAAGCGTGCAACTCTCTACCCCCTTTCGCCCGGCCACCGCCCCAGCGCGTCGCCCGCGGCCCGGTGAAATTTTTGTTTGTTGCTTATAGTGCATTTCCCCTCGAATGCAAGAAAAAAATGGGCCGCTGCCCCAATTTTTTCGGGGGCGTCGGCCCATCCGTTGTCTCACCCGGGTCCGTGACAATTCGAGGGCCCACCTCCGCGTGTTTCCCCCTGGCACCAACGAGGCGTAGTATAAGGGAGAAAACGCGCACTGCATATGCCGATTCGCAAAAATCCGCCTGCTTTGAACACTAATTATGCTTGCTTTCCGACCGACCGGGCTCGCCTCTCTCTGGGGAACTCGGAGCGCATTGGGAGCGAGCAAGGATGTACGAGGCGTATTGGGGACTCGTGAAAGCGCCCTTCCAGAATGCTCGAAATGAAAGTCGCTCAGGCGCTGAAGACCACTGCTACTCCATTCGCCTGGGAACCGATCAACTCATTCACTGTTTCGATCGGTACAGAATGCTTCTCAAAATGTTTTGTCGCTGCATTCATATTTTTCGCTTTCAGCCACACGCCTAAGAACCCTTCCGTCTTTCCCCCCAGCACACGCCCTGCCACCTGATTCTCAGCGAGCCCCGCCGAATCCAACACGGTCACACGGCTCTTTCCGATACTGACAACTTGTGAGTTTCCGAAGGGGCCGTCCTGCTTTGCAGCGGTCCCTTCGAAGTTCTTTGCGAGTATGGCGGCGAGGCCCTCCGCATCCTTTGCGCCAATGAGTACAGTCTCGACAGCTTCGAAGATCGCATCGTTCGCGATAGACAGCGTATGAGTTCCGTGCGCGGGCTGCGCCAGTTCGATCAAGAGGCCCTGATTAGCGCCTGGGTGAAGAAATCCAATCGTGCCGGCCAACCCGGGATGCGGAGCCTGATCAATCAGTGGAAGATTGGCGGCTTTGGCTTGGCCCAAGGCGGTAGCCACATCGTTCGTTTCAATGCACAAGTGGTGTATGCCCTCGCCCTTTTTCTCCAAGAAGCGGGCGACGCCTCCGGCAGGATGGGTTGGCTCCAATAACTCAATCTCGTCGGGGCCGACGGTCAGCAATGCGGCACGTACACCTTGATCGGGAACTGTAGCTTCGCGGCTGACCGGGAGACCCATCGCTAACGAAAAGGTTTTCAACGACTCAGAAAGATTGCGGACGGCGATCGCAACGTGATGGATACCTCGATAAAGCATAACGGACCCTCTTCTTCCTTGCGGGCGCGATTTGCTTAGCTACTTTATAATGACGTCGACCGTTCGCTCACGCGGCCCATCAAACTCAACCAACATGATGCTTTGCCATGTTCCCAGCTTGAGACGGCTCGCGTGAATCGGGATCGCCTCGCTCGGCCCGAGGATCGAGGCTTTGATGTGCGCAGACGCATTATTGTCAATGCGATCGTGCAACCAGGTGCCGTCGGGAATGAGGCGTGCGAGTGCATCCAGGATGTCTTTGCAAACGTTCGGATCGGCATTCTCGTTGATGACGAGCGCGGCGGTAGCGTGCGGAACGTACACAAGGCAGATCCCTTCTGCCACCCCGGATTGCTTGACGAACTGCTGTACGCGCTCCGTGATGTCAATCATCTCCCGGGTTCTTTCAGTCCGAATGTGAATCTCAGGCATAGAGACGGCCCCCGGTGCAGGTGGTATGCTGTGGGAACGTTGACCGAATATAGCTAGGCAGGGCAAGCCTGTCATCAACAACCAAGGCTGGAGGGGAAATTGATGGATCCGGCGACGCGCGATGCGATTGCAGAAGCGGTGCAGGCGATCGATGATGCGATCTCAGGTCTCGTTGGCTTCGCGATGACGCTTCGCCCCACTCTGCGCAATGAGATCTTTCAGATCTGCGGCCCACATCTCGACCGGGCACGCCAAGCCAGAGAACGACTCAACGCTCTCGTTAACCCTAGCCCTTCCTAATTTGGCGGAAACTGAACCACATTTGCTCGGCTTTCCTGCACTCACTGCGCGTTCCGCTGGGGGTGATGTACATCACAGGCCCGCACCGCTTGCGCGATCTCTTCGAGAACCACCGGGTCTTCTTCTTTGGCTTGCACCTCGCGAAGCACCGAGGTCGCCCCCTCACCAGCAATTCGACCCAAAGCCCATGCGGCATGAGCGCGGACCAAAGCATCACGATCGTGCCGAAGTGTGTTGGCCAGCGCAGGAACGGCCTCGAGTTGCCCGCTGTTTCCAAGGGCCACACAAACATTCCGAAGAAAGCCACGCCGTTTCGCCCGCAGGGCCGGGCTCTCGCGGAACAGCACCTTGAAATCGTGCTCGGTGAGCGATAGGAACGGGATCAACTCCGGGGCCTGCAAGTCCGGACGCGGCGAAAACGCCGCCTCTGTCGATGCAAGAGGTTTGATGTTATAGGGACACACGTCCTGGCAAATGTCGCACCCAAAGAGATGGGACCCCATGGGCTCGCGCAGATCGGTAGGGATCGGTCCTTTCAATTCGATCGTGAGATACGAAATGCACTTTCGGGCATCGAGGATATACGGGCCGACAAACGCGTCCGTCGGACAGGCATCCAGACACAGCCGGCAATCGCCACATCGGTTCGGAAGTGGGCTATCCGCTTCCAGTACAATGTCGAGGAATAGCTCACCGAGCACGAAATAGGATCCCACCCCCGGCCTGATCAGATTTGTGTTCTTCCCATACCACGCCAGTCCAGCTGCCGACGCAATCTCCCGGTCAAGAATCGGGCCGGCATCCACGAACGCCCGCGCCTGAACGTCCCGCCCGGCTTCCTCGCACACAGCCGCCCACAACTGGTCAAGACGCTTTCCAAGCACCTCGTGATAGTCTTTGTTCTGTGCATACCGCGCAATGCGTCCGCGTAGCCCTGTGCCTGAGTTCTGGTGTTGCTCTGCGCTCCAATAGCAGAGGCCGACGGCGATGATCGACTTGGCCCAGGACAGAAAACGCTCGGGATGGAGCCGCTGCTCAGCCGTCCTCGGCAAGTAGGCCATGTCGCCGTGATACCCCTGATTCAGCCACGTCTGAAACGCGTTTCCGCGCACGGGTGGGCTCACGGCTGCGACGCCGACCAAATCGAACCCGATGGCAAATGCTCTGCTCTTAACCCGCTCAGCCAACAATTCCATGCGGCACATACCCCATCCAGTTTCCAGTATGGCAGGAGAATAATGCAAAGCAAAGCCACTCTCTGCGCCGCGTCAATTTATCTTGACACCACTTCCCCACCTGGGCCAAGCTCCCGTTGTGTTTGCGGCACATTCTGAATGGTGAATCTCTTTCGCCAAGGAGGCCGGCACATGGGTCGGAATCTGAAACGCATCGGCGTGATCGCGGTACTGGTCGCCGCCCTCGTACTCGTATGGGGCATCGGCGATGCAGCCCAAACTGCAAAGAAAACATTGGTGGTTGCGCTGAACCAAGATCCCGACATCCTCGACCCCAGCCTCTCGCGGACGTATGTTGGCCGGATCGTGTACGAACACATGTGCGAAAAGCTCTATGAGATTGATGAGAATCTGAAGATCTATCCCCAGCTCGCGGCAGAGATGCCCACCTTTGCCGATGGCGGAAAGACCGTTACGATCAAGCTCCGCCGGACCGTGAAATTCAACGACGGGACACCGATGACCGCGGAAGCGGTGCGCTACTCGTTGGATCGTCATCTCAACATGAAGGGCTCGGCCCGACGGAGCGAACTCGAGTTGGTCACCGCCATCGAGGTCGTTGATCCTCAAACCATTCGTTTGCGGCTGAAGGCGCCCTTCTCGCCTATCGTCGCCACGTTGGCGGACCGGGCGGGGATGCCCGTCTCGCCGGCCCAGGCCAAGAAACTTGACGACAAATTCGGCACGGCCCCGATCTGTGTCGGTCCCTGGACCATGGTCGAGCGCGTGCCACAGGACCGGATCGTGCTGGAAAAATCCAAGTACTATTATGATCCCTCCCAGGCCAAGTTCGACCGGATCGTCTTCCGCATCATCCCCGATGACAATGTGCGTCTCGCCAACCTCCGCTCTGGCGACATTGACCTGATGCATCTCGTCGCGCCGACGGACGCCGCCAGTCTACGGAAAGAGAATCGATTCGAGGTGTCCAGCGTCACCGGACTCGCGTATCAGAGCATCACGATCAACCTCCACAACAAGAACGGCAAGAACACCCCGCCCGCTGACCTGGGAACCCCGCTGGCCAACGACCCGCGCGTCCGCGAGGCGTTCGACCTCAGCATCGATCGCGAGGCTTTGAACCAGGTCGCCTGGGATGGCCAGTACACGCCCGGGTGCACCCCGATCTCGCCGGTGAGCCCGTTCTACGACAAGGGCCGCAAATGCCCGACCCGCGACGTGGCGAAAGCCAAGAAGCTCTTGGCCGACGCCGGCCTGGCGAGTGGATATAGCTTCGAGATGACGATCGTGAACGACCCGCAGCAGCGGCGCGTGGGCGAGATCATCCAGGGGATGGCAAAAGAAGCTGGACTCGATATCACCCTCAAGCCGTCGGAATTTGCCTCGGCGCTCAAGGACGATGATGCGGGCAGCCTGCGCGCATTCCTCATCGGTTGGAGCGGTCGCGTGGATCCGGATGGAAACATTCACCAGTTCCACACCTGCGGCGGCAGCCTGAACACGACCGGCGCATGCGACAAGGCAATTGACGACCTCCTGAACCAAGCCCGCGAGGTGAGCGATCAGGCGCAGCGGGCCGCCTTGTACAAACAGGCCATCGACAAACTGGTGCTCGAGCGCCGGAATCTTCTGTACCTGTACCACCAAAACTACATTGTCGCGTTTCCGAAGAACCTGCGGGGCTACAAGGCCGTGCCGGACGGCCTGATTCGCTTGAAGGGGGTTTCCTGGAACTGATCGGACAATCCCCCGTTCGCTCCGTCGCCGGGCCCCTTCAGGGGAGCTCGACAGGGGTTTCGGCAGGCCCAAGGCAGGCCTAGAGCGGACGGGAGATTCTCCGCAAAGGCGTATTCTGGCCATGCCGAGCCTGCCGAGGCATGACCGCTTTCCCATGTGTAACCGCTAGCCAGGAGGCCATGCCCGCCTCCGGACTGAGTCGGGGGCTGGACCGAGGACAGCGCGTGCTCGACTTTCTTGTCCGGCGCATCGGTATCTCCCTCGTCACCTTCCTCCTGATCACCCTCATTGTGTTTACCGGGGTTCGCATGATCCCCGGCGATCCGGCGCGTGTGATGGCCGGAACCGATGCCGACGAGGCGGGCCTGCAAGAGGTGCGCGCCAAGTACGGGTTGAACGATCCGATTGCCGTCCAGTACGTCCGCTGGCTCGCACTGGCCCTCCAGGGCGATTTGGGCGAATCTATCCGTACCCGCGAGCCGGTCGTGAAGACGGTTGCGCTCAAGTTGCCGATCACGATCCAACTCGCCTGTTTCGCGCTCCTGATTGCCATCCTAATCGCCGTCCCCGCAGGCATCTTCTCTGCAGTCAGGCGGAACACGATCTGGGATCTTGCTGCGAATACGGTGTCCTTGTGTGGCGTCTCGATTCCCAGCTTCTGGCTGGGCATCATGCTGATCCTCTTCCTCTCTGTGCGACTGCATCTGCTCCCGGCTTCGGGCTATGTCCCATTTCTCCAGGACCCATTCGGGAATCTCCAGCGCATGCTCATGCCCGCTTTTGTGCTGGGTGCCGCGCTCGCCGCAGCGCTCATGCGCCAGACGCGTAACAGCATGATCGAGGTGATGGGAGCCAACTACATCCGGACCGCCTACAGCAAGGGCTTGGCGGAAAAGGTGGTCATTGTCCGCCACGCCCTGCGTAACGGGCTGATTCCGATCGTGACGATTCTGGGACTTCAGATGGGGGCCCTGATGGGCGGCGCCGTGGTGACCGAGCAGATTTTCGTGGTTCCGGGGTTCGGCCGCCTGATCGTCGAGGCCGTGTTCACGCGCGACTATCCGCTCGTCCAGGGCGTTGTGCTGATCACCGCAAGTGCGTACGTGCTGATCAACTTGCTTGTTGATGTGTCCTATTCGCTCTTGAATCCGCGCATCCGCGTCGGAGGATCGCGCGTTGAGTAGCGCAGCGCCCGTTTCCGCACAGGCGCCGGTTCGGCGTGCCCCGGGCGAGACGCCCGCCCGACCGCGGAGGAGTTGGCGACGCGCCCTACGTCGACCGCCGGCCGTCGCTGGTGCGGTTGTTGTGCTGCTGTTCGCGCTGATGGCCCTTGCTGCCCCGTGGATCGCCAGCGGGGATCCCATCCGTACGAACTGGGGACAGATCCGGAAAGCGCCGACTCTGGCGCACCCCTTCGGAACGGACGACCTCGGACGAGACGTGTACTCGCGCGTGGTGTGGGGATCGCGGACGTCCATGCAGGCCGGAGTGCTTTCGATCCTGCTGGCCATTACCGTCGGCGTGCCGGCAGGCTTGGTGGCGGGATATTATCGGGGAGGCATCGACCAGGCCATCATGCGGTTAACCGATGCCTGGCTCTCGTTTCCGTTTTTGATTTTGGCGATCGGCCTGGTCACCATCCTCGGGCCGTCGCTGACTAACGCCACCGTGGCCATCGGCATGGCGGCGACGCCGACCTACATCCGTTTGACGCGCGGCTTGGTGCTGGGGACGGCCCAGGAGGATTACGTCCAGAGCGCGCGGGCGCTCGGGGGTGGGGACCTGCGGATGATGGCGCGCCACATCCTCCCCAACATCTTCAGCGCCCTGCTCGTGCAGGCGACCGTGTCTATACCGGGCGCGATCATCGCCGAGGCGATCTTGTCATTCCTCGGTCTGGGCGTGCAGCCTCCGGCGCCTAGCTGGGGCACGATGCTCAACACAGCCCAGCAATTCTTAGAAACCGCCCCTTGGATGGCCTGGTGGCCGGGCCTCGCGATCTTTTCGCTCGCCCTCTCGTTCAATTTGGCCGGAGACGGGCTCCGAGATTTTCTGGACCCGAAAGATTACTGACCACTACCAGCCCACGGCGTAGCCGATCGCGCGCCGGGGCGACACCGCCCCCGCGATCACGCCCCGCTCTTCATCGGTTCGAATCCCCATGACCTTCCCATTGGCCCATTCCCCGATCAGCTTTACCTCGTGGCCGCGACGCTCCAAGCCCTTGATAGTCTCCTGCGGGAAACGCGCTTCCATTTCCACCCGGTTCGGGTATGCCGGCCGCGGATAAAACGAGGACGGAAAGTGCACCGATGTCAGCGTGGGGGCATCGAGCGCTTCCTGGAGATTCATTCCGAACACGACATGGTTGAGGAAGAACTGCAGTGTCCACTGTTCCTGCCCATCGCCGCCGGGCGTTCCGAACACCATCAGCGGCCGGCCATTCTTTGTCACCAGGCTGGGCGTGAGCGTGGCGCGCGGGCGCTTGCGGGGAGCCAGAGCATTCGGCCGGGCCGCGTTCAGATAGAACATCTGCCCCCGCGATCCGAGCGGGAATCCGAGCCCGGGAATGACCGGCGAATCGGCGAGCCACCCCCCGCTCGGCGTCGCCGCGACCATGTTTCCGTGTCGGTCCACGGCGTCCAGGTGGGTCGTGTCCCCGACGTGCGAATGGCCGAGGCCCAGGTCGCGAACCTCGCCTCCCTTCACCTGCAGCGCCCGCCGGTTGTCGGCCAAGACGTCGAAAGTGGCATAGGCGGGCACGCCGCGCCCCACATCCCCCGGGCGGAAATCGGGCGAGGCCGTCTCGCCGATCGCCGCGCGCCGCTTCTCGGTGTATGCTGCCGAGAGCAGGATGTCCAATGGCACCGCGTCGAACTGTGGATCGCCGTAATACGCCTCGCGATCGGCAAAGGCTAGCTTCGCGGCTTCGATCAGAATGTGCAAGTACTCGGTCGACTGCGCCCCCAACGCGTGCAGGTCGGGACGATCAATAAGCGCAAGTTGCTGCAGGAAGACCGGCCCTTGCGTCCACGGCGGGCATTTGTGCACCTCCATCTCTCGGAACCGCAGGCTGACCGGCTCTTCCACGCTTGCATGCCATTCGGCGAAATCTTCAGCGCTGAGCAGGCCCGAGTGGGCCGTGCCGCTCGCGTCCTCGACCGAATGCTTGGTGATGAACGCCAGAATGCGCTCGGCAATCTCGCCTCTGTAGAACGCATCCCGCGCGGCCTCGATCCCCGCCGCGCGACCCTTGTGCTGCGCCTCGGACTCTGCCTGGCACAACAGTCGAAGGGACTTCGCCCAATCCGGATTGCGAAACACGTCGCCAATCTGCGGAACCCGTCCTCCGGGTAGGTACAACTCGCCGGTCGATGGATACAGATTCAGGTATTTCGTCCGATTGGCCGTGAGGTGCTCGTGCAGCCCGTCGTACACGGCGAATCCGTTCTCGGCCAACTCGATCGCCGGCTGAAGCACATCGCTCATGCGCAGTGTGCCGAAGCGAGCGAGAGCCGTCGCCCAGGTATCCACGACCGCGGGGACGCAGGCCGGCAGCAACCCATCGCCGGGGATCAGATCAATCTTGTGCTCACGGCACCAGTCGATGGTAAAGGCCTTGGCGGACCATCCCATGCCCGAAACCGCATACGCCTTCTTGTCCTTGGCGGAATAGATCAGGGTGGGCACCTCGCCCCCGATGCCGTTGCTCTGCGGCTCGAGCAGATTGAGGCAGAACACCATGCTGGCTGCGGCGTCAATCGCATTGCCGCCACGCTCGAGGATTCGGAATCCCGCCGTGCTCGCCAAATAGTGCCCGGACGTGACCACGGCAGACCGCCCCATGATCACGGGCCGTGTGGTAAAAGACGCCATCGGTTTCTCCTTCCCTGGTGACGAAGGCAACGCCGCACTCGGCCGCGGAGTGTACGCCGCTCTTTTGCAACCGTCAACGGACTCGCCCAGCGTGGGTATACTCTCACCTACCTCGCTTCCGCTCGAGCCAGCTCTTGAGATCCCTGAGGGGTCTAGTATTGAGGACATCGGGCGCCCCGACCCAGGCGCGCCGGGCTACCGCCACGCCATACCGCATGTAGGGCAACTCCGTGGCCACGTGGGCGTCGGTACTGATGGTGAGCGGAATCCCGAGGTCTTTCGCCCGCCGGGCAGAAACATCGGGAAGATCCAGGCGCGCCGGCGAGGCGTTGATCTCCATCGCGGCGCCCGATTCCCGCGCTGCCTGGAAGACTGTTTCCAGGTCTACATCGTACGGCGCCCGCTGTCCGATCACCCGGCCGGTGGGATGCCCCAGGATATGCACCAACGGATGCCGGACACCGCGGACAATCCGAGCAGTCATTTCATCCCGGCTCATCTTGAACCCGGAATGAATCGACACCTGCACAAGATCCAGCTGGCGCAGCAGCTCATCCTCGTAATCCAGGCTGCCGTCGGCCCGGATGTCCACCTCACATCCGACAAAGATATGAAAATCGGTCAGGCGCTGCTGCAACTGGCGCACCTCGGCAACCATGGCCATGAACTTGACCGGACCCATCCCGCCGGCAATTGCGGTGGATTGCGAATGATCGGTCACAGCCATGTACCGGTATCCCTGAGCCCGAACAGCATCGGCCAAGTCCGCGACGCTCAACGCGCCGTCGCTCCAGGTGCTGTGCAGCTGCAGATCGCCCTGGATATTCTCCGTCGCGATGAGCTGAGGCAGACACCCTGCTGCGGCGGCCTCGATCTCCCCCGCGTCCTCCCGCAATTCGGGCGGAATCCAGGGCAGGCCGACGGCGCCATAGACTTCTTCCTCCGTGGCCCCGCCCAGGCGCGTGCCGTCTTCCTGAAATACGCCATACTCGTTGATCTTGAGATTGCGGCGCTGCGCGATCTCCCGTAGTCGGATGTTGTGTTGCTTGGCCCCAGTGAAATACTGGAGCGCCGCGCCGAAGCTCTCCGGCTGCACGACCCGGAGGTCTACCTGGAGGTTGCGGCGCAGACGGACGCTCGATTTCGTCTCACCGCGGACCAGCACGTCTACGACCACGGGCAACCCGATGAATGCTTCCATGATGCGCGCCGGCTCGCGTGAGGTGACGAGGATATCCACATCCTTGACCGTCTCCTTCATGCGGCGGACGCTGCCGGCGAGGGCAATCTCATCCACGGGCGCACGGTCCCGAAGCTGCTGGACAATCGCCTCCGCGAGGCCAAGGGCCGTGCCGATCGGCGTACGCTCTCTTCCGCTCCGCCAGACGGCGATACCGCGCAAGATATTCTCTTCCGTCTTGGCTTGAATGCCCGGAATGCCCGCAAGTTTGTGGTCTCTGGCCAACTCCTCCAGCTTCTCCACCGAATCCACGCCCGCGCGCTCGTACAGCAGCTTGGCCGTTTTCGGCCCGACCCCGTGCACGCCGATCAATTCGATGACGCCGGCGGGAATTTCTCTGCGCAGGTCCTCCAGGTACTCGATCGAGCGCCGCGCAAGATACTCGGTAATCTTGGCTGCGAGATCCTTCCCGATGCCGGGGATCGCCAGCAATTCCCCGCGAGCCGCCACCGCCGTGAGATCTTCGGCCAAGCCCTCCAATGCCTGCGCCGCGCGTCGATACGCCCGAACCCGAAAGGCGTTCTCGCCTTTCAGCTCCAAGAAGTCGCCGATCTCGTTAAAGAGCATTGCGATTTCCGCGTTGACCATGCGCCGCGACCCTTTCACACACTCATTCCAAGGACGCCAGTGCGGCAGGCAGTTCTACCCGTCGAGTCGAAGTCCCGCCTCGCGCGCAATCGCCACGGCCTCGGCGAATTCGGCGGCTGTCGGCCGTCTGGACAACTCTGAATATTCCGACGCCCGATAACACGGCCGATACTGCGCCATCGCGTTCATGTAGGTGTGCGGCGACAGCTCGGCGAGAAAAGCGACGGCCTTGGGCGTGCCGGCCAATCCATGCGGCAGGACGAGGTGGCGGACTAAGAGACCCTGGCGGGCGACACCCCGTGAATTCACCTCAAGATCGCCGACCTGTCGGTGCATCTCGCGAATCGCCAGATGAGCGGCGGCGAAATAGTTCTCGACGCCGGAATACCGGAATCCGGCTGCATCGTCCGCAAACTTCAGATCCGGCATGTAGATATCCACGATACCGTCGAGAATGCGCAGCGCCTCGACCGATTCGTACCCTCCGCAGTTGTACACGATCGGCAGATGCAGGCCATGCTCCTGTGCCATGGCCAGTGCGTGCAGGATCTGGGGCATTTGATGCGTCGGGGTGACAACATTGATATTCTCGCAGCCGCGCTCCTGCAGATCGAGCATGATGGATGCCAGTTGCCGTGCGGAGACCCTGAGCCCGTCTCCGAGCTGGCTGATGTCGGCATTCTGGCAAAACACGCACGAAAGATTGCATCGAGCGAAGAAGATCGTCCCCGATCCGCCGGCACCAACGAGCGGACGTTCCTCTCCAAAATGTGGGCCATAGCTCGCCACTTGAGCCTCGGCGCCCACGCCGCATGCACCCACCTCACCGTCGGTGCGCCGCGCACCACATCGCCTTGGGCACAGGCGGCACGCTGAGATCAGCTCGTCGGCGGCCGCAATCCGATCGCGCAAATCTGTCGGGCTCATGCCCAAATAGCGGGGCCAATGCATAGGTCTTCCCACTATAGGACCGTGATCACCGAGGGCCCTCCCATAAATGTCAATGCTGGCAAACGGGACAGAAGTGGGTCCCGCGTTGACCGAGGACGATCCGACGAATCGGCGTGCTGCACACCGTGCAGGGCTTCCCATGGCGGTGGTATACACGATGCCGGATGACGAACAGCCCAGGCTCACCGTTCGGCCTGCGATAATCGGAAATCGTGCTGCCGCCATGACGGATACCGGCGGCGAGTATCGCCCTGATCGCCTCCCGGAGTCGTTTGAACTCATCGCGCCGCAAAGAAGAGGCCCGACGGGTTGGCCGGATTCCCGCCCGGAAGAGCGCCTCATCGGCATAGATGTTTCCGACCCCCGCCACCTTGTGTTGATCCAAGAGCGCTGATTTGATTTTGACCTGCGAATGGCGAAGGCATTCCGCGAGTCCCTCCGCCGTAAATGCGCTCTCCAGCGGCTCGATTCCAAGGCGGAGCGTCGCTTCGACCGCGTCGGTCCGCAGCAAAAAGATCTCGCCGAACTTCCGGATGTCACGGTACGAAAGAATGCCATCTCCGGCGAACTCGATCCACGCATGCGTGTGGGTATCGGGAATAAAGGCCGCTCGTGTCCACCAGCGCAATTGGCCTGTCATACCGAGATGGATGACGAGTGTCAGCTCGCCGAGTTCGAACAGAAGGAACTTGCCTCGCCGCCCGAGCTTCTGAATGTTTCGCCCAACCACACGTTCCGGGATCTGCTGCGGTTGCCCCTGCCGACGGTTCAAGCGCGGCGCACGGAGTGTGACACGCGCGATGTGCTGCCCCACAACATGAGGCTCGAGCGCGCGGCGAATAACTTCAACTTCCGGTAGTTCAGGCATTTCTGGCGACCCCTCGCGATGTATTCCAGGCCTCTACAATCTGATATGCGCTCGGCGCTCGGCTCGCCTTCACCCCTCCGCCTCCGGCTCCGCGTGCACGGTCACCCGTTCAATATCGGAAAGCTCCCGTCGGGCACGGCGGCCCAGTTCCAGGCCAAGCTCGTGCGCTTCGCGAACGGTCAGATGGGGATCCATGCCGCAATCGCAAAATATCCAGAGCCGGCCTCGGAGCCGCTTGGCGGTGACATTCCGGCAATTCCGGATTCCGGGAATCTGCGACACCAAGGCCGACAGCGTGCCGGCAAGCTGTTCGAGGTCCGCTCCCGTTTCCAAGCCATCGCGGCGAACCCCGCGGATCGGGTCAATGTGAATGTGGATCGCCCCGAGCGCCGGGAAATCGCGCCGCAGATCCGCCTCGATCCGCTCCGTGAGGGCATGCGCCTCGGTGAGAGGCGTCCCGCCGGGCAGTTCCAGGTGGAGATCGACGTTTCGTTTCCCGCCCGTGTCATAGATCAGCGTATCGTGTGCTCCGGCCGCATAGCGGGACACGATCAGCCGAACCGCCGCGCCCATGCTCTCGTTAGCCGACCGGAACGGTTCCGCATGAATGACGGTGCTCGCATCCGGCGCGACCTCTCGGATACGCTGTTCAATCTCGCTCACCACATCGTGAGCGCTCTCCAGCGACGTTCCCCGCCCGAGCGACACGGCGGCATCAACGAAGAGGTTGGGGCCCGCCGTGCGGACGCGCAACCAGTTGGGCCCGCGGGCGTCTGGTACGCTGGCGATGGCGGCGCGGATGCGCTCGACGACTTCGAGCGGCGCGCGATCGAGCAGAACGTCAACGGCCCGCCGGCCCAGGCGCACGCCGACCACCAGCACGATAAGAGCGACGAGAACCGCGGCCAGCGGGTCCGCCAGGTGCAGCCACGCAATGCCCCACGCCTGACCGACCGCCACGGCGGACAGCCCCACTAACACCGTGCAGGAGCTCCACACGTCGGTTCGGAAGTTGAGCGCGTCGGCCTCCAGGGCCTGGCTGCCGGTCGCGGTCGCGACCCGCGCCAGGGCGCGCGAGCGCGAAATATCGACGGCAATGGACGCGATGATCACACCGAACGCGGCCCAGGTGGGCTCAATGGCAGTCGAACGGGAGAACAGTCGATCCACTGCTTCCCAGACGATCCAGCCGCAGGTGATCACGAGCAGGCTGGTTTCGACCAGCGCGGAGAGACTTTCGATCTTTCCATGACCGTAATGATGCTCCCGATCGGCCGGACGATCGGACACGCGAACAGCCAGAAGGGTCAGAACGCTCGCGACCAGATCAAGGGTCGAATGTGCCGCCTCGGAGAGAATGGCCAAGCTCCCAGTTTGCCAGCCCACCAACAATTTCCCGAAGACGAGCGCGCAGGCGGCAATGGCCGAGAGTCGGGCCACCCGGACCTTGTCGGTCGTAACATTGGCAGCCGCCGCTCCCGACGGCGGAACGACAACGGACATCCAACCTCCACGTGCTAGGTGGAATCGTTCCGAGAAGCGAAGAGCTCGGGGCGGGCGGTGCGCAACTGATCCAAAGCGTCTTCCCAGTCGCGGCTGGACGGAAATGCCAATGCAAAGGCGAGCACCGAAGCGGCCGCTAAGGCGTAAAAATCGAAGAGATACCCACCGACGAAGTACAACACCAGCCCGAGGACGACGGGGGCTTCGGCCACCGCGAAGACGAGGATCTGGTTCGAGGATAAGAGCGACAAAATTTCCGGAAGATTGCGGCCGCGCGTCTGCCGAAGGAGCCTCTCGCGGTCGAACAGCTTCCGCCGCATGATGAAGACCGCAACACAGGCGATTGCGCCCAGCCCGTACAGGGGAAACCGCAGCCAGTCCACCGCCGCAAAAACGTCGCGGCCCCGTGGGATGCGGGCCACCATCCGGATGACCTGCACCACCACCCAGTACACTAAAATGGAGCCCAGCATCGCCGCATACACGACGCGCAGAGGCGCGAGCACCATGCGAACGCGGCCGCGAATCGCATCGTCCGGCATTTACGATCTCCGAGAGAGCAGCGTCTCGAGTTCCACCTGCCCCAAATCTTCAACCACCAGGTCCGCGGCCGCGAGACGCCATGCCTGGCAGGAATGCGTCACGGCGACGCAGCGCATGCCGGCGGCTTTTGCGGCCCGAATTCCGCCCGGCGTGTCCTCGATCACCACACAGCGGTTCGGGGAAAGCCCGAGGCCATCGGCAGCCCGTAAGAACGGCTCGGGATGCGGCTTGCCCTCGGTGCAGTCCTCGCGGGTCACGATCAGCTCAAAGCGATCGCGAATCTTATGCGTGCCGAGGGCGAGCTCGGCCTCATCCCGCATGGAGCCCGTGGCCAACGCCACCCGCCAACCGTCCGTGCGGGCGAGCAGGCCCAGGCCATCCGGAAACGCAGGAATCCCCGCCCGCACCAGCTCCAGATACCGGGCGCTCTTTGCGGCACATGCCTCGGGTCGGGACCGTTCCCGGGGCAGGAGCATTTCCATCACTTCCCAATCGGAATAGGCAATGTAGCGGCTGAAATAATCGGCCTCGGACATTGCGATACCGCACGCCGCCAGGATTTCCTGCGTGGCGCGAAAATGCAGCGGCTCCGTGTTCACAAGCACGCCGTCCATATCAAAGATAATCCCGCGCTCCCCCGTCACGAATCGCCCCTGTCCAAGAGAATCTGTACATTCTGCGCGAATCTGCGATTATCGGCCCCCATCTTAATCCCTCGGCGGTTCGATGCCGTACGCACGCATTTTGCGGTGGAGATTGCTCCGCTCAATGCCGAGGCGGTCGGCGGCGCGGGTGACGTTCCAATGGGCTTCCGCAAGGCGACGCAGGATGAGCTGCTTTTCGAACGCCTCGCGAGCTTCGCGGAGCGTCCCCTCGATGACCTCGGTCACCTCGGGCGGCGGTGGAAAACGGAGCGAAGGCTCCAGGTCGTCGGCCTCGATGATGTCTGGCTGGACCATGATGACCATGCGCTCCATGACGTTGCGGAGCTCTCGCACGTTGCCTGGCCAGGCGGCCTGATCGAGGAGCGCCAGCGCGGCGTGGCTGAGCGTCTTTTCGCGCTTACCGTATTCCTGCGAGAAGAGGCACAGAAAGTGCGTCGCGAGCAGCGGGATGTCTTCCTTGCGCTCGCGGAGCGGCGGCACTTCGAACGGAATGACGTTGAGCCGGTAGAACAGATCTTCGCGGAAGGTCCCCTTGCCGATCTCTTCCTCGAGATTCTTGTTGGACGCGGCGATGACCCGCACATCCACGGTCAGCGTATCCCCGCCGCCCACCCGTTCAAAGGTCTGCTCCTGCAAGACCCGCAGCACTTTCGCCTGCGTCTTCAGGCTCATGTCCCCGACTTCGTCGAGGAAGATCGTCCCGCCGTCGGCCAGCTCGAACTTGCCCCGCCGCTTGTTCGTGGCGCCGGTGAAGGAGCCCCGCTCGTGCCCGAACAGCTCGCTTTCGATCAGCTCGTCCGGAATGGCCGCGCAGTTAACTTCCACGAACGGCCGCTCTGCCCGCAGGCTTTGGGCGTGGATCGCCCGCGCCACCAGCTCTTTGCCCGTGCCGCTTTCGCCCCGGATCAGGACGCGCCCGTGGCTCGGCGCCGCCGACTGGATCTGGGTGCGCAAGGCGTGCATTGCCGGACTATCGCCCACGATCTCGTAGCGCGCCTGCAGCCGCTGCCGGAGGGCAAGGTTTTCCTGAGCAAGGCGGCGGTGCTCGAGCGCGTTCCGGACGGTCAGGACCGTCTTCTCCAGACTGAGCGGCTTCTCGATGAAATCATAGGCGCCCAGCTTGGTCGCCCGCACCGCCGTCTCGACGCTGGAGTGGCCGGAGATCATGATGACAGGAAGCTCCGGGGCCACCCGGCGCAGCTCTTCGAGCGCCTGCAGGCCGTCCATACCGGGCAGCCACACGTCGAGGATGACGAGATCCGGCGCCCCCACGCTCGCCTGCCGCAACAGCTCTTCGCCGCTGCCAACGCTCCGAACTTCGTAGCCCTCGTCCCTGAGGATCCCTTCCAGCGAGCTCCGGATGTTCTTTTCGTCGTCAACGATCAGAATGTCTTCGTGGCTCATGTGGATTCAGATCCAGCCGGCTAGACCGACGCCGGCACCAGCGCAGGGAGCGTGATGACCAGTCGTGCGCCACGCGGCTGATTGTCCTCGATGCGGATGTCGCCACCGTGTTCCAGAATGATCCGGTGAACGATCGCAAGACCGAGCCCACCCGACGAGCGCTTGGTCGAATAGTACGGCAAGAACGCCCGATCACGATCGTCCGGCGGAAATCCCGGGCCGTCGTCGGCGACTTCCAGGACCACCTGGGATGCGCCGGGGACGAGATGTGTGGAGATGACGATCTCCCCCGTGTTCTCTCCCACGGCAGCGATCGCATTTTCGACCAGATTGATCAGCGCGCGTCGCATCATATCGGGATCGAGGTTTAGGCGCGGTACCGTGGGATCCAAGTCGGTCCGGACGGTAATCCTTGCCTTAACGCCCGCATAAAGCTGCATCACCTGCTGCACGATGTCGCCCAGGTCGGTCGCCCGGGGCCGGAGGGCCGGCATGCGGGCGTATTGCGAGAATTCGTCCACCATGTGCCGCAGCCCCTCGACTTCCTGGATGATCGTGCGTGTGCACTCGTCGAACACCTCAGCCGCGTCGGGCGCTCCTTCCGCGAATTTCTTGCGCAGCCGCTGCGTCGAAAGCTGGATCGGCGTGAGCGGGTTCTTGATCTCGTGCGCGACGCGCTGGGCCATTTCCCGCCAGGCAATGACCTGCTGCGCCCGCAGGACCTCAGAGACATCGTCCATCACGAGGACGAGTCCTCGGCTCTCGCCCTGCGAGCCGAGCAGCATGCTGACCGTCACCATCAACGCGACCGGACGCCCCTTCAGCGACAGCGTGACCTGCTGGTTCGAGATCTCCTGCCCGGCCTCGGCAGCGCGTCGCACCAGGCGCTCCAGCGGTTGGAGCGGTCCGGCGAGCACCTCGCCGGATGGGCGGTTGAGAATCGCATCCCGCGGCCGCCCCAGCATCCGCGCCGCAGCCTGGTTGACGGTGTTCACGCGGCCTTCGGCATCCAGTGACAGGACGCCGGCGGTGATCGTCTCGAGCACCGTCTCCATGTAGTCGCGCCGGCGGTCCAATTCCACGTTGGACCGCTGTACTTCTTGGTAGGCTTCGGTAAGCGCCGTCTTGCTCTTGGAGAGGTCGCCCGTCATCTTGTTGAACGAATCCACTAGCATCCCAATTTCGTCGTCCGCCTTGACCTGCACGTGGAAATTCAGGTCGCCGGCGGCCACCTTGCGCGTGCCTTCCGCCAGTTGCTGGATCGGTCCGGTGATGCCACGCGCCAGGTGCACCCCGACCCAGATCGCCCCGAAGATGATCACCAGCGTGACCATCAAGAACAGCATGAGGTAGATGCCCTTGGTCGGCCCTTTCAGTAACCGGAGCTGCTGATATTCTTTGATGCCGGTTTGGATCTCTTCGGCCTTGGTGCCGATGCCGGCCGGCACCCAATCCACCACGGCCACGGCCCCGAGCACCTCGCGCGTGCCGGGCCGGAACACCGGCGCCATCGCCCGCACGCTGTCTGCGTTCGGCAACAATTGTGTCGCAACCGATGCTTCCCCGTTCAACCCGCGGCGGAGCAGCCGAGAGGTGGGTACCAGCAGCGCGTCCGCGCTGACCTGCTCCCCCCGCCATTCGTAGACGAGCGCGCGATGACGATTGAACACCTGGATCCCGTCGAGACTATGGTCGCGCACCTTTTCTGCCGCTACCTGTTTGACCATCGTCCCGCCGTCGCCCTCCCAGACCGCCCCGAGCCATCCCGCAATCAGCTTGGCGCGCGACAGCGCGTTCTCCTGGCGGGAACGCGAATAGGTCTGCGCCACCTCCAGCGCGCGCTGCAGCGATTCTTCGATTTGGACATTGAACCAGCTGTCCACACTGGTCGTAATCAGGTTGCTTGCTACCAAGAACAGGACCCCGGCCGGGAGAAGGGCTAGGCTAACAAAGGCGACGGCCAGCTTGACCCGGATCTTCGAGCCGAGGACGTTTTCCCGCCGCTCCAGATAGACCTTGAACAAACTGCGGAAGATGAGGAGCACGAGCAGGAGGAGAAGGACGGTATTGATGTTGACCAGGGCAAAGATCAGGATGTTGGAGGCGATGGGCGTCGGGAACCGGAGTTTCTGAATGGTAACTTGCAACGCCGTCAGACCGATGACGGAACCGAGCACGATCGCAAGAATTAGGCGGGTACGCCGGCTCCGGTTAGGCATCGTCGGTTCCGGTGCCATGGACGACAGCGGCATGTCCATCACCCTCTAAAGGTGCTAAGAACTCATCTAAGTCGCTAAAAATGAAAAGTATAGGTGTGGGAAAGGGTGAAGGCAAGAGAAACCGGGGAGGCGTTGACTCTCTCCCCGGTTGAGGTCGGTACGAGCCGGACTACGAGGCCGCTAATTACAGCCCTTGCGCGGCCGGCAACAAGGGCGAAACCCATTGCTCAACGGCCGAGGCCGAAAGGCTGAACGGTTCAGGGGCCGCGGCGCCAAGCTGCTCCTGAATCCGCCTGACGAGCTGCACATGCATCTGATGGCCGGCGCCATGGGCGATGATCGTGCCCACCAGAGGCTTCCCGAGCAGGAACAGGTCGCCGATCAGATCAAGGATCTTGTGGCGCACCAACTCGTCCGAAAAGCGCAGCGGGCCGTTCAGGATGCCGTCATCGGTCACGATGATGGCATTTTCGAGCGAGCCACCCTTGGCTAACCCCATGCGGCGGAGCATCTCCACGTCCCGCAGGAACCCGTACGTGCGGCACGGGGCCACGTCGCGAATGTACCGCTCGCGGACGACGTCCATGGCGGAAGTCTGTTCGCCTAGGATTGGGTGGTCGAAGCACATCGTGTAAATGACTTTCAGGCGATCGGAGGGCACGATCCTGAGACTCCGCTTGCCCGCCTCGACGGTGATCGCTTGCCGGATTTTCAGGAACGTCTTCGGCGCAAACTGGCGACGCAGTCCTGCGCTCCGCAACAACTCGACGAAGGGCAGGGCGCTGCCATCGAAAATCGGCACCTCGGGTCCGGAGATATCGACCTGCACATTGTCCACGCCCATCCCAGCCAGGGCCGACATGAGATGCTCGATCGTCTTGACCGACACCCCGTCTTTGGACAAAGAGGTCGCGTACTGCGTGTCTGCCACGTATTCCGGCCGAGCGGGAACCACGGGCGAGCCGGGCAGATCGGTCCGGCAAAAGAACACCCCTTTATGCGCAGGCGCAGGTCGTAGGACGAGATCGGCATGCTGACCGGTATGTAATCCGATCCCCTCGCACTTGACCGGCTTGTCCAGCGTTCGCTGATGGCTCAATTCGTCTCCCTTTCCTGGGTACACTTCGTCCCTAGAAACCACGTAGGACATTTGCATGTACGGTGCCAGCCTGCACTGCTTGACTGACAGAAAAAGTGTTTGATTTTATTGATGAAAATAGGAATAACGGTGACCGGTGGAAGCCAAAAATGAATGGGAGATGATCGGTTGTGTTTCCGCTACAACGAACCGTATCTTTTTTGCCCCTGTCTGGACTTTACGTTCCGTTGCCCGATTTTTGCATCCTGTGCCGCTCGCTCCCAGAGCCGTTGGAGGGCGTTGCGGAACGGGACATCGCCGAGAGGGTCGAGGGCGGCATCAATATCGGCCAACTCTTCCTTGGTGAGCTCCGCGAGGGGCGGATGCGTGATTTCAGGAATCGGTTCCGGCGCAATCGCGGGAAACTCCCCGACCCTGAGGACGATTTCTCTAATTTCGAGCGGCTGCAGCTTTGCATTCAACGCTGCGAGGATGTGGTGGCGCATCATCCGGAGCTGGTGCAGCCAGACCGAATCCGTCACATGGACGATCAGCCGTCCCCGGCTGAAGGTATGCGGCTGGGCCTGTCGAGCGATCTGGGGGCCGACGACCGCGGCCCACACCTGCCAGACCTCGTGCTGGCGGACGCCGTTTTCTAGTCCAAGCTTCTGCAGTGCCGCGGCGACGGCCTCCCCCATGCGGACCGGTGCGCGCCAAGCCGGGCCGCTCATCGCCAGTCCTCCCGCGCCCGGGCCAAGGCCGCCTGCGCCGCCTCGTCAATGCCTTGGTTGGCCAAGGCATCGGCCTCCGCATTCTGTTCCCGGGGGACGTGTTGGATTCGGAACCGCCGCAGTCGGGCGATCCGCTCGCGGGCGGCGGCGAAGAGCGGCTTCAGCCCCGGGTGCTTCACCTGGTACTTTCCCTGAAGTTGCCGGACGAGGAGTTCGGAATCCGAGCGGACCTCGAGCTCTTGAATGCCGAGGGCCAGTGCCCGATCCAGCGCCGCGAGGAGTGCCCGATACTCGGCCACGTTGTTGGTTGCCTCGCCAATGCTCTCATGTATGCGCTCCCGCAAGCCGCCTTCCGGATCGAAGATCGCGATCCCGATGCCCGCGGGTCCGGGATTCCCGCGAGAGGCGCCGTCAATGTGGACACGAGCCGCCTCCAGCGAGCCCTGTTCGATAGACAAGGCTATATCGGGGTCGAGAACTCGTACGACTTCGCGGATGGCCTCGAGCGCCGTTTCGGGGCGCAGGTCTGGCGGCAGGTCAAGCCGCTGTGGGCCGCATCGGGCCTCGGCGAGCCGCTTGAGCACGGAAATGAGCGGAGGGGCGTCCACGGCCTAGCCGGGGAAATAAAGGATCCGGTTGCAGGAAGGGCAGGCGAACATGCGGTCGTTGCGGCGCACCTCGGCGTAGGTCTGAGGCGTGAGCGCCATCCCGCACCCCTGGCAGGTGCCGTCGGTGACGGGGACGACAGCGGTATCCCGGTTCTGCATGAGCCGCGTGTACTGCCTCAACAGATCCCGGTCCAGCCGCGACGCCTGTCCCTTGCGCGTAGCGGTGAGCTCCGACAACTCTCTCTGCAGCACCGCCAGGCGGCTTTCCTTCTCTTGCCGGCCCTGTTGGCAGGCCGTCTGCTCGGCCTGAAACACACGCTCGGCATCGGAGACAATCTTGGCGGTCTGGTCGCCCGCCTCCATCTGCTCCAAGATTTCCGTCTCGAGCGCAGAACTCTTGGCCTTCAGGACCTCGATCTCTTTCAGAACAGCGGAGTATTCCTCATTGGTCTTGATCTCGAACAGGCGGGCTTGCTTCTTCTTGGTGTTCTGGGTAACCTCTTCCAGTTCACGCTCTTTACCCCGGCGCTGTTTCTGGAGCTGGTCCACACTCGACTTCGCCGTATCGAGGTCTTGGCGAGCCTTGGCCAGCCGCTGGTCAATCGTCACGATCGCCTGTGGGATAGCGCTGACCTCGGATTCCAGCTTGCGAATCGCGAGGTCCATATTCTGCAATTCGAGTAGCTTATCGAGTCCCACCCACATGTCTACGCTCATCGAGGGTCCTGATCATCGTAAAGGCGCGAGAGTATCGCACAGATGGCGAATGGGGTCAATGAATGGCAAGGTCATGGTCGTGGCTGATCGAACCGTGTTTATGTTTACAGGACGCGTTCGTGGCTCGGGTTCGTCGCGGTCCCGAACACGATCACGGAAACGGCCTCACGGTTTTTTCCCCACGATGACCGTCGTGCCATAGGCCATGTCATGCCGGCGAATGTCACCGAGGCCGGCCGCCACCATCCATTCCCGCACCTCGGACTCGGTGTAGGTGTCGCCCGCCTCCGTGCCGACCAGCATGTTCAGCGCGAACAGCGTGCTGAATGGCGGCCCAGTCCGCTCTTCGTTGATGATAAACTCCTGCACGACCACCTGCCCGCCCGGATTGAGTGCCGCGGCGGAGCGGCGAATCAAGGTGCGATTCTCTTCCGGGGAATTGCTGTGCAGTATGGCCGAGAGCAGGACGAGATCGAATCCCCTACCCAGCGGATCCCTGGTGTAATCGCCCGGCACCAGTTCGACCCGATCAGCCATGCCTGCGCGTTTCAGGTACGCCGACGTGAGCGGGAGCACCGCCGGCAAATCGAAGACCACGGCCATGAGGCCCGGCATGGCGCGCACGAACTCCATCGCGTAGGCGCCGGAGCCCCCACCCACATCGAGGACCCGCAAGATGCGCGTGAGATCGAAGAGGCCCACCACGCTGGGCGCGTGCTGCACGGCGCGCCAATGCATCGCCGAGATGAAGGCGTGCACCCAGCTATTACCGCGATCCCCAATCGGTTCTGTAACGATACTGTGCCCGGCCCGCACTGCCTCCGTCAGCGTGCTCCAGCCTTGCCACAGGTGCACCCAGTGAATTAGGCCGGAGGCAAACCCGGGCTCTTTCACCAAGTACGTGAGGGCCAGCGGGCTGTTGCGGAACAGACCGTTCGATTTTTCCAGCAGCCCCAGACTGGCCAGCGCGTTCATCAGCCGGTCTGTCCCCCGGCCATCCAGACCGATCGCCTTGGCGACATCGGCGGACGGGCGCTCCTCTTCCCCAAGGGTCTCGAACAGCCCCAACTCGCAGGCGGTCAGGAACACCCGGCTTTCCATGAACCGAGAGGCGAGTTCCATCAACGGTTGGGGGGAGAGCGCGGGCGATGCTGGCTCAGCCATGGTCCCCTCCTCGCAGCGGCTAGATTGACGGAAGCCCGACACAACTCAATTGTTGAGGCTAAGCAACCGAGCCAAGAAGTGCAATAGAAAAGGCACGAGCCCCGGAATATTCCGGGGCTCCACGTTCAAGCAGCCGTTGATGCTACTGGCCAAAACCCGTTCGCGGTAAGCCTGTCCTGGGCCTGTCGAAGGACGTGTCTAAGCGCGGACGGCAGTATGGCTTCACCGCCCACGCAGAGAACGCAAAGGGTAGTTGTGTCAGTCTCTAAGAATCTTGTCCATTTTGCCTGCCGCATCGTCGAGCAGCTCTTTCGGCTGTCCTTTGCCGTAGAGGACGCCCACGATCGCCTCGCCGAAGGCGGTGGCCAGTTCGTTGGATTTGGGGTGGAAATAGGTCGGCGGGACTGGCTGTGCGAGCATGTCCTTGACCGACTGGTAGTCGGGCCGCTTTTTCACGTACGGCGTGTCGAGGTTCACCGTCCAGACCGGCAAGAGCCCACCGGCCTCACGCTGCTCCAAGTCGTCCTTCGCATTGGTGATGAACCGCATGTATTCCCAGACCACCAGTCGGTTCGGGCTGTTCTTGTACACCAGGTTCGTCCAGGGGAAGAGGGCCCCCGCTCCGGGACAAGTCTTCTGGCACGGAAGCGCGTGGACCTTGTAGTTCACAGTCGGGGCATTGTCGCGCAGCCAGCCGAAAAACCACGACTCCCGGAAAATCACGGCCGCCCGCTTCTGCGCGAACGCGTCTTCCGGATTGCCGAGGGCAATGCTCGCTACTTTGTCTTTGAGGACCAAATTACCGAAGAACGTGAGCGCCGCGACCATCTCCGGGCTGTTTGCGTACCCGGTGGCCTTGTCCATGTTCGGGCTCAGCATCCGCGCGCCCCAGGCGTGGGCAAACGGCAGGAACTTGTCCGCGATCCCCACCGGATGCCCCTTGTGCCGGATCGCAAAACCGGTCTGCGTAGTCTCGCCCTTTGCGTCCACGATCGTCAGCTTCTTCATGGCCACGAGCCATTCGTCGAACGTCTTGGGCGGTTTGTCGGGGTTCAGGCCGGCCTTCTGGAACATCTCCACATTGATGTACATCTGTTGAAAGTTGCCGTTGTCAATCGGCACGCCGTAGCGCGCACCCTGCCACTGTCCAATCGGCACCATATACCTGGGCAGCGCCGCGTCCCAGACCTTCGCCAGGTCGTCGGGCATCTTGTCGCAGAAATCATATTGCCCGCACCACTGGTGCGTCATCCCCATGAAGAAATCCGGCGCCCCGCTCTTCCCCATGAACGCCGCCAGGTACTTCGCTTCGTACCCTTGATACGGGATCACCACCGACTCGACCTCGAACCCGGTCTTCTTTGCAAACTCCTTCCCCTTAGTTTCGAACCATTTGTTGAAATGTGGATGCTGCTCCAGGTTCGTCCAGTACACCAATTTCTTTTGCTGCGCCCACCCCGGCCCAGGCGCCACGAGAACCAGCGCTGCGATCACAACCGCCAGCCACCACATGGCCCGCTTCATGGAGTCCTCCTTTGCCTGTCCCGAATCAGCGATCGTAGTGCCAGCGTATCGTTCACCGTAATGAGTGTCAACCTCACAACTTACATTGCATGCGACCGCAGCTTAGCCGAGATCGTGTATGGCGTATGTGGTAAGCGTGCGGAGGATGAAGCAATGGATGAGAACTGGCGCATGTGCAGCGCGCCAAATTCTGCTGCGTCCATACTGCAGTGCTTTCGAGCTCGTGGGGAGAACCGGCGGACGATTCCGCCGAACAAAGGCCCGGCTGGCAAAGCCACCAGGATGGCGGGGAAAAGATAAAGGCCAGGAGAGGCGGCGGCCTTCCTGGCCTGGAGAAAAACGGAGGGGCGATAGTCATCCAGCGCCACACGCGTATTCCGTTAAAGAGGGCCGCGCAACGTGGCAAGACAACAGAGTGCCGAGGTCCTCACATTCCGAGTGACATTTTGGGTTACACGACGGCGCGCACTTCCCAGAAGCAGGGGCATCCCTGTTCAAGGCATTCCTTCTTAGGCGAGCGGAATGCATCACGGCGAGAATCGCCAATTAACTGGAGGTGTGGCTCGGCATCGGCCGTTCGACCCGCTACAACACTGAGCGACATCGCGAGAACACCCACGATACTCGTGACCAAGACTCCAAGCCCAATCCCTGCCAAAAAGTATCCCATCCTACCCTCCATGGTTCAGAGCGGGATCTATGATCCACGTGACATTTCCATTTCGAGAATATAACAGGCAAAATCTGCGCCAGAGGAACGTTGCCTCGCAGGTTGCGAATATTTCGGAGAAGTTATCGACCACAGGAAACGTACACCCTAGTTCCTGTGGGTGTAACAACGCACTGATGTTTGAATCGGCACAGTTGCCCTTTCTCCCTTGCGGTATTTCTACCAAATTACGTTGACGTTAGTGTCTGATATCAGACTCTCAAAGTGCCACAACAAACCTTCCCAGATTCCACGCAAAACAACAGAATAAGCCGATCCAACCCGCGCCCGCCCGCTGCCAACCAAATGCCGGATCAGGTGACGCCATTACGGTTGTACCTTATGGATAATCCGCAATAGATAAAGGAAAACCCGCGTAACGTCCCGTCACGCGGGCTTACATCTTCGAAATGTTTGGTGGGCGCACCAGGACTCGAACGGGGCCATCCGGTTATGAGCCGGATGCTGTATGCCTCTGCAGGGCCTAATAGCAAGGGCTTACTGTGCCCCCTATTCCCTGGTGGCTGTTGTGGTGGCTGTTGCATTCTGAATCGGCGCCTCGAGATCGCCCTGCGACAGGTGCGCGTATCGCGCGCCCATGACGACGGAGGCATACCGGAATAACCTGCTCGTTGTCACCCTCCCTTCGCAGGCGTGGACACATTCCCTTCCAGAATAACTACGAGACCGGTGCACGTCCGTTCTTCTAGGATCGGGGCCAGCCGGGTTTGCAGAGGCTTGGTACCAAACCGGAAAGCCGTCCGGCAACCGGTCGGCTGCTCCGATCGCCCGAGGTCAGTGAGAAGGTCCTGCAGCCTCTTCTGATCAGGATCCGGGAGGAGGGAGGACAAGAACTTTCCAACCAACTGCTTCGCGGGTTTCCCTAAAAGTTCGCATGCCCCGCGGTTTGCCATGGCGATGCGGCCCTCGAGCGTCAGCTCCAAGGCCCCGGGAACAATGACCTCAAACATGGCCCGCAGGTGGCGTCTCTCGAGGAGCAACTCGGAGACGAGGCGGCGCGACTTGAGGTTATCGTATCCCAGGACCAGCCCCTCCATGGTCTTCGGGTCTTGCACCTCTACGTGACTGATGGCTGCCAGGATATTCTTGCTCGCTACCGCCAGAGAAGTCTTCGCCACATAGGCGTCAGCGCTGATGTTCGGGAAAAACGTGAAATCCTTCTGGCTGAGGGAGGAAAATACAATGATCGGGATATGGCGGAACGTGGCGTCCTGGCGGAGGGCCGCGCAGACCTCGCCCCCGTCGAGTTTAGGAAGCACCATGTCCAGAATGATACAATCCGGCTTGACCCGCCGGATGGCCGCGAGCGCCTCAAGGCCATCCCGCGCGGCGTGCACGGCATATCCCTTTGACGTGAGGATCTCGGTAATCGTTTCGGCAAAGAACCGGTCGTCATCGACAAAGACGATTGTCTTTATCTTCCGCGGGGCATCAGCATCCGGGGCGCTCATCGTTGGTCCCCCTCTTGTCGAGCCGCTGCGGTTCTTAGCAATGATCCAGTCCGGGGGTGCTAGAGCCGTTATATTACATACTACCCCGCGAGATAACGCAACCCAATGATTGCAATCCTCTTGTCAAGCCCGGCAGACAATCGTCATTGTTGCTCAGTCGCTACGCTCCAGCCGCCGAGGTCAAGCCGTCACGCAATCTGGTCAGTCAGGGTCAATTTCACGATCAGTGCCGGTTTGCGGCATAGCGTACCGCTCCACAGCCGCCTTGAGGTCACTTTGTGACAGGTGCGCGTATCGCTCGGACATGACGACCGTGACATGCCGGAGTAGCTTGCTCACGATATAAATATCCATCCGGTTCGGAGCCAACGACAGGCCGCCGTGTGTCGCGGGTCATATTTATGCAGATCCTTGACACCAGCGGATACCGCAGCGTCACGGAAGGCATGCGTCACATAGCCGGGTGTCCAGGGCCGACCATCGGGCCAGACGAAGACATGAGGCTCAGCGCTGCCAAAGCCCAGCGCTCGGAGGATCGCTCCCGCGTCGGTGCTCAGCAGGACGTGCTGGGTCTCGTGCGCCTTCGTCTTTCGGAGCGTCACCTCTTCGGTCCACCAGTCCACATCAGATCAGCGAAGGTTACAAGCTTCCCCGGATCGCAGGCCCGTTGCCACGAGCAAATGGCATTGGCCGCAGGTCAGTATGGAAACGCCTCTCTGAGGGGTCCAGCGCTGTAAGGATTGTCGTTTCTTCATAAGACGTCTCACGTTCCCGCTTATTATTCTCGTGCAACAGGCGCACATCTGCGACGGGGTTCTTATCTACCTTGCCATTGCGCTTGGCGAGGTTGTACGCCGAACGGAGGTCTTGCAGGTAGAGGTAGAGGTTGACGGACGCCGCCGACCGGGGGCGCTCTTTCTT